>NZ_CP110679.1:921250-1228333 GCF_026167525.1 Sphingomonas sp. M1-B02 | reverse complement strand
GCCTGGCCATCTGCCCGCCCTCGATCGTGAAGCGCTGGGCGTCGGTCACCCGCCAGCCGTCGCCGTCGCGGGCCCCGCGCGGTGCGGTCAGGATCGAGCGGAGCGACTGGCCGTCGCGTTCGTAGACGGTGACATTGTAGAGCAAGGCGGCATTGCCGCGCCCCTTGATCTGATCGACGACGATCAGATCGTTGCCCGATTTCACCCAGACATTGGCGCGATCGCCGCGATCGACCGGCATGGGGCCGTAATCGACCTTCTTCCATTGCTCGAGCGTCGCGGTGGAACGCGCGACGATACGCTCGTTGAAGCCGAACGAAATCACCGCCACGCCGAGCGCCGCGACGATCAGCGGCGCCAGCACCTGGTGCGCCGAAAGCCCCGAGGCCTTGAGCGCGATGACTTCGCTATTCTGGTTGAGCTGCGACAGCGCCAGGATCGTGCCGAGCAGCACCGAGAAGGGCAGGAAGCGCGAGATGATCTCCGGCGTGCGCAACCCGACATAGCGCCACACCTCGGCATCGCCATTGCCGGCAACGGCGAGGATCTTGCCCGATTCGCTGAGCAGATCGAGCGCCTGGAGGATCAGCACGAGCCCGGCGAGGATCGCGAAGGTCCGCACCAGGAACATCCGCCCCATGTAGAGCGATACGGTGGGCGAGGGGAAGAAATTCACCCAGTTCACGCCGGGATCTCCGTGGTCTTGCGGCGTCCGCCGGGCAGGCGCCGGCGGACGACGGTCCATGCCTTCGAGATCGCCTTCTCGAGCGCGCCGATCGGCTGGCCGCCGGGCACATAGGCCACGGTGTGATACATCCAGATCGTCAGCCCGGCGAAGATCGTGAAGGGCACCCACAAGGCGATGATCGGATCGATCCGCCCCAGACTGCCGATCGCCTGGGCATATTCGTTGACCTTGTGATAGGTCACGATGATCACAATCGACAGGAAGACGCCGAGCGCCGAGGTCGATCGCTTGGGCGGAATGCCGAGTGCCGCGGCCAGCATCGGCAGCAGGAACATCGACATGACTTCCGCCAGACGGAAGTGGAAGGCGGCGCGGCTGGTGTCGCGCTGGGTATCGCTCACGCCCTTATTCTTGCCGATCACCGCCAGCTCGGGGAGCGTGAGCTCGAGATTCTTGTCGCCGCGGCGGCGGAAATTCTCATATTTGGGCAGCGGGATCGGCAGATTATGCGTGTCGAAGGTCAGCACCCGCGGTACGGGCGAGCCCTTGTCGTTGTGCACGAGCGTGCCGTTGGTCAGGCGGAAGATGATCGTGTCGGGATCGTCGCTGCGCAGGAAGCGGCCCTTCTCGGCAGTAACCGCGAGCGGGCCGTCGGCCGTGGTCATCCGCACGAAGATGCCCGAGAGATCGCGGCCTTCGTTGGCGCTCTCTTCGATCCGAAGCGTCATCCGGCTGCCGAAATTGGTGAACTCGCCCACCTTGATCGAGGCGCCGAGCGTGCCCGAGCGCAGTTCGTAGCGCAATTGCTCGTAATTGTAGCGCGCCCAGGGCTGGACGAAGCCGACGATCGCCAGATTGAGCGCCGCCAGCGCCATCGCATACATGAAGGGCACCCGCAGCAGCCGGGTATAGCTGATCCCCACCGCGCGCAGCACGTCGAGCTCCGACGAGGTGGCGAGGCGGCGGAAGGCCAGCAGGCAGCCGAGCATCAGCCCGATCGGGATGCCGAGCCCCAGATATTCGGGAAGCAGATTGGCGAGCATCCGCCATACGACGCTGACCGGGCCGCCTTCGGTCGCGACGAAATCGAACAGGCGCAGCATGCGATCGAGGACGAGCAGCATCGCCGAGATCAGCAAGGTGGAGATCAACGGAACCGCGATCAGCCGCGCCATGTAGCGATCGATCAGTTTCATGGCGTGCGAGGGGTGCCTTGTGCTGGTCCCGGCGGCGGGCGCCGTGGCCTTCATACTCCAAGCCTATAGCCCGGCTCTCTCCGCGCGCCACCCCCGAAAGTAGCAGCGCAGACCAAGTATCAAACAGTTTACTGCCGTGGGGTGACTGATTTGCGTCAGCGTCTATAGCGGGCGCATGCATTTTCTCGACCAAGCAAAGATCTTCGTGCGTTCCGGCGCGGGCGGCCCAGGCGCCGTCAGCTTCCGGCGCGAGAAATATATCGAATATGGCGGCCCCGACGGCGGCAATGGCGGCAAGGGCGGCGACATCATCTTCGAAGCCGTGGCCGGGCTCAATACGCTGATCGATTTCCGCTACACCCAGCATTTCCGGGCGCCGCGCGGCCATGGCGGCTCGGGCCAGAACCGCACCGGCGCGGGCGGCGACGATCTGGTGATCAAGGTGCCGGTCGGCACGCAGATACTCGCCGACGACGAGGATCGCACCTTGCTCGTCGATATGACCAAGGTCGGCCAGCGCAGCATCTTCTTCCGCGGCGGCGACGGCGGGCGCGGCAATGCCAGCTACAAGACCTCGACCAACCGCACCCCGCGCCAGCACGGTACCGGCTGGCCGTCCGAAGAGGCATGGGTCTGGCTGCGGCTCAAGCTGCTCGCCGATGCCGGGCTGGTCGGGCTGCCCAATGCGGGCAAATCGACCTTCATCAACGCCGTCACCAACGCGCAGGCCAAGGTCGGCGCCTATGCCTTCACCACCACCCGGCCCCAGCTGGGCGTCGTGCGCCACCACCAGCGCGAGTTCGTGGTGGCCGACATTCCCGGGCTGATCGAGGGCGCCGCGGACGGCGCGGGCATCGGCGATCGCTTCCTGGGGCATATCGAGCGCTGCCGGGTGCTGCTGCACCTGGTCGACGCCAACGATACCGACGTGGCCGAAAGCTATCGCATCGTGCGCGACGAGCTGGAGAATTACGGCGCCGGGCTGACCGACAAGAAGGTGATCGTCGCGCTCAACAAGATCGACACGCTCGACGAGGAGCTGATCGAGGCGCTGGTGGGCGAGCTCGAGGAAGCGAGCGGGGCGGAGGTCATCCCGCTCTCCGCGGCGGCGGGCACCGGCGTCGACTGGGTGCTCGACAAGCTGCTCGAGGCGATCGGATCCGACGCTTCGGGGGTCAGCCCCGACGATGAGGGCGAGGATGCGATCGAGTGGTCGCCGGTTTGAAGCGCCACATCGATATGATATGACGCCCGGATGGCGACGCAACCCGATTATCCGCTGCTGAGCGCCGAGGAATTCCTCGAAATCGACTTCGGTGATCGCAAGGCGGAGCTCGACAATGGCGTGATCCGCTTGATGGCGGGGGGGACGGCCCGTCACTCGGAGGTGCAGACCAAT
Organism: Sphingomonas sp. M1-B02; assembly: GCF_026167525.1. Lineage (NCBI taxonomy): Bacteria > Pseudomonadati > Pseudomonadota > Alphaproteobacteria > Sphingomonadales > Sphingomonadaceae > Sphingomonas > Sphingomonas sp. M1-B02. The sequence goes on along the minus strand of NZ_CP110679.1, from coordinate 1,225,050 downwards.
ATCATAATCGCGCTTGCGTCCCGCCTACGAGGAACCGGCTGCAAGCCCTATAATTCCGATATGGCTGCACGCACTCGCGATCGATCCGTGCGTTACCCGGACGTCACCGTCTATTGCGACCGGAACAATTCATCGAACGATGGTCTGAAGGCATTCGACGATCCGCGTATCGTTTTCGAAGTGCTGTCTGCGGGGACGGCGCGTACCGATCTGCGGGTAAAGTTGGAGGAATATAAGGAACTGCCGAGCATCGACACGATCGTGTTCGTCGATATCGTGACCGAGCGTTTGCGCGTGGTGCAACGCACAAGCGACGGTTGGGCAGAGTCGCTCCCTCGCGAACCTTCCAGCCTGTCGCCACCTTTGCTCGATCTTACCTTGTCGCACGACGAGATTTTCTCGCGCGAATAGTCGGCCCGCGCATTGGCGGCCGCATCATGGACGGCTAAGCGGAGCGCCATGTCCCTCTTCCCGCCCGCTTCCTGTCCGCGGCTGATCGTCAAGATCGGGTCGGCTTTGCTCGTCGATGGCGAGGGGGGAGTGCGGCGCGCATGGCTTGCCGGGATCGTCGCCGATATCGCCGAGCGGACGAAGGCCGGTCAGCAGATTGCGGTGGTATCCTCCGGCGCAATCGCGCTGGGCGCGCGGCGGCTGGGGCTCGCCAAGGGCGGTCGCGCCAGCCTCGAGGATGCGCAGGCGGCCGCTGCCGTCGGGCAGATCGCGCTTTCGCAGGTCTGGGCCGAGACGCTGGGGGCCGAGGGCCTCACGGCCGCGCAGATGCTGGTGACGCTCGACGATCTCGAGGATCGGCGGCGCTATCTCAACGCGGCGGCGACGCTCGATCGGTTGCTCGGGCTGGGCGTGGTGCCGGTGCTCAACGAGAATGACAGCGTCGCCACCGAGGAAATCCGCTTCGGCGATAACGATCGCCTCGCCGCGCGGGTGGCGCAGGCGGCGGGGGCGGGGGGCGTGGTGCTGCTGAGCGACGTCGACGGGCTGTATGATCGCAACCCGGCGCTGCCCGGCGCCGTACATATCGAGCGGATCGAGCGGATCGACCCCGTTATCGAGGCGATGGCGGATGGCGGATCGGCATCGGGCATGGGGTCGGGTGGCATGGTCTCGAAGATCGCCGCGGCGCGGATCGCCAATGGGGCGGGGGCGCATCTGGCAATCGCTTCGGGACGAGTCGATCGGCCGCTGTCGGGCGATGCGCGGCACAGCCTGTTCGTGGCGGAGAAATCGGCGCCGGCGCGCAAGGCGTGGCTGGCGGGTGGACTCACCGCGAAGGGCATGATCCATGTCGATGCGGGCGCGGCGAACGCGCTGGCGCAGGGCAAGAGCCTGCTCGCGGCGGGAGCGACTCGGATCGAGGGCAGCTTCGCGCGGGGTGACCTGATCGTCATCGCCGACCTTTCCGGAACGCCTATCGCGCGCGGGCTCGCCGAATATCCGTCGGAAGATGCGGCGCGCATCATCGGCAAGCGCAACGAGGCGCAGGCCGGGATCCTGGGCTACGCGCCGCGCTCGGCGCTGGTGCATCGCAGTCACATGGCTTTGTTGTGATTAGGTTTTTCGTGCGACGACGCGACGACGCGACGAGAAGAAGTGGGTTCGCGCGGAGGCGCAGAGAGCGCAGAGTAGGGCGGTCGCCGCGTCAGCGGCAGGGCTTACCTCTATCGCTAGATGGGCTGACGCTTCGCGTCGGCGATCTTCTCTGCGTCCTCTGCGCCTCTGCGCGAACAAAACTTCGTCGCGTCGTCGCGTCGTCGCGCGAGTCGATCTTATGACCAGCCTGGCCATCACCGGCGGCACCGGTTTCGTCGGCAAGCGCCTGATCGCGCTCGCCCTGGAAGCGGGGCACCAGGTCCGCGCACTCACCCGGCGCGAACAGTCGACGTGCCCGGGGATCGAATGGATCGCCGGCGATCTCGAAAACCACAGCGCGCTCGCCCGCTTGGTCGAAGGCGCCGATGCCGTCATCCACGTCGCGGGCGTCGTCAACGCCCCCGACCGCGAAGGCTTCGCCCGCGGCAATGTCGAAGGCACGCGTAACATGCTCGGCGCAGCGCAGGCGGCGGGCGTCCAACGCTTCGTCCACGTCTCCTCACTCGCCGCGCGCGAGCCGGGCATGTCCGACTATGGCTGGTCGAAGGCCGAGGGCGATGCGCTCGTCCAGGTGTCTCCGCTCGACTGGACGATCGTCCGGCCGCCGGCAATCTATGGCCCCGGCGACATGGAGATGCTCGAACTGTTCAAGCTCGCCAAGCGCGGCCTGGCGCTGCTTCCTCCCGGCGGCCGGCTCTCGGTGATCGAAGTGGGCGACCTGGGTCGCCTGTTGCTCGCGCTGGCGGTGAGCGACAATTGCAGGCGGATCCTCGACGCCGACGACGGCGCCGACGGCGGCTGGAGCCACCGCGACTTCGGCGTCGCGATCGGTACTGCGGTCGGCAAGCGCGTCGCCGCCTTCGCGCTTCCCCGTCCTCTGATGACGGCGGGCGCGCATCTCGATCGGCTGATGCGCGGGAAGAACGCCAAGCTCACCCCCGATCGCGTCGCTTACTTCTGCCACGAGGACTGGGTGATCGATCCGGCCAACCGTCCGCCCGCCAATTTGTGGACGCCGCAAGTGGAGACCAAGGCGGGGCTGGCGGCCACGGCGGCATGGTATCGCGAGCAGGGGCTGCTATAGGCGCCCAACAGGTGCCGCATTTGCTTGGCACCACGGTCAGACAACAGAATAGGGAACGCCGAGTGAGCGACCGCTCCGAAATCTTCGATACCGTCACCGCCCAGATCGAACCGTTCAACAAGAAGGGCGTGGCGCTGAGCGATGCGACCACCTTCGCCGGCGATCTCGAATGGGACAGCCTGACCGTCATGGATTTCGTCGCGGCGATCGAGGACGAGTTCGACATCATCATCACGATGAACATGCAGGCAGAGATCGAGAATGTCGGCCAGCTCGTCGATGCCGTCGTCAAGCTGAAGGGCTGAGGCGGTGACCGAAGGGGCGAACCTCGCCGACGCGCTGCCCGAGAACCCGCCGCTGGTCGCGCCGGAACGCGATCTGATGAGCAAGTTCGATCCGATCATCGCCGAGCGACAGGCGCTGATCGATACCGGCGTCACCGATCCCTTCGCGATCGTGATGGAGCAGGTCAAGTCGCCGACCGAAGCCGTCATCTCCGGCCGCGATACGATCCTGCTCGGCACCTATAATTATATGGGCATGACCTTCGATCCCGACGTGATCCAGGCGGGCAAGGACGCGCTCGACCAGTTCGGCTCGGGCACCAACGGCAGCCGGATGCTCAACGGCACCTTCCGCGATCATATGGAAGTCGAGCAGGCGCTGCGCGACTTCTACGGCGTGTCGGGCGCGATCGTCTTTTCGACCGGCTATATGGCCAATCTCGGCATGATCAGCACGCTGGCGGGGAAGGGCGAATATGTCATCCTCGACGCCGACAGCCACGCCTCGATCTATGACGGCTGCAAGCAGGGCAATGCCGAGATCGTCCGCTTCCGCCACAATGATGTCGAGGATCTCGACAAGCGTCTTGGCCGCCTGCCCAAGGATGCCGGCAAGCTGGTGATCCTCGAGGGCGTCTATTCGATGCTCGGCGACGTCGCGCCGCTCCGCGAAATGGTCGCGGTCGCCAAGAAGCATGGCTGCATGGTGCTCAGCGACGAAGCGCATTCGATGGGCTTCTTCGGGCCCAACGGCCGCGGCGTTTACGAGGATCAGGGGTGCGAGGCCGATGTCGATTTCATCGTCGGCACCTTCTCCAAATCGGTCGGCACGGTCGGCGGCTTCTGCGTCTCGAACCATCCCAAGTTCGAGGCGATCCGGCTGGCGTGCCGGCCCTATATCTTCACCGCGTCGCTGCCGCCGTCGGTCGTGGCGACCGCCGCGACCTCGATCCGCAAGCTGATGCACGCCCACAACAAGCGCCAGCATCTGTGGGAGAATGCCCGGCGCGTGCATGGCGGGCTGAAGCAGCTTGGCTTCAAGCTCGGCACCGAGACCCCCGAAAGCGCGATCATCGCGGTGATTCTGGAGGATCAGGAACAGGCCGTGGCGATGTGGCAGTCGCTGCTCGAGGCCGGGCTGTACGTCAACATGGCGCGCCCGCCGGCAACCCCCGCCGGCACCTATCTGCTGCGCTGCTCGCTTTGCGCCGAGCATACGAGCGAGCAGATCGATCGCATCCTCGAAATGTTCGCCGCGGCAGGCCGGACAGTGGGCGCGATCGGCTGAGCCGGATCGCACTCCTTTCCAGGATTCGCAGTCTCGCTTAAGAGGGCGCAGTCATGAGCGAGGGGCTGACCATAGCGCTGGACCGCGCGCGCCGGGCCACCAACTGGCGCATGTTGCTGCTGGGGGCATTGTCGCTGCTCGGCATCGGCGTGCTGGTGGCGCTGATCGTCATCCAGCAGCGCACCGATCGCGCGCGGGACGAGGCGATCGCGCTCCAGCAGCATACGTTCGAGGTCGTCATCCGCACCAACCAGCTGGCCGGCGCGATCTCCGCGGCGGAGGCGGCGCTGGGCCGTTACGTGGTCAGCGCCGATCGCACCCTGGGCCGGCAATATGCCGGGCATTGGGATCGCGCGCGGGAGCACCTTGCCCGGCTCAAGCAGCTCACCAGCGATAATCCGTCGCAACAGGCCCAGGTGGTCCAGCTCCAGCGCGGTTTTGACATTCGCGGCAAGGAGTTGAACGAGACCGCGCTATATTCGACCTACAAGCGGCATAGCGACGCCTGGGGAAGCTATTATCGCGTCCGCCAGAGCGATGCCCGCGAGACTGTGGAAGGCCTGCTGCAGCAAGTCGTGGATACCGAACGGGTGCTGTTGCGCGAACGTACCGCGGCGGCATCGACGCTGATCGCCAATTCCAGCTTCGCGTCGCGCATCCTTACCGCGTTCGGCGTGCTGATCGTGCTCGGCGCGGTGATCCTCGGCTGGCTGGCGATCCAGGCGCAGGGTGAGCGTGCGCAGGCCGATGCCGACGCCGATGCGGAGCGCGAGCGCGCTGCAGAGTTGCAGCAAGCGGTCGAGGCGGCCACCGCGCAGCTTCGCGCCGAGGCGCAGGAGCGCGCGCTGGCCGAGGCGCAGCTGCGCCAGGTCCAGAAGATGGAGGCGGTGGGGCAGCTCACCGGCGGGATCGCGCATGATTTCAACAATATGCTCGCCGTCGTGCTGGGCGGGTTGGAGCTTGCCAAGCGCCACCTCCACAGTGGCGGGCCCGACGCGCAGCGGCATATCGAGAATGCGATGGAAGGTGCCAATCGCGCCGCCGCGCTCACCCGCCGCCTGCTCGCTTTCTCGCGGTCGGAGCCGCTCTTGCCCGAAGCGGTGGAGGCCGGCGCGCTGATCGCCGGGATGTCCGATCTGCTCGATCGCACGCTGGGGGACACGATCCGCGTCGTTACGCGCGATGCCGGGACCGGCTGGCGGGTATGGGCCGATCGACACCAGCTCGAAAACGCGCTGCTCAACCTCGCCGTGAATGCGCGCGATGCGATGGAGGGGCGGGGCACGCTTTCGATCGTCACCGGCGGCGCGACCCTGGCGCAGGACGAGGTCGGCGAATGCCCGGCGGGCGATTTCGTCACGATCACGGTCGGCGATACCGGCAGCGGAATGACGCCCGAAATCCTCGACCGGGTGTTCGAGCCCTTCTTCACCACCAAGCCGGTGGGTAAGGGGACCGGGCTGGGACTCAGCCAGATCTTCGGCTTCGTCCGGCAATCGGGCGGCGAGATCGCCATCGACACCGCGCCGGGCAAGGGGACGCGGGTCACCGTCTATCTGCCGCGCCACATCGGCGAGGCGGCGCCGGCGGTGGGCGAGGCGCCGGTCGCCGAAGTCGCAGCAATCGCCCGGACGCTCGACATATTGGTGGTGGAGGACGATCCGCGCGTGCTGGCCGCGACCGCCGCCGCGCTGGGGGAACTAGGCCACCGCGCGACGCCCTGTGCCGATCCGCTCGTCGCCGGCGCGCTGATCGCCGACATGCCGGCGCTCGACCTGATCGTCTCCGACGTGCTGATGCCGGGGCAGACCGGGCCCGAGATGGTCGCGGCGCTGGAGGATCGGATCGAAGGCGTGGCGATCCTCTTCGTGACCGGCTTCGCGGGCGAAGTGGATGCGGAGATCTTCCACGGCCGCCCGGTGCTGCGCAAACCCTATACGATGGCGGGGCTGGCGCGGGCGATCGACGATGCGATCGCGCAGGAAGCCCGCCGAACGCCGCGCGCCGCCGCCGAATAGTCAGATCCCGTTGGCGACCGATTTGCGGAGCTGGCACGCCGCCATCTCGCGCGCCTTGTCCCGCGCCAGGCCCAACGCGCGTGCCATCGGTCCGCCGAGCAACGCGTCGCCCAGCGCCATCAGGGTAAGCTGGAGCGTCTCTTCGTGGAGCGACATCACGTCTTCGCCATGCCCGTCGCTGATCTCGTCGACCAGGTTGTGGATCGCCTCCAGGATCGGATCGAGCGCATCCTCATTGCCGTTCAGGATCATCCAGCTCGCCAGCGCGCCGGCGCCTTCCTTGCCGAACGCATCGAAGGTCAGATCGACCACCTCGCGCGGATTGTGATCGGTCGTCCGGGCGCGCAGCACCGCGGCGCTGATCTTGGCGCTCACATTGGTGGCGATGTTGGCCGCCAGCGCCTTCTGCAGCCCGGCCGCCGAGCCGAAATGGTGGAGGAGATTGGCATGCGTCCGCCCGATCCGCGCCGCGACCGCCTTCAGGGTCACGGCCTGCGGTCCCGCCTCGAGCAACAAGGCGCGGGCGGCTTCTAATGCGGCGTCGCGCGATTCACCGGGTGACAGCCGCTTGCGTGGACTTATTGACATTGGTGTAAGTAAACTCTAGGCCCCGAAGCTACCGGCTTAGTGGAGGTTTCTCCTTGGCGAAAGCAAAGACTCCCGCGGACCTGACCATCACGCCGCGCGACCGCCGCTTCGGGCGCGACGCGGCACAGACGCGCTGGTGGTTCAACGGCGATCCGGTCGCCACCGCGTTCCACAACGCACTCTCGATCACCTTCCCCAAGGGCGAGGCCTTCTTCATCGAATCGGTGAAGGCGTTCCGCGACGGCGCATCGCCGCGGCTTGCGGCCGAGATCAAGGCATTCACGCTGCAGGAAGTGATGCACAGCCGCGAGCATGTCGCGTTCAACAGGCGCGTGATCGAGGCCGGCTACGATCTCGAGCCGCTCGAGCGCGTGGTCGACGAAGTGCTGGCGGTGATCCGTACCCGTCCGTCGGTGGTCAACCTCGCCGCGACGATGGCGCTGGAGCACTATACCGCGATCCTGGCGTCGATGATCCTGAAGGACGATCGCTACTTCGCCGGCGTCGACCGCGAACAGGCCGAGATGTGGCGCTGGCACGCGATCGAGGAGCTCGAGCATAAGGGCGTGGCGTTCGACACCTGGATGCACGCGACCGCCGGCTGGAGCCGCTGGCGGCGGTGGAAGCTCAAGTCGATCATGATGCTGCTGGTGACGATCAACTTCTGGCGCAAGCGCGTGGCAGGCACGCTGGAGCTGCTGCGCCAGGACGGCATCACCGGAGCGGGCGCGGTGGCGCGGGTCTGGTGGTATCTGCTGGGCAAGCCGGGGCTGCTGCGCCGGATCTTCCCGGCCTGGGTCGGCTATTTCCTGCCGGGCTTCCACCCCTGGAACCATGACGATCGCGCGCTCATCGGCAAGGCCGAGAGCGCCTATGCGGCGGCGGTGGCGTGACTCAACAAAGCCCCTCCCCTTCAGGGGAGGGGTTGGGGGTGGGGGCGGTCTCACCGAGACTGTCGCCCGCGGGTAGCCCCCACCCTAACCCCACCCCTGAAGGGGAGGGGCTTTCAGAAGATCAAGCCGCCATTCGCGCGTGCGGGTCTTCGTCGCATCGATTGTCGTCCTCCGAGAGGTCGAGCTCGAAGCGGGCGCTGGGCACCTCGGCCCCGCGGCCGCGCGAATATTGCGGGACGATGCGCCCGGTGGGCCGGAAGCCCAGCTTGCGCAGGACTCGGCCCGAGGCGGGATTGTCGATGAAGTGCCCCGCGGTCACCCGGCGGACGCCGATTGCCTTGGCCACCTGGAGCACCGCCTTGCCGGCCTCGGTCGCATAACCGCGGCCCCAGGCGTTCGGCGTCACCCAATAGCCGAGTTCGTGCGGCTCGTCGCCGATCGCGTGCAGGCCGATCCCGCCGACCAGCCGTATCGCGCCTGCGTCATGCTCGAACAGCAGGAATACCGGCTCGTCGGACGTGGCGAAGCTGGCGGCGAAGGTCTCCGCGGCTTCTATCGGGTAGGGCCAGGGCGCGCGGGCGAGATTGCGCACCACGCATTCATGCCCGATCGCCTGCGCCAGCGCGGGCGCGTCCTCGGGCCAGCCGGGCCGTAATGTCAGTCTTGGCGTACGCGCGAACATGACCACTCTCCTCGAGTCGGCGAGACTGCCCTGCCGCGTCACCGTGACGCATTCGAGACAGTCCGCAGGGGAGGGAGCATGAAAAAAGGGAGCCGGGGTGACCCGTCTCCCTTTTTCGGATTTCGTGCGAAACCCCGGATCACCCTGGTGGGCAACCCGGCTGGTTACCCGATGTTATTCGGCCGCTTCCGCAATCATGTCTACCGAACAGAATTTACGGCCGAGGCGGCCTTCCTTGAACGAGACGCGACCGTCGGTAAGCGCGAACAGCGTATGGTCCTTGCCCATGCCGACATTCGTACCCGGATAGAATTTGGTGCCGCGCTGACGCACGAGGATGTTCCCCGCGATCGCGACTTCGCCACCGAACTTCTTCACGCCGAGACGACGGCCTGCCGAATCGCGACCGTTGCGCGAAGAGCCGCCTGCTTTCTTATGTGCCATTTGCTCTAACTCCTGACTTTGAAAGGCTTACGCTTCCGCGGCCGGGGCGGGTGCCTCGGCGGGAGCTGCGGCTGCCTTCTTGGCCTTGGGGGCCTTCTTCTCTTCCTGCTGCGCACCGATCGCGGTGATCTTCAGGATCGTGTGATTCTGGCGATGGCCGTTCTTCCGGCGATAGTTATGCCGGCGGCGCTTCTTGAAGATGATGACCTTCTCGCCCTTCGCCTGGGCGACGATCTCGGCGGCGACCGTAAGGCCCTCGACCGACTTCAGCTCGCTGCCTTCGCCTGCGAGAAGGACGTCGCCCAGCGTGATCGACGCGCCGGCTTCACCGTCGAGCTTCTCGACTACGATTCTGTCTCCGGCGGCTACGCGATACTGCTTGCCGCCCGTGCGCACGATAGCGAACATGGGTCTCTTCTCTAACAAAAGCATGTGCCCGCCAGGGAAGACCCCGGCAGGAGGAAGGGCGCAGCTAAGGGAAGCGGCCTGCGCTGTCAAGCCGGGTGGGCGCAACCGAAGCGGCGAACCGGCTTGTGCGGCCGCATATTTTATGGCCGCTTATGGCATCCACTATATCGGGGACATTGCCGTGAGAGAAGAGCATGCATAGCGTCCCGCTCCCGGCGCCGCGCGTTGCCGGCCGGGACGACATTCCCGCGCTGGAGGCACTGATCCGACTGTCGGCGCGGGCGCTGAGCCAGGGTCATTATGAAGAAGTGCAGATCGATGCGGCCATCACTTATGTCTTCGGCGTCGACTCGGAACTGGTCGCCGACCGCACCTATCTGATGATCGAGGAAGCCGGCGTGCCGATCGGCTGCGGCGGTTGGAGCCGGCGGCGCACCCTCTTCGGGGGCGACCGCTTCGGCGGGCGCGACGATGCGATGCTCGATCCGTCGCGCGATGCGGCGCGAATCCGCGCCTTCTTCGTCCACCCCGATCACGCCCGGCGCGGGGTGGGCGCGGCCTTGCTTGCCGCCAGCGAGGCCGCGGCGATCGCTGCGGGGTTCGGCGCGCTCGAATTGATGTCGACGCTTCCGGGCGTCGCTTTCTATCGCCGCGCAGGCTTCGTTCCGGGCGAGCAGATCCTTCACAGGGCGGGGGGTGTCGCAATTCCCTTCGTGCCGATGCGCAAGCGGATCGGCTGATCCGGCCGCAGTGTCACAAACCCGTGCAAATGCGGGTGACCCAAATGTCACCATGACGCGCCTGCGACGGGCTACAAGCATAGAGCATTGCCTAAGGTGTTGCGAAAACAGGAAAACCTTCCGATCTTCATAGAATTGACAACGTTACAACTTCGCGTAGCTTTGATGTCGGAGGGGATGCCCGAAGGCGGTTGGAAACCGTAATCAGGGGGTATCTCGATGAGGCAAGGAAACACCGCTTCTGGTCGTCGCGCGCTGTTCGCGTCGACGGCAATCGCAACCTCGCTACTGCTGGCCGATGTCGCCAGCGCCCAGACCACCGAACCGATCGCCGAAGTTACAAGCGCGCAGGACGAGGATCCCCGAACGGGCAGCGAAATCATCGTGCTGGGCACGCGCCGCACCGACCGGACCTCGACGACGTCGGCATCGCCGGTAGACGTCATCAGCTCGGAGGAACTGGCCACACAGCCCGCCGCCAACCTGATGGACTCGGTCAAGAATATCGTCCCGTCCTTCTTCGTCGGCCAGAACACCATCTCCGACGCATCCACCTTCGTCCGATCGCCTTCGCTGCGGGGCCTTTCGGGCGATCAGGTGCTCGTGATGGTCAATGGCAAGCGCTACAATCGATCGGCGCTGGTCCAGGTCTATGGCGGCAGCGATACCGGCCTGGGTCGCGGCGCGCAGGGTCCGGACATTTCGGCGATTCCGTCGCTCGCGATCGGCAGCCTCCAGGTGCTGCGCGAAGGCGCCACCGCGCAATATGGCTCGGACGCGATCGCCGGCGTGCTCAATTTCGGGCTGAAGGAAGGCACCGGCTTCGAGATCGTCGGCCGCGCCGGGCAATATTATGCGGGCGACGGCGAAAGCTATCAGATCGCCGCCAATGCCGGGGTCGCGGGGAGCTGGGGATTCATCAACCTGACCGGCGAATATTATGACGATGCGCAGACCAGCCGCGGCGTGACGCGGCCCTCCGCCGCCAATTTCGCGACCAACTTCCCGGCGCTGGCGGCACAGCTGCCCAATTATCCGCTGCCGGTGCAGATCTGGGGCTCGTCGCCGGCGCACGGCTATAAGGGTGTCCTGAACGCCGCGCTCAACGTCACCAGCGACAGCAAAATCTATTTCTTCGCCAACTATGCGAAGTTGCACGGCAATCAGAGCTTCAACTATCGCCCCTCGGTCACCAGCAGCGCGGTCGATTCGAACGGCGTGGTCCGGAGCCAGGGCGCCAATGCGCTGTTCAACAACACCTTCTATCTGACGCCATGCCCGACCGGGAACGCGACCTGCCCGGCCGGCGGATTCGTGACCGGCGGCCAGACGTTCCGGTTCAGCACGCTTTATCCCGCGGGTTTCACCCCGCGTTTCGTCGGCGAAACCGAGCAGATCTATGGCGTGCTCGGCTACAAGGGCACGATGGGCGGCCTGAACTACGATCTTTCGGGTACGTGGGCGCGCAACAAGCTCACCTTGTCGATGTATGATTCGCTCAACGCTTCCTATGGCCCGGCCACCCAGACCAGCTTCGAGTTCGGCGATCTGGTGCAGGAGGAAATCAACGCCAATCTCGATCTGAGCTATCCGCTCGAAGTCGGCTTCGCCAGCCCGCTGACGCTTTCCGCGGGCGCCGAGTTCCGCAAGGAAACCTATGAGCAGACGGCAGGCGATCCGCAATCCTATGGCGCGGGCCCCTATGCGGTCGCACAACGGCTGTACACGCTGACCGCAACTCCGGGCGTATATGTCGCGGCTGGAACGTCGAATGCCCAGGGCGTCGGCGCGAGCGGCTATGCCGGCACCAGTCCACAGACCGCCGGATCGTTCAGCCAGGAAAGCTATGGCGGCTATATCGGCGTGGAAACCGATCTGACCGATGCGTTCACCGTCGGCGCTGCAGGCCGCTACGAACATTACAACACGTTCGGCAGCGCCTGGGTCGGCAAGGTCAACGCGCTCTACAAGTTCAGCGACGTCATCTCGATCCGCGGCAGCATCGGCACCGGCTATCACGCGCCGTCGCCGGGCCAGTCGAATGTCTCGATCGTCACGACCTCGTTCAACAACGGCGTCGCGTTCCAGGCCGGCACCTATCCCGTGAACACCGCAGTCGCGCAATATTATGGCGCCACCACCCTGACCCCGGAAAAGTCGACCAATTACGGGCTGGGCTTCATTCTCGAGCCGGTTTCGGCGATGACGCTCACCGTCGACGCCTATCAGATCAATCTGCGCGACCGGATCGGTCTTACCTCGCCCCGCGTCGTCTCCGCGGCAGACTTGATCGCACAGCCTTCGCTGATCGCCGTGGGCCTGGGCGGGCAGGTGCAATATTTCACCAACGGCTTCGATACGCGGACGCGCGGCGTGGACGTGGTCGCCACGTATCGCGCCACGATCAGCGAGGCCGATCTCGCATTCTCGCTGGCCTATAATTACAACAAGACAAAGGTCACCGAGTTCGACGCACGGGTGATCAGCCAGGCGCAGCGGATCGATGCCGAAAATCTGGCGCCGAACCACCGCGCGGTGTTCAACGTCAACTGGTCGCTGGGCGCGCTGAGCCTGAATGTCCGGGAGAACTATTACAGCTCCTGGGTGAGCGCGCAGGATTATGGGCAGACCAACGGCGTCGCCAATCAGACGTTCGGGGCGAAATTCACCACCGATCTCGAGCTGAATTACAGCTTCGGCGAGCATTATACGCTGAGCGTCGGCGCGCAGAACTTTACCGACGAGAAGCCGGATCGGCTCAAGGCCACCTCCACCGTCTTCCTGTATCCGGTCACCGGCGGTACCGCCGATGGACAGGTCTATCCGCGCAGCGGCGGGCCGTTCGGCGTCAATGGCGGCTTCTATTACGCCAAGTTCCGCATCAAATATTGATGGCCCGGGTCCCGGGGGCGGCGCTCCCGGGACAAATTCTGTATCAGTGCCGGTGCTCGCGCTTCAACTTGTAGCGACCGCCGGCAAAATCATCGAACAGCCCCCCGATCGCCGGATGGTCGACCGGCTCGTCGCTCTGGTCGACCACCAGGTTCTGCTGGCTGACATAGGCGATGTAGCTCGACTCGGCATTCTCGGCGAGAAGGTGGTAGAATGGCTGGTCCTTGCGCGGGCGCACGTCCTCGGGGATCGAATCGTACCATTCGTCCGAATTGGCGAAGACCGGATCGACGTCGAAGATCACGCCGCGGAAATCGAACAGCCGGTGGCAGACGACATCGCCGATCGCGAAGCGCGCGTGCGAGACCGGCGGCATCGGCACCGCGGCATCATAGGGCAGGGGGGCATTGGGCGCACGCGTCATACCAACAATCTAGTGTCTCCGCCGCGCCGCACAAGCGCCGCGCTTGTACAGCCGAAATCATTGCGCTAAGGGCCCCCGCTCATCGACCGGTGGCGCCCCCAGGGATGGCATCAAATGACCTCGCGGAGAGGTGGCAGAGTGGTCGAATGTACCGCACTCGAAATGCGGCGTGCCCTCACGGGTACCGTGGGTTCGAATCCCACCCTCTCCGCCACCTAGTCCTCCTCTTGAGGACATTCCCAGACCTCAGCGCCAAACTCGCGCCGAACTGCGGCGTTTCGAGTCTCGTTCGGTACTTCGGAGAGCAGCGTCGCTGCCAGATTTCCCGCAATCTCCTCAAAATTCTCCGCGGCCTATCGAGGCGGTACCGAATCGAATTCGATCGCCTGCGCCGCACAGCTTTTCTCTGCCACGGGACCTACGGCAGGCAAATCTATCGAATTTGCAGCGACGCAGTCACGTGGCGCCCATGAATTCCCATTGAGAGTCAGGCACTTTGGTCTCGTTTTCCCTGTCGGCGCTGGCAGCGAAGCGGCAACGAAGCAGCAGGGAAAGTACAGTACAGAAATCACGGCCACTAAGTTGATTGACAATGAAAGTCGTCTGTCTTAAGTTGTCGGAGCCTAGCTATCAGTTTCCTGTAGTATTGATCGTTGAGCGATGGTACTGACCCGACGTCGATCATGTTTGATCGGCGTTGCGCGTTGGTATGTTGATCGCTTGGATCGGACAAGCTCCACCGTTGCAACCCGTTGCACTATCGTGTGGAGCTTAGGACTATGAAAACAGACAATGGTCGCACGCAATTAGGCTTGGCATCGCAAGGTGCTGTGCCACCGCGTCATCACAACTTCCGGCTTGGCCCAGTTGAGTACGTCAATATCGAGCTGCTAAAGAGCTATGATCGCAAATTGCGGAAGCGCTCGCCGCAGGCGCTCGACAAACTCAAAGCCTCGGTATCGGCATTCGGCGTCGTCTTGCCGATCCTCATTGATAAACATCGGGTCATCGTTGGAGGGGAAGGCATCGTCGAAGCCGCACGCGCGGCTGGGCATCGCGAGGTGCCGACGCTGAGCATCGAGCATCTCGATGCTGCTGATGTTCGGCGGCTGCGCATTGCGCTGAACAAGCTCGGGGAGACGTCGGAGTGGGATAAGGTCGAACTCGCGCACGAGTTCGGCGAACTATTGTCGCTCGATGTCGACCTCGACCTCACCGACACCGGGTTCGACACAGTCGAAATCGACAATCTGGTTCATGCGCCTGTGACGCTGGACGAGGAAGACGCGGATGACGAACCCGTTCCGATCGGCGTTCCGGGTAGTGCGGTCTCGCGGCTAGGCGACCTCTGGGACTTGGATGTGCACAGCGTCATGTGTGCATCCTCGCTCGAGCCTGAGAGCCTAGCGGTGCTGATGGGTGCCGAGCGCGCTCGGATGGTGCTCACGGATAGTCCCTACAATGTGAAAATCGACAAAAACGTCAGCGGCCTTGGCCAGAACAAGCACCGCGAGTTCGCACAAGGCAGCGGCGAAATGAGCGAAGCTGAGTTCATCGACTTTCAGACGCGCAGCACCAAGACGTTGGCTGCCTTCTGCGTCGAGGGCGCGCTGCTTTATCTGTATATGGACTGGCGGCACATTTGGGAGATCACTTCCGGTATCCGGGCCGCAGGGTTGTCGATGGTCAATCTGGCCGTCTGGGTGAAGAGGTCCGGCGCGATGGGCTCGCTGTACCGTTCACAGCATGAGTTGGTGTTTGTCGCGAAGAAGGGGGATGCCGCTCACCGGAACAACGTCCAGTTGGGAAAATACGGTCGCAATCGGACAAATTGCTGGTTCTACCCCGGCATGAACACGTTCAGCGCGGAACGCGCCGAACTTCTCGCGATGCATCCCACCTGCAAGAATGTCTCCATGCTGTCGGACGCAATCCGTGATGCATCGGATCGCGGAGAAATCGTGCTCGACGGGTTTCTCGGCAGCGGGTCGACCTTAATCGCTGCTGAGCGAACGCATCGCGTTTGCCGGGGGGTTGAGCTCGACCCCCTCTATGTCGATGCGATCATTGCTCGCTGGGAGAAAGCAGCCGGCAAGCGCGCGACCCTGCGTTCGACCGGTGAGACTTTCCTCGAAGTCGCATCGCGACGCGCTTCGGAGGTGGAGGTCCCCCGGCCCGATGTGATCGCCCGCCCGCGACTGCGCGCCGCTGCTTGATTGCTACCCTTATCGAAAGATCTGACCGTGCCTATCCGTCCCAAGAACCCGCAGACCTCTGCCACTTCGCCTTCCATTGTTCCCGCTATCGGGCCCAGCATTTCGCCCCGGTTTCGCAAACGCGTCATCACCCCCGCGCGACCGCCGTCGCCGCCGCAATTCCAAGCTTCTGACAGCCCTCACGCCAGCCCGAACCGGCCGCACCACAAAGTCGACCGCTCGACCGACAACTGGGACGAGAATGGTGAGTACATCGTGGGCAAGGGCCGCCCGCCCAAGCGGCACCAGTGGAAGAAAGGGCAGTCGGGCAACCCTGAGGGGCCGAAGCCGCGCGAGAAGCTCGACCCAGATGCTGAGTTCAGCCAGCTCGTCCTTGCACCGTTCACGATACGTTCTAACGGCGCTGAGGTGACGACGACCCTCGGCGCGTTCGCGCTGAACCTCCTCAAGGCGAATGCCGCCAAGGGTAACAGGACCGCGCAGATGGACCTGCTCAATCTCTATATTGGGCGAATGGCTGGCGCATCCCGAGACCCGGCCTCGGGAGAGACTTCCGCACAAGAGCAGGAAATGATCGAGGCAATTCTCGATGCGGCCGGCTTCTCCTCCGATCCAGTATTTCGCGCTTCTCGAGGCCAGAATGAAGAGCCGGAGCAATGAGCGCGCCTATTCTGCTGACGCAGGCAGCAAAGCGCCGATTAGCTGACGAGCTAACCCGGCGCTCGCTCAGTCATTTTCATCGAGAGGGATTTCGCATTCTCAAGGGCGAGGCGATGACACCATGTTCGCATATCGAGGCGATGGTGCATGTGTTGGAGCAAGTCGCGCTGGGAACGATAAAGAAGCTGATTATCACACTGCCGCCCCGTCACGGGAAGTCGGTGTTGGTATCGGGCACATTCCCTTCGTGGGTGCTTGGCCATGATCCGAATGCTAAGATCACCATCGTCAGCTACGGCCGAGAATTGTCAGTGCCGTTGGCGGATCAGTCGCGAACCATCATGCGCGATGCGCGGTACCAGCGGCTGTTTCCGGCCACGAAGTTCAAAAAGGGCAAGGACAAGAGCGAGCATTTCGAGACCACGGGCGGAGGGGGCGTTCGCGCCGCGTCCAAGTCCGGTGCGATGACCGGGCTCGGCACCCACCTCATGATTATTGACGATTTTCACAAGGCTGGAGAAACGCTGTCGCCGGTCGAGCGCGAGAACGCCATCGAGACTTTCCGCACGACGTTCCTCAACCGCTTCGACAATCTGAATGACGGCCGCATCGTAATCGTGCAGCAGCGCATTCACGAGGAAGATTTGGTTGGATGGGCGCTGCGCAACGGCGACTGGCACCATCTGTCGTTGCCCGCTTATGCCGAACAGGACGAAGAAATCCTCCTGCCGCGGGGGCAGGTCTGGCTCCGCAGGAAGGGCGATGTGCTTGCGCCCGCATTGGCCTCGCGCGAGTATCTCGAGGAGATGCGTACCGCTATGGGGCCACGCAACTTTGGCGCCCAGTTTCAGCAAAACCCGACTGTCGCCGATGGCGGACTTATCGATCTCAACTGGTTTGGCCAGTACGAGGATCTGCCGCGCAACTACTTCCACAAGCTCGTCCAGAGCTGGGATCCCGCGGCTACCGATAGGATAACGTCCGATTTTTCCGTGGGTCACACATGGGGGTTCCGCGACGGACAATGGTATCTGCTCGATGTGATCCGCCAGCAGCTCGCCTTTACCGATCTGACCTCTCGCGTGCTTGCATGGCATCGCCGCTGGAAGGCCGATGCCCTGATTATCGAAGGCGCCTCAATAGGGCACGCGCTCTTCGATCAGGTCCGCGCCGCGCGG
The DNA here is from genome assembly GCF_026167525.1 of Sphingomonas sp. M1-B02. Lineage (NCBI taxonomy): Bacteria > Pseudomonadati > Pseudomonadota > Alphaproteobacteria > Sphingomonadales > Sphingomonadaceae > Sphingomonas > Sphingomonas sp. M1-B02. The sequence continues at coordinate 1,207,643 of NZ_CP110679.1, read as the reverse complement.
CTGCCCGGCATCCTGCGTTGCCCTAGCCCACGGTTGTCAAAGATTGATCGGCTGGCAAACTGCACGGTGCAGCTTCAGTCGGGAGACTTTTCCCTGCCAGCTTCGGCCGATTGGCTGCCGGCTCTGCGCCATGAGTTGCTGGCATTCCCAGATGGTCGAAATGACGACCATGTCGATGCACTGACGCAGTTCGTGGAATTCGCCTTCGCTGAGGGCGCGTGGGTGCAGGAGCAATACGGTCCGAATGGTCGCCGCATTCGTCCGTCGAGGCCCGCTCGCCAGCCCCGCTATTACGATGGAGATACTCCGTCAGGCCGGTCGTGGTGAGGCGGAAGCCCCTCGGGGTAGGTGTCCGCGAAAGGCTGTCGAAGGGACGCAGGGTCCATCGACAGCCTTTCGTACCATCGGTTGCCGTCCCCCGACCGGTGAAGCTCAAGCAGGCTCAGCCACGACTCTGGCTTCTCGAACCGGTCATGTAGCGCGCGGTGACAGTACCGGCAGACGTGGTAGGCGGCGAGCGGGTCGGCGTAATTCTCGTCGTGGAGCCAGACATAGTTGGCGGAGCCGCGCTGCGGGGTGATGTTACAGATCGAGCAGGTGCGGGGTTTAGCAATTGCTCCGGATCGAATGGCCTCGCGCTGCACCGGCAGTGGAGCTAGCCGCTCCTCCGGGCTCCAGCCATTATACCAGTCCATTTGCCAGCGGCCGCCCATCAGAGTGCTCGTTTGATTTCGATTGGGTTGCCGGCCGCGGTTTCGAGGCTCAGTGTCGGGGCAGGGCTTTCGAGGATCTTGGCCATCGCGGATCCCAGGCCGCCCAGCGCGATACCGTTGACCTTGGTGATTACGGTGCCGGCGGTGAGCCCTGTGCCGTCGGCCGCTGACCCTTTGCCGATGGCGAGCACGTACGCGCCCTCGGGCATCGCTCGGATCGTTAGGCCGAGCGCTGCGATCGACACGTCCTTTGGCGCATCCATGACTGAAGCCGGCGGCAGCGTGCCGCGCGAAACCAGTTCTGCGCAGACGAGGTTGGTCAGGCTGTTGGTTGACTTGTCGCTGATGTGGACCTTCTTGACCTGATCATAATCGATCACGATGCCAAAGTTGATCACGGAGCGGCGGCCTTGGCCTGGCACGGTCGCGCGCAGGAGCCCGCAGGTGGCGTAACCTGGGAACTTGCCTTTGTGAAACCAGATGAACTGCGCGTAGCCGTTGGGCCACTCAACCGCCCAGTTTTGCGGGTCGGGAAGCTTGGCGCGAACAGCTTCCTCGCCAAGCTTCTTATAGCGTTCCCACTCCGGCTCTGGACCGTAGACATATTTGTCGCGAGCGAGCGCAGGCAAGCCTGTCAGTAGCGCCAGGGCGGTGGCCAGCATCATTAGCGCTCGCGTCATTGCGTGCTCCCCAGCTTCAGAGCCTTGCCGCCGATGATCGTGAGCTCTGCGCTGGCGCCTGCTGCATCAAGTACCTTGAGCATGGCGTCGCCCATACCTTGGAGCGGGATGGCGTTGACGCTGGCGATGACCATGCCGGGCTTGAGCCCCGCCAAGGCTGCTGGGCTGTCCGCGACGACTGCGCTCACATAAGCACCATCAGGCATCGAGCGAAGCGTCAGCCCCGACGCCGCGCCTTGGGTTGTTGATGCTCCAGTGGTTGGCTGAGCAGCCGCGAGGGGCGGCAAGAGACCCGAGCGAAGGGCCGATCCACATTGCTCGGAGATCATCCCGCCCGCGCGCTTGTCGATCTCGGAGTAAATCACCCGGTCGTAGTCGATCACCACCACAAAGGTGCTGGCGCCGGTGTATCCGCCCATCCGGTTGCGCGCATTGACCGTGCCGCACGCGACATAGCCTCGCACCCTGCCTTCGAGAAACGGTTTGAACCCGCCCTTCATATAGCCGCCAAGCCAGTTGATGCGGGCGGACTCAGGATCGATCAGGCGAGCGGTTATGGCCGCTTCCCCCTGTTGTCGGAACGTCTCCCAGGCCGGCGCTGGACCATGTTTGTGGCTCTCGTCCTGCGCCTGAGCGTTGCTGGAGTAAGCCCCGAGCAGCAGCGCCGACGCGGTGACAGCGGTTCTAAGCGTCCCGGTCATGCCGCCAGCTCCTGATTGAGCCGCTGCAATCGCGGGCGCAGGCTGTTGACGAACTGGTTGGCGGCCCGAGCCATCCATTGGCGCTGCTCGGCTTCGCCGGCTTCATTGTAGGGCTGGGGGGAGGGTGTGGTGAGGCTCAGCATCGGCGCGACCCCGGTCGTCCATTCAGGCGCTTCCAAGCCTGCTGCTGCAAACTCAGCGTCGATAACGTCACGCTCGCTCAGGAGAGGATCGAACGCTGCGCGCGCCTCGACATCGGGAAACCGGACCTGGGCGCCGAGCTGACCAGCTCCAGCGCTGCTACGATAGACGTTGACGTACAGCCCGTCCGGCAGGGGCACGCGGATCCAGCCATTGCCGCCGTTGCGCGGCGGGGGCTGTCCAGGATCGTCGAAGTTGGTCTCAGCGATGAAGCGATCTGCGAACATCCGCCAGCGACCACCCGTGTCAGACGTAGCGCGAGGGGAGGGCGCCGCCGGCGAGCCGCTCTGCGCCTGTTCCAAGACCTCGAAAACGATGCCGGGCACTTCGCTGCGGATAACATGTCGCTCGATCGTGGTCGTCTGTGCGAGCACCCGCGGCTGCACGATGGCGTGCTCGGTGCCGGCAGAATCGGTCAGGCGATATTCTGCCATCTCCACCAGCCCGAAGCTGAACGCGAGTCCAGGCTGGTTGCGTAGATATTCGCCGATCCGCCGCGTGCCCTCAGCGATGCCGTCGCCGACCACCAGTAGCAGGAAGCGTCCTGCGGCAAGGTCGCGAGTTACTCGGTCGACAAACTCGGCCTCCTCGAGCGTGCCACCAGCTTCCTGTGCCAGCGCGTAGAGGACATTGCCGTGCCGCCGGGTGGCGATGCTGACTTGGCGCTGCAGATCCTCATAACCGTAGCGGCTAAGCTCGCGGGCATAGTCGAGTATCTGGCCGACGACTTCGCGACGTGCCTGCGGGTTGCGCCAGAGTTTGCACTCGACAACCACCAGCCGGCCGGCCTCGTCCATCAGCAGCACATCGACAAAACCGACCCCCGGGATCGAAAGCTCGCGCGTGACGGTGACTAGCCGACCGTAGCTGGGATCGAGATCATGCACTGGCAGGATCGCCGGATGATCCGCGATTAGATCGCGCAGGGTCGCTTCGCGCCGCGCCTCACCTTGCGGCACCCGGCGGACCACCTGTGCCGTGTCGTCATTAAGCAAAACCAGCGTCATGGCGCCTCTCCCGTCTGGGTGCGCCACTGACCTGCCTATCGGCTTCCGCGTCGCACCTATGTCCTCTCGGGGCGACGGCCTGAAGCCGGATGTTGAGAACCTGGTCAGTGATCAGGCGCATGCGCCTTTACCGTTGCCGGCTGGACATACGCGCATGCCACCCGGCCTCCAGCATCGCTGGTGACCGAGTTTCACTGTTCGAGGTTCTCACGCCCCGCCTTCGGGCTTTCACCGAAGGCAGGGGCAATTTGCTCGCTATGCGAGACGACGCAAGTCAATTCGACGGAAGGGGGATTGAATGACCCATGTTCGCGGACGACCGCTATGCGTGGACGCATCAGATGGAGGATCGTCTCTGTGCGCCGTGCAACCACCTCCGCCCCGCGTGAGATTGTCCCGCCGATGAAAGGATATTTAGCTCTATATTATTTTCATAGCCCGCTACGGCAGCTTTGCGCCCATATCGGTCGTTCGCCCGCCAAATCGGCGCTCCCGAAAGCTGCCGTTTACCGCGACCGTCATGACGGTTCTGCTCCGCAACGACTTTTTACCTTCTAAGTTTACCATCTAAGAGGGTAAGCAAGCTCAGGCCATCGGACGCGCGGGCGGGATTAGCTGGAGTTCGGTCGCAGCCGGTCCGGTCCTGCGATGAGCTTACGGCAGAGCCCATTACGCGCGGATAGTGCCCATCTGCAATGGGTTCAGTGAGCGACCTCCACCAATTCAGCAGAACCCCGCGGGTGATGTAGGCGAAGGTGTGGAGATACATCGGAAGGTCTTCGGCGAGCCACGTCGCGCTGTAAGACGAAGCTGCGAGGCCGGTCGGCCTTTCCTCTACGCGACCGTCGTCGCTGTAGGACATTGGCGGCATACACATCGGATGCGGAAACGGCGACCCGCCATGTAGCGCTCTCGATCGATAGTCGTAAATCTTGTCGATAGCGTCGCGATAATTCGCGTCATCAAAATCGAACTGGCCAAATTGGGGTCTGTCGGCCGGAGGATGAGGCTTAAAACGCCGACAAAAGCCACGAAACTTGCTCGTGGCGCCGATCACCTTGCGCATCTCGGCTGCAACATCTGCGACAAGCTTTTCATCCGCCTTTTCACGCAACCGCCGGACCATCTTTGGATAGCTAAGTTCTAGTCGCTCGACCGGCGATAGTTCGACTATATCCCAATGGCTGGCGGCGGTTTCGATCGCCGACACAAACAACAGCCACGCCAGCTCAGGTGCGGTGTCGGACAGCCATAGCGCTTTCTGGTAGCTGCGGGCACTTTTCACGAGCGCCGTCACAGTCTCCACCGTCATATCCGGCAGGGTCGACAGAAGCTCGATTTCTCTGAGATCGCGCTGCCCTAATAACGTCGGAATCTGCGCTGCCTGGACACGCGGCGGCTGCACCGGCAATCGCCCTGCTGAATGGGTACGTGGTCGGCCGAGCGGATCGCCATGAACCTCAAATTCACGGGTCACCGGCCCTGCAATGACTCGAGCACCGAATATCACGGCAACGAGAGCTGCCACTTCGTCTTCTAGCCAGCCGCCATGATAATGCTCGGCATCGGTCACCGTCATATCGGGGTGTTCGCCCGTCAGATGCTGGTCCACCCGCAAGGTCAGCGCCGGCTTCCACTCGTACCTGCCGCCGTCAAACGTGGTCCGCGCGACAGGATTCAGAAGACTATAGGGACCGTAGCCAATTGCCTCGGCGACAAACCAGACATCGGAAAACAAGCTGCATTCGGTAATCCCAAGGCGTGGCGCGCCGCTGCGAGCCGCGCGCCAATTGCGCCATATGCGGGGCGCCCGAGGTGTTGGCACCTCGACCAACGCCGGTTCTTCTCCATCATCGTGCTCGGACATCTCGCCTCCTACCTCATCGCACTTTGGTGATCGGAAATGGCGAGCGCGCCCGATGCCAACGCTGCGAACGCAGGCCCGCTGTCTTCCAGGAAGCGGTAGAATTTTATCGTGTTACCCATGCCGACCTCGTCTTCGCTAATCGGCTCCCAGCCAGGCCCTGGAACAGAACTCCAGGTGTCGATCGAAGGAGTTGCGATGCTCCCTTTGAAATCTTCCCCGGTGAAATTGTATGACCCGTTTACCAGCCACGCTTCGGTGCGCGCACGGAAGATCGCCCATTGGCTTTGAACACCAACGCGCACGGTCTCAACGCCATCAGCCTCGGCGAGAGTGACAATATTCACGCGCACCGGCATCGCCTTTTCGCCGACCGCCTCTTGCAATGCCGGGAGGTCGCTGGCGAACGCCGCCGCCAGCGCGCGATGGACCGGCAGCGTCTCGCCGTCGATCACCGTGTCCGCATTGAGCAACGCCTTCCAGTCGACCGTTCCTGTCAGGCCGGTCGCCACGAGCTGGATACGCTCATCCAGAAAATAGGCGTCGAAGAGCAGGATCGCGGGGATCGGCGGCGGCTGATTGGCCAAAAGCACGCAGGCTGAGATGCCCCGCGCTTTCGCCTTGGCGAGCGCATCTCTCGTGAAGCCCGACGCGCTGTAAATGATCCCCATGTTCGCGCCGGAAGAGCCAAGCTCGCCAAGGAAGGCATCCACCTGCTGAACGGTGACCTTGCGCGCATATCGCTTGCAGCTGACGAGGATCTTGACAGCGAAGTGGCCGCCGATCAGCGCTTCGATCCAGACATCGCGCTGGCGTCGCGAGCCGATATCGACATCGAGGGTCTTCGCGTCGTGTGTCACCTTCGCATCGGGCGCAAGCGCCTGACATAGGGCGGCGACGGCCCGTTCGAAATCTTGCCACGGTGCGCTCATTTGCCGCTGAGCCCGACGATCGGACGCAAATGACCGCTGCCATCGCGCAGCACGAGTAGAAACACCGTTCCCGCGAGCCCGGCGATGTCGGCGAGAATGGCGACCGACGCGAGGGTGATGGTCGTCTCGGAATATTGCGACGGCGTGGGAACGACCCGCGCCGCCACGAACAGGACGACCAGCAACGCGACAATCGCGACGAGGCCGGTCGTCAGTCGAAGCTTGAACCACAACGAATCGTGCGCTTTCAGCTGGTCGAACGTCTCGCGTTCCTGACGCAGCCGCTCAGACGCACGACGCCCCATCATTCCTCATCCTCGGCATCGAGTGCCTGACCTTCACGGATGGCTTGCGCGATATCACGCTCCGCATCCTTCAGGATCGCCTCGTAGAGAGGATAGGCGGGTGAGAGACGAGGCATGGTGCTGAGCACGGCCTGCGCGTCATCCCGGGCTTTCAGATCGCGCGGCATCGGTTCGCCTCGCGTACCCGATTTCATACCGGACATAGCGGCCGCAGCAAGCGCGTCGATCGCCCAATTCAATGCCTCGCTATCGGCTGCCGCACACCGGTCGAGATAGCGTTCCACAAAGCGCCGCTGCTTGAAGGCGAACAGATGGTGCGTGTGGCGCACCAGCTTCGAGATCCACTTCAACTCGACAACGCCTGCTGCGTCGAGCTTGCCATCGAGAAACTCGACCACGAGATCGGCGTCGATGTCGAACATGCCTGCGACCAGTTCAGCCGCGCGATAGACTTTATAGCCGTCGTCATCATCGTGCTGGCGAAGCCATGCCCAAGCACGATCGAGCACCCGCGCTGCGTCGGCAGACTTGTGAAAGCCAAGCTTGCCCTCGTGGAAGCGGTAACCGAGCAGTTCGATGTCACCTTCCTCCTCGCGGAGCGCTCGGTCAGTGCGCTGGAACAGGAAGTCGGCGAAGGGCACGGGGAAGTGCTCGGCAAGTCCGCCGAGCAGCGATTCCACCCAGTGACCCTGGAAATCCTTGATGTCGCGCATCCGCGCCAGCAGCTCTTCCACGTCGTTCGTGTCGAGAAGCGCTACAAGTTTGCGGCGCCGTTCCAGCAGCAAGGACGCGACTTCGCTGAGCAAATCGGGATGTTGCTCAAATGGCGCCAGGAGGGCGATCGCCTTCACCTGCTGATCGGTAAGGTCTTTCGACCAGCGAAGGGCCGCGAGCGCCGAGCGGGACACAGCCACCTCGGCACTCGACACGGCGCGGCGCAGCAACCGAAGATCTTCCGCGGTGAAAGCTCGCGTCAGCGACCCGAGCGCTGCCACGGCGCGCGCTGCCATGTCTGCGTCGCGCTCGAGAAATCGCTCGATCTGGCGGCGACCATCGGCAGGCTCAAGATTGAGCAACTGGGCCATGGCGCCCCAAACGAAGCTGCGAAACGGTGATCTGGGATCGGTCGCCGCACGCACCAGCAGCGCGCGGACGAGCGGTAGGTCATCCTGCAAAAGGGTGTTGACCAGCATGTAAGCGGAGCCATCGCCGACTGCGGCCCGAGCCAAGTCGGCCAGCGCGTCCTCGAGCTGATCGAGCAGGTTCTCCGCTTCTGGCCATGTTTCCTTCAGCTCGTTTGCGAGCGCTGGCAGCCATTTCTCGACATCGTCCTCTTCCGCCTCACGGGCGATCTGGCTGCGAAAAGCAAACCGGGCACGATCGACCATCGCTGCGCGCAGGCGGAAGTTCAGGTCGTTAGGAAGGCCGTCGAGGAAGCGGTTCGCTGCGTCGCCAGGCTTCCCGCCGCCATATTGAGCGTACCAGCTGACCGCATCCGCGATGGCGAGCATCGTCGTGGCCGATAGGCCGCCGCGATCCATGATCGCGGTGACCACCTCGATCGTGGCGGCGAACTCCGCCTGATATTGTTCGCGCAAATTCTCTGGCGGCGACATGCTGCCGATGCCGTAGGGCATCCTCAGCGCATCGTGGAGATAGCGGGCAGCGATAGCGCCGACTCGCGGGTTGCTATGTTCCAGCAAGCCGACAATCCGGTCGATCACAGCGCGCCGCAGCGGGAGCGCATATTCGTAGGTTACGAATGCGCTCGAGAGCATGATTGCCCGCGCACTGGCGCGCGATTTGTCTATCGTACCTTTCAGTAAGGGAGCGACGATCGAGAGTGGCGTGTGCGCACCGTCCCACGCCCGATCGTCGTCCATCAAGTCAAACGCAAAGGCAGCAATCTCTTCGTTGAATTCGCGCGGCTTGTGCTCGGCAAACTCGCAAAGCTCGGATAACGCCCGGATCGGATGACCCGGGTTGGAGCCGGTTTCGCGCGTATCGGTTTGTCCCATCTCCCAAAGCAGCTGCAATGCCTCGCGACGGTAGCGCTCGGTGTGCGCGATATTCGAGAGAATCGGCGCTGCCTCACGGAAGGCCTTACCGCCACGGAGCCGGTCGCTGACGAAGCGTAGCGCCTGCGCCGGCTGATAGATCGCTACCGCGCGTACAGCCTCGATACGAGGATCCCAGTCATAGTCGATGTCGCGGAAGCGAGCCCAAGCGGCCTTGAGCAAATTGCTGTTTGTGGGATCACCGCCATGTCGGCGCCAATCGAGACGCCCCAGATTGACCATCACCTGAGTGAGCAGGCGATCGTCGATGGCATTGATGACACGTTCGGCGAAGAGGCTGAGCCGCCCGTCGTGCTGGATGCAGATATCGCCCTGTCGCTCGCCGACCTCTTGCGGATGGTCGCCGAAGCCGCGCCCAAGCAGACCTACCTGTTCATCGACGCGTGCCAGTCAGGGGGGTTAATCTCCGATCTCAACGTGATCCTGAAGTCGGAGGTGATGGGAGAGCTTGGAACCCCCGGAGTAACCCTCGTCGCGACTGCCGCCGCCAATCAATCAGCATATGAGGTGGGCGGGCACGGCATAGGCACCACCGCTCTCCTCGACTGCGTACGTGGCGACGTCTTCCTGCAGGATGCTACGCCTGCACTCGACCTGGTCGAGATCGGACGCGCGGTGTCGGAGCGAGTGGCCGCCGGCGGTCAAACGCCAGTCGTGTGGGGTCTGAACCTCTACGGCCCTTCCAGTTTCTGTCGCAACCCGCACGCCGGATCCGGTGATGCTCCGCTTAGAAGCGTGCTCGTCGGGTGGCCGGACTCCGCTACCTCCGCCGCGATCCGGGAGGGGCTGCCGCAGTTGTGGGAGCCCTACGTCGACGTCGCGACGGATTGGGAGCCCCGCAAGTTCCTCGCCCGACTCGAGCCCTTGCTGGCACGTCTCGGCGAAGATGCCGAAACGGCGATTGGGCTGGTGGCGCGGATCGAGGAGTCCTTTTCCAACCGCGCGCGAAGTTCGAGGGACCGATTCCGTGAACTCGAGGTCCGCGCAGCGTGTGCGGTGGCGCTGCTTCCTAGATCAGGACAGCCGGCGGTGGACCAATGGCTAGCCACGTCATGCAGCGGTCTTGCGGGTATGGCGGAGGACGCAGTGGGTGACGTCGTCGCTGCGATCGCCGGATACGAGTTCGCGCTGATCAACGGAGGTCTTGGCGAACTCTACCGTCTTCCCCTGAGGCTGTCGAAGTTGCTCGGCTGGGCCGCCTTCGCCGTTCACGCTCGGCGGATCGCAGGCGAATGCGGATCGTCTGCGGCGGAGAGGCTCGACGATCTCTACTCACGGATTTTCGCGACGTATTCCCTGTCGCTGGTGTCGATGAGCGATTGCCAAGCTCCTGACGTTCTCATCGCGCTCACGGCATCGTCGCATGCAGGTCTTCTGGATCATGGCGAGCGGCTACTGAGCCACATGTTCTCGTCAGCAGTTCTTTGCGACGGGCGGGTCGCCCGGTCCGACCTCGATCCAAGCAAGCAGCTGTCGTATCTGGTCGCGCGGACAGGGTCCGGGACGGAGCCAAACCTCGAACTCGTCGCCCAGCCGACCGAACTGGTTCTGGCCTTGCTTAGGGCGTCACGGCTTTTCGACCTGTCCGAGCATTTCGATCGGTCGCTCGCTCAGCTCGACCACCTCGCTCTGAACGCCTACCTTCCTGAGACTTATCTGACCTTCGGCGAGGAACATATCGCGAGCGGTGTGAACTCCGTCTTCCAAATTGGACATGACGTATGGAGCGTTGCCGAACTGGAGGCGGCCTGGCCAGACTTCCCAGCACCTTCCGGATCTGGGCAGGCGATGGCGGCGATTTTAAGTTCGCTGCTCTTCTCGGATCGCGTCCCATGGTTCCTGTTGCCGGTTCCGCAGCTCATTGAGCGTTAGCGCAATATCCTCGGCGCTCGGTTCCTAGCCGATCCGCTACAATCATTACGACGTGGAAAAAGAGGAATGGTAGGTTCAGACAAATGCCGACGCGTTGCACTCTGCGGCGGAATGGCGACATCTGGTTGAAAACGGTGGAGCGCGCGGCTCAGCTCTGAAAAGCAGCTTTCCTTCTTCGATCGTCTGAAACCCGCCAGTCCGCAATTGGTCCAGCTCCCGCCTCCAGCTTGCACATGAACTAGCGGCAGCTTTCGGTGGCCGAATTCGCGCCGCTGAAGGTCACCTTTGTTGGCAATGCTCGTCACTGACCGAAATCTGAGCCAAATGCACTTGTCGAATTCGCCACCGCACCCTTTTTACAGCCATTCTGTCCGTCCCAACCGTCTGGATGCCCGATGCCGATCAAGCGCAATCTCAAGCTGGTCTCGAACGAGCAATTGCAGGAGTTCTTCGACCTTTTCGAAAGCATGACGACGGTCGTCGAAGGTGGAATCAGCTTTCCGTCCTTTCGAGCATTCGACAACTTTGAGGAAATTCTTCCCGACGCCTTCACCGTCAAACCAGGGCTGAGACGGTCGGCGGCAATTCGAATTTTTCGCAAAGCACTCTACGATTGCCGTCGAGAAGGTCCTCTAACGGCCGACGCCCTGATCGCGCGAGCTGAGGAAATCTATCGGCAAAACCGCGATGTCCGTTTGAAGGAGTTCACCCTGTGGACCAAGATCAGGATTCACGGGATCGACCAGACCCAGATTCTGAAGTTTAAGTGGGGCGATGTTTCGATCCGTCTTTGCGGGCAAATGCCGAAATGGCTTCGGCTAGCGCCGTTCCACAACTCCAACATTGGAGCTGTCGTCCCCGATACTCCGACACGGTCCGGTTACATAATTCTGAGCTGCCGCGAACGCAAGGAAGACGACGCGGTCGACCGGATGTTGGACGCACTCAACCTGCTCATGGCCTTGATGAACATCTACCAAACCCGGGGCAGTTGGACGATCATGTCGGGCAATACCTGGACGGCGGGCCAGTTGCGCATGGGGCCCTTCCAATTTGTGTTTCAAGATCGCAAGTTCCTCGGCGAAAACCGTATCTGGTACGACCCGAATTACGACGAGGCGGCGTGGAATGCGCCGCACCCCGGTATGGACAAGTATCTCCAGATCGTGCCGTTCACCCGAAAGGCACTGTCCGCGCTCAACAGCCATCCTCTCAAGCACGTCCTCGTACCTGCTTTACAAATCTCGCAGGATGCCTTCGAAGCGAGCGAAGGAAACCACCGGCTCCTCCGGTTTTGGACAGCGCTGGAGAAAATCTATGTCGAGGACGGGGCCAGAGATCGCTCGAACCAAAAGGTCATAGATCGAGCCACGTTTTCAGACGCCGATCATCACCTGACGCGTTGGCAACTCGGCCATATCTCCCGACTTCGAAACGAGCACGTCCACGCCCGCGGGCACGGCGATGCATTCATGGAGCAAAGCCAGGTTCTGCGCGACCTGTTCACGCGCCACATCCTGCACTGGATCTTCCATGGTCGCACGTTTGATAGCCATGAGGAGCTTCTCGCCTATGTCGATCTTCCCCGAACGGACAAGGCCTTGAAGCGAGCGCGAAAGTTGGTGGATCGGCGGCTGGCCTTGAACAGGAACAAGTGAGTCAACCGCGCTTCACGAGAGGCAGGACACTCTCACAATCGTGGCATGCGGATGGGCATCTAACCGTGCCAATGGGCATCGCGGTGCGACGCCAGAGTAAGGTTGCTGGGACGACTATTCGGCGCCGTCGGTACCGCCAAAGGCTTGCCGGCGAGACCGGCATAGTCGGTGAACGCTCGTCTGCTATCAGGGAGCCAATAAAACGCTCTGGACGTCTGCTATGTCGGCGCGTCCCGGCGGACGGGCTGAAGAGACCCGAATGACTGGTATCGTCTGGAGCAGACGTTCGCGTCGGCCGATCTGAATGACCGGCTCTGGTCGTTTCCCGCCGTTTGAGGATATCTCGCACCAACGGCAGCTATCGGCTGGTGGCGGTCCAAAAGCGGACCGGCGGCTAGCGGCCCAATAGCGGTCGCTCCACCTCGCGTATATGTACCCAGAAGCGGCCGTAACGCAGCACGATGATCCGTACTTTGCTACTTACCCCGAGCGTATCCCAACTGAAAACTTATTGCCTCCGCGGCGTCGCGGACCAGAGGTCCGATGCGATCCAGCTCCGACTCGTCGACATATTGCATCGCGCCGACGATGCTGATTGCGGCAATGATCGTGCCCAATGCATCTCGTACCGGCGCGGCGACCGCTCGGGTACGGTCGGACGAAGGACTGTCGAAGACGATCAGGCCTTCGGCATGTGCCGCGCGCATCGCCTGCTTCCATCCCGGTGCGCGATGTTCCGGGGCCGCCTTGGCGAACAAGCGCTGCCATTCGTCGTCGGAGTCGTCGAGAAGCAGCGCGCGCCCTAGGCTAGTCTCGGGCAAGCTACTGCGCGCGCCGACTGAGGTGCTCACCCGCACCCGCTGCGTGCCGGGTTCGCAGTGCAAATGCACAGATTCATCATGGAATCGCTCGCCTAGAAAGGATGGCGTGCCGGTCGCCGCGGACAGAATCTTGAGATACGGCCGCGCGACATTGACGAGGTCGAGCTGATCGCGCCCGCGTGCGCCCAATTCGAGCAGCTTCGGCCCGGCCAGGAAGACGCGGTTATGATTGATCGTCAGGAAGCCCTTATCGACGAGGCTCGCCACCAGCCGCCGGGTCGTTGAGAGGCCCAGCCCCGCTTGTCCAGCGAGGTCGTGCACGTTCATAGGCTCGCCGACGACGCGCTCGAGCAGATCAAGCCCCCGCTCAAGCGTTCGTGCGCCGTGCCGGCCTACGTCCAATTCTATGTTCGTCATTTCAATCTTCCCAATACGCAGCCGATCAGGGATTGGGCGTGGTGAATAGCCGATCGTAATCGCGCCAACGATTATTCATCGTGCGCACCTTGTTCTGCAACGCGCGGCGCAGATTGGGGCCGAGCCGCATCGCTGTCTCGTCGCCGGGGAGTGCCGCCTGGTCGAGGATCGGGATGTCCGAACTGGCCAGCAGCTGCTCGAGATTGACCGCCGTGTCGATCTCGCGCCGCGCCAAGTTGACGAGATCGGTTCGCGCCCAATCCGACTGGGTGCCCAGCACGGGGTCCTTCTCGGGGGCAATGCCCAGCCCCTTCACGCGATCGAGCTGCGCCTGATACTGGACCATGTTGTCGGCCGATCGCAGCAGGTAGATCAGCGCCTGGACGCGCTTCTCCATCACCTGCCAATGCGCGCGCGCGGCGGCATCCTGTTGCTTGGCGGCGATATCCTGAATCAGGCTGCGGGCGCGCTCGGCGCGGGGCACGGCCAGCTCCACGGTGCGCTGGAACAGGAAGCGGCCGCCCCAATCGCCATACATGCGCATCGCCTGGATATCGATCAGGTTCGCGGCCTGCTCCTCGCCCTTCGCCTGGAACAGGAAGGGACGATAGTCGGTCTTTTCCGCATCGCTCAGCTCGAGCGGAAAGGGAACCATCGGCCGCGTCATCCAGCGGTTCAGCACATGGCCGAAGCGCAGCAGCCCGCCGAAATTGAGCACGTTGAGATACTGGCGCACGTCGTCGAGCGCGGTCCACGCCTCGATCAATCCGTCGGCGTTCGCCTCGCCGACTTCGCTCACCGCGAACACGCGTAGGGCGCGGATGCGCTCGACGCGGCTGGCCATCGGCAGCGCCGTAGTCGCCTTGAACATGCGATAGTTGAAGTCGACGCTCTGCCGGTCGCCGAGATTAAAACCGCGGCGCGCGCTGTTGCTGGCGGGGATCGGCGCGAAGTCGGGGACCACGAGGCCGATTATCGGATAGAAGGGTGCAGCGGTGCCGCCTCGGGTCTCGCTGGTGTCGAACGCTCGGCCATCGGGGCCTTCCTTGCCGTTGACCGAGAGGCCGCGCGGCAGCTTGCGGACGAGATTCTCTAGGACGTCCGAGCTGAAGGTCGGGATCATCCATTGCCGCGGATCGATCTGGTTGATGTTGATTCGCACTTCGTGCCCACCAGCCTTGGCGGCCAGCTGCAAGTTGATCATGAACGCGCTCACGCGATCGGACAGGCGCGTATCGGCATAATTGCTGTTGCCGTTGGCGCCGGGATAGAGCGCCGGCGTCCAGTCGAACCCCGAGCCGGCATCGGTGGTGACCCACATGAAGGTATCGATCTGGGGGCACAGATCGAGCAGCGCGGTCACCGCACCGCGATACATGCGGGCGATGTCCGGATGATCGACCGTCGGCGAGAAGTAGATTTTCCGCGAGCGCGTGACCTGATCGATCCGCGGTCCACGATATTGGGGATAGGCCTGGAAGAAGGGCTCGGGCAGCACTGCCGGCTCGTTGGCGCTCCACACCGCCTGGAGCCCGTGCCGCGCCAGAACCGCGCAGCGCTGCACGACGACGCGCTGGAGGCGGCGAGTATAGGCCATGTCGACAAAGCGCTTCAGCTCTTCCGGCGGCGCGATCTTGAACAGCGAGATGTGGTAAGCGAACCAGTTCGGATAGGGATCGTCGGCATCGAGCTCATAGGTTGCGATCGGCAGTCCTTCGGTCATCTGCATCTGCGTCGCGCCGAGTTCGCGCTGGAGCACGGCCTTGCGCTCGAATTCCTGCAGGTCCGCCGCGTCCGCCGCCGCCAGCTGCGACGGCGTGGGCGCCGGACGGCCAGCGTTGAGCGACAAGTCGCGTGCGCCTTGGGCGAATGCCTGGGCGCTGGCCATGATCGACATGGCGGCGATGATCGCGAGGCGGCTGGTCGAGCGGCTCCAACGCATTGTTTTCTCCCGGTCTATGGCGTCACCGACCCGCCGTGCGGCACGCAGGTGCCGCACGGACGAAGTCGTCATGTTCTCGAGGATTGAGGGGCGGTTATCGGCTCAGGGATTGGGGACCGTGAACAGGCGATCATAGTCGCGCCAGTGCGCGTTCATCGTCTTCACCTTGCGGCGGAGCACTTGCTGAAGGTCGGGGCCGAGGCGCATCGTATATTCGCCGCGCACGGTGGGTGCCAGATCAAGGATAGGCGCGCTGGTGCTGGCCAACAGCTTGTCCATCGCGATGGCGAAGTCGATCTCGCGTCGCGCCAGGTTCATCATGTCGGCGCGGGCCCAATCGGACTGGACGCCGAGCACGGGGTCCTTTTCCGGCGTGATACCGAGCGCCTTCACGCGATCGAGCTGCGCCTGATAAGCGACCATATTGTCCGCCGAGCGCATAAGCAGGATCAGCGCCTGGACGCGCTTGGCGCTGAGATCCCAATAGGCGCGCGAGTCCCCATCGGTGCGCGACGCGGCGATCTTCTGGAGGATCGAAAGGGCCTTTTCGGCATCGGGCATCGCGGTCTCGATCGTGCGCTGGAACAAAAGCCGCGCGCCCCAGCCCTCGTACATCCGCATCGCCTGGATATCGGCAAGGTTCGATGCCTGCTCCGGGCCCTTCGCCTGGAACAGGAAGGGGTCATAGTCGGCCTTTTCCGCATCGCTGAGCTCCAGCGGGAACGGCACCATCGGCCGTTCGATCCAGCGATTGAGGACGTGGCCGAAGCGCAGCATGCCGCCGAAGTTCAGCACGTCGAGCCGCTCCGCGACGCTGTCGAGCGCCTGCCATGCTTCGACCAATCCGGATGCCTGATCCTCGCCCACTTCGCTTACCGCGAAAGCGCGGATCGCCGCGAGGCGCTGGAGGCGGTCGGCCATCGGCTTGCCGGAGGTCGACTTGAAGAAGCGGTAGTTGAACTGGACGCTCTCTCGCTCTCCAAGGCCAAAGCCACGCCGCGTGCTGTTGCTCGGACGCTCGGGCTCGAAGCTCGGCACCGCCAGCCCGACGACCGGATAGAAAGGGCTGTTGGCCGGACGCTTGACGCCGGTCTCGAACGGCTTGCCGTCAGGGCCTTCTTCGCCGTTGACCGCGAGGCCGGCCGGCAGCTTGCGGACGATATTCTCTTGCACATCGGGCTGGAAGGTGGGGATCATCCACTGGCGCGGCTCGATCTGATTGATGTTCATCCGCACGGTGTGGCCGGAAGCAGCCGCCGCCTGCTGGATGTTGGTCATGAAGCCGACAACGCGGTCGGCGAGCGGCTTGCGCTCGCCCTCGCTCGGCCCGTTGGCGCCGGGGTAGAGCGCGGGGCTCCAGGCGAAGCCCGAGCCGGCATCTGTGGTCACCCAAATGAACGTATCGATCTGCGGGCAGATGCGCAGAAGGCTGGTCACGGTCTCCCGATACATCGCCTTGATGTCGGGGTTGTCGACATCGGCCGAATGGAACACCTTGCGCGAGCGGTTGGCCTGATCGATCCGCGGTCCGCGATATTCGGGATAGGCGTCGAAAAAGGCCTCGGGGAGCACGGTCGGCTCGTTTGCGGTCCACACCGCGCTCAGGTTGTTCTGCGCGAGGATGCGGCACCGCTCGGTGATGAGATGCTGCAGCCGGCGGCTGTGCGTCTTGTCCATGAAGGGCGCCATGACCGCGCTCGGGAAGACCTTGAACAGCGAGATATGATGCGCGAACCAGGCGGGGTAGGGATCTTCCGCGTCGAGCTCGAAATGCGCGAAGGGCAGTTCCTCGGTGATGTTCATCTGGGTCGCGCCCAGGTCGCGCTGGAGCGCAGCCTTCTTGGCGAACCGCTCGATATCGTCGCGATCGGTCGCGGCATCCTCGGCATCCTGTTGCCGAGTGGTCTGCTGCTGTTGCTTGTTCTGCGGCAGGGGTGCCGATGCAGTGGCGACCGTCGCCGTGCCTGCGAGCAGCGCGGTCATCATCAGTGCGCTGAATCTAGTCTTTGCCATTGCTCTCGTCCTTTGCAAGCGCACGCCGTCGAAGGCCGCGCGGAGGGGTTGGCAGCCCCACCCAAGGTGGGGCCGAATATGCGGGAAACCGAAATAGGGGCGCTCAGAACTTGTAGCGCGCGCCCAGAAAGAATTGCCGGCCCGTGGTACTGAAAACCGCCTGGCTCCTGCGGTCTTTGCCGTCCCAGAAGCTCGTCGGCTGGTTGCTCAGGTTGATCGCGTCCAGCGACAGCGTCAGCTCGTCGGTCAGTTTATACGAAATCGACGCATCGACGTTGGTCGTCGAATAAGAACCGGCATAGTCCGCCAGTCCCGAACGCGCCGGCACAACGCGAAGATACTCGTCGCGATAGGCGACCGAGACACGCGCCGAGAGCTTGCTGTCCTCGTAGTAGAGCGTGCCGTTGGCCGAATTGGGCGAGACGTTCACCAGCGGCGCAGTGAAGGTCGGGCTGTTGAGGTTCGACGAGACGACGTAGCTAATGTTCGACTTGATATGCGTGTAATTGAGGATCGCGCCGAAATTCTTGAGGATGCCCGGCAGGAAGGTGAACGGCTGCTGGTACTGGAATTCGAAGCCGTCGATCTTGCCGCCACTGGTATTCTCGAACGTGGTCAGGTTGGTCGGTGTGTTCGGGTCCTGACCAGGCTGGAGGATGTTCGTCGGCAGGCCCGCGGCAGCATAGGTCGTCGTCGTGCCGAGCTGCTGCACGAAGCTATCGATATTTTTGTGGAAGAAGGTCGCCGAGAGCAGCGAGCCAAGCTGGAAATACCATTCGACGCCGAGATCGAGATTGGTCGCGCGATACGGATCGAGATCGGGATTTCCGAGCGTCGCGCTGAATGGCGGGAAGCGCACGTCGATCGCGCCACCCGGAGTCAGCTGGCTGAGCGCGGGCCGTGACATGACACGGGCGGCCGCGGCGCGCACGGTCAGCTTGCTCGACAGATCTAGCGCTGCGTTCGCCGAGGGCAGCCAGTCGTTATAGGTCCGCTCGACGACGCGTAACACGCCGGCACCGACGAAGCCGCGGGCGATCTGGTTGGTGCTGGCGTAGCGAAGGCCAAGATCGCCGCGCAACGTCATGCCGTTGGCGAAATCGAGCTTGAAGTCGGCCTGAACATAGGGGCTGATGTCGCGCTCGGTGACCGACCGATTGTCGCCCTGCGCGCCGGTGCCGACGCTACCGATCCGGAAATCGCCGAACTCGTTGACGCAGTTGCAGCCAACATTGAACGCCGCACTGATCTTCTCGAGATCGGGGACGATGAAGCTGTCCGTCGATCCGGGCAGCAGATTGAGCGAGCCGAGGGTGATCGGATTGGAGCTGACATCGCCGATCGTCAGCCCGGCGGAGGCGAGCGTCGGGATGACGGTGGTGGCGGCGAACCGCTGCTGGCGCTGCGATTCAAACTGGAAGCGCTTAACCGCGACGCCGGCCTTGGCAGTGAACCAGTCGGCCACCTCGTAGCTGGTATCGAGCTTCACATTGTCGAGCCGGCTGGACACGCGGTTCGTGAACAGGCGGATATTGTCGTAGCCGGGCTGGAACTGCCAGTTTCCGGGATTGGTGGCATCGAACCCGTAGTTCATGATCGGGCGGTGCCGATCCTCGCGCGCGTCGTAGGCGAACCCATCGACGTCGAAGCGGCTGAACGTGATCTGGCGCGAATAGGGGTTGTCGTAGACCGAGGACGAATGCCCGAACAGCGCGCGCATCTTGCCGCGCGAGCCGAGCTCCTGCTCGAGGATCAGATCCGCCTGGAAGAATTCGGTGGTCGACTTGTCGAGGCCGGCGGTGACGCTGAAATCGGTGTCGTCGAACAGGCCGTAGACCATCTGCCCGGCCGGGCTGATCTCAACTTCGCGCACCTTCATGTTAGGGCGTCCGGTGAGCTGCGCTGCGGTGAGGCCGGCGGCGGCGGTGCCGTTCGGGCGGTTGAACGAGGTTGGATTGGTCGCGATGTCGGTCCGCTCTTGCTTGAAGCGAGAGTAGGCCGTGTCGATGGTTATCACCGTCCCGTCGAAAGGCTTGAGCTGCAACGTGCCAGTCAGGCCCAGCCGCTCCTGCTCATTCTCGAACCGACCATAGCCCGGATTCTTGGGCACGAAGACGTTGGGCTGGTTGATCGCGTTGTAGGCGGCCGGGGTCGAGCCCGGCACCGCGCCCGGGGCGGCGATACACAAGGGCAGGAAAGAAGCGCTGCCGACCAGCGGATTGACCGGGTTCACGCGGCTGCCGGGGACGATCGGGCAGAAGCCGTTGTTGATGTCGCTGAAATCGGAGCCGCTCGTCGCCGAGAAGGCGTCTTCCTGCACCTTGCGCTTGTTCCAGGCCGCCGACATCAGGATGCCGACCGTGTCGTCGGCGAAGGTCTTGCTGACGAGTCCCACCAGCCGCGGCGAGACATTGTTGTTGATGTCGTAGTAGGCAGCCTGCGCGGAGATCGCGGCCTGGAAGCCGGGATTGTCGAACGGGCGGCCCGTGGTCAGATCAATCGTGGCACCCAGTGAACCCTCGTCTACTTCGGCCGACTGCGTCTTGCGCACGACGATCGAGTTGAACAGCTCGGACGCGAAAACGCTGTAATCGAACGAGCGCCCGCGGTTAATGCCGCCGCCCAACGTTGAGCCTGAGGTGGAGGAGATCGCTTCAAGCCCGTTGAAGCGGGTGCGGCTGAAATCGCCACCCAAGCCGCGGACGGTCACCGAGCGCCCCTCGCCGCCATCGCGCTCGATCGCGATACCAGGAATGCGCTGGAGCGAATCCGCCAAATTGGCGTCGGGGAAGTCGGCGATATCCTGCGCATTGATCGCGTCGACCACGCCCGCCGCCTGCTTCTTGATTGAGATCGCCGAGGCGAGGCTGCCGCGGAAGCCGCTGACGACGATCTCCGCGCTTTCCTCCTCCTGGGGCGCTTCAGCGGCCGCTTCGGGAATGTCCTGCGCGGGGGCAGGCGCCGGGGCCGGACGAGCGACTTCCTGAGAGATGGTGACCCGGCGCGCCTCGCCGAGGATCAGATAGCCACCGCCCGACGTCGCGCGGAAGCTGAGGCCCGAGCCCCGCAGAATCTCGGCAAGTGCCGCGTCGAGATTGCGCTGGCCGTTGACCGGGTTGGCCATCTTGCCGCGCACCAGCTCGGGCGCGAACAGGATCTGCCGTCCGCTTTGGCGCGAGAAAGTGAGGAGCGCGGTGCTCATGTCCTGGCGCGTGATCGAGATGCCGACTGCAGCCTGCGCTTCGGCGCCGAGCGGCACGCTCATCGCCATTCCCAGCGCCATCGTGACTGCGCCATGCAGCAGCCTGCTTTTCGTCTTCATTGCGATCCTCTCCGCGTTTTGCCTTTCTGTCGAAGGCCGTCACGTGTTGAGACGCAGCGATTCCGAAAGTCCGAACCTGCCGGCGGAACTTTTTTCAGCGACGCGAAGAAAGGTGCGCAGTGCCGTCGGCGCTGCGCTCGACGCGCACCGGGAAGCCCAGCTCGAGCATCTCGAGGAACGGCCGCACGTCGCCGATGCGGAACGAGCCGCTGATGCGCATTTGCGCGGCGCGGCTGTCTGCAACAACGATGCGCGAAGATCCGTAGCGGTTCATCTCGGCGACCGCGTTGGCCAGCGTCTCGTCCATGAAGACGAGGCGGCCGGTGGTCCAGCTCGCCAGCGCTTCGGCGCGGCCGGGCATGTGGCGCACCGACACGCCCTTCGCAGTAGCGGTCAGCACGTCGTCGGGGCGCAGCAAGACCGGGGCGGCGCGTGCCGTGCCCGCCGCGGCGACGCTGACCTTGCCTTCGACCAGCGCCACCTGCACCGCGTCGGCCGCGTGCCGGACGTCGAAGACGGTCCCGTGCGCAGTGACGGTCTGCCCGCCCGACGAGACCCGGAAGGGACGCTTGGCGTCCTTGGCCACTTCGAATAGGCCCTGTCCCTGATCGAGTTCGAGACGTCGCTCATTGTCGCTATAGGCGACGCGGACTCGGCTGGCGGTATTGAGCGTCAGGCGCGAGCCGTCGGGCAACGCCACCGTGAGCCGCTTGCCGGGCGCAGTGCGATAGACGAGCGCCTGCTGCGCCGGGGGCGCGATCGGATTGCCGGCAAGCTGCCACAGCGCAAGCGGCGCGACCGCAGCGACGCAGGCCGCGGCAGCCAGCACCCACAACGGGCGGCGACGCGCCGCGAAGCGCGGTTCGTCATGGTCGATCAGGCCGTCACGCAGCGCCTGCAATTCGGGGTGACTGGCGAGCACGGCGATCGTGTCGCGTGCGGCAGCCACGCTGTCCCAAGCCTCTTTGCTCCCGGGCTTGCGCCGCCATGCTGCGAACCGCGCACGCGTGATCGCACCGGGTGCTTCTGCCAGGCGTTCGGACCAGGTCGCTGCCTCGATAAGGCGCGGATCAGTCACGACGCCATTCCCGTAACCGCTCGGCGACATGCGCGAGCGCGCGCGCCTGGTGCTTTTCAGCGGCGCGCGTGGAGATCATCATGACGTCGGCGATATCCGCCATTTTCATTCCCTCGATCATCCGACGCACGAACACGGCTCGCGTACGATCAGGAAGCTCCGCCAGTGCCCGGCGGATCAGATCGGCAGCCTGCTTGCTTTCCAAGACGCGGTCCGGCGCAAAATCCGAACCTTCCATATCCATATCGTCGATCGGATCGGTTGCAGACCAAGCGGCGCCGGTGCGCTCGCGCCGATATCGGTCCTTCAGTACATTCGCAGCAGTAACGAAAATGAAGCTGTCGCGCTGGCGGATGCTGGCGGGATCGTCGAGCGTGCTCAGCCGCAGAAACACTTCCTGGACGAGATCGGGCACGTCCTGTCCCGACGATACGCGGCGAGCGAAATATCGACTTAGCGGCCGGCTGTAGGTGTCGATCAGCGACCGTAACAGGCTTGACCGATCGTAAGTGGCGTCGTCGCTTCGATGGGCGTTGCCGCTCACCGCCGGGGTGCCGTTAGCTGCCGGATAGACCGCCGCACTTATTTCAAGCCTGTCGGTCGGTGCATGCAGTCGTGCATGGCGCTATGCGATTTAGGTTCGAACCGGCTGTGCAAGGCACTAAGGCTGCACCGATCAGCGCTACTGCGGTAGGCGTCATTGCTCAGAATCCCCCCGAACCAAAATACCGCGACCGTACCACTATTTGGTATCTGATGTCGTATAATGCAAATTACGCCTCGCAGAGCGAAAGGTCAATTCAACTTGGGCCTATCCGGCCGTCGCCTAGACAAGTAGCCCTTTGCGTTCTGCTTGGCGTTATGGCCGCACAGACGTGTTCGAGGATGTCATCTTCGTTCGGGGCCACAGGCTCTACGAGACAATATTTCGCGTCTAATCGATGCCGCTATCAATGGCTTCGTCGAGCGATATCTGGCTACATCGTGGCCAGGCCACGACAGGAACGCTGCTCCATTGTTCTCGCCATATCTCACACATGGCGGAGATAGAACGGCCAATAACGCGTTGTTGCATTCGCGCCGCTTGAAAATAGCCGGACTGCTTTCGGCCCAAAAGCGGGCATCGTACCGCCGAGCGGACGGAACGGCTGAAAGTGGGCCGTAAGCGGTCTGGCATCTTTAAACCGAAACTGATCGGAGAGCAGACGCTGACCATCCGAAATGTGATGCAGCGGCACGCACAGGACGCCACACTAATTCCAGCGTTCTAATTGTCGCCTAGTGGCCGCTCGCTCGCGAACGTGTGGCTCGGCGGAACCTTGAAGTTCTTCTCGGCCAGGGGTCGGGCGGGATCGTAGCGTTCGAAATCAGTCAGGACCTCGCTGGCAATGGGTGCGTTCGCGTCGCGCAGGCCCTGGACGACGATCTTTGCGAGTTCGTACGCGCCGTACGGGCCGTGATGCGTGCCATCTTTTTGCGAATAGTCGGCATTGTGTTCGAACAGTGCGTTGGTGCCCTGCGGCCCAAGCGCCTCGTAGAGAATCCGGCTTTTGGCATGCAGGTCGATGAGCAGAGCTCCCGATTCGGCCGCTGCCGCGCGGGCCAATTCGGGAAAGTTGCCCAGCGTGTCCTGAACCTTGCCGCCGATCATCCGGTTGCGGTGCATCGGCGTCACGATCACCAGGGTTGCACCCTTTGCTTTTACGCGGCGGGCCCAATCGACCAGGATCGCCTTATATTTGTCTTCCTTGTCCGGCGCCTTGGCCTTTTGATCGTTATGGCCGAACTGCACGATGAAGGTATCGCCAGGACGGATCAGCGACAGGATCTTCTCGAACCTGCCGGCGCCCGTGGCCGACAAGGTCGATTCGCCGGATTCGCTATGGTTGGCAACTGCCACGGTCGGCTTGAAGAAGCGCGGAAACATCTGCCCCCAGGATGCAAAAGGCTCGCCGGATTGATCGGCCACCGTCGAATCGCCGAGAATATAGATCGTCGGTACGGTGACCGGCTCGACCTTGATTGCGCGAACGGCGGGGGTGCCGGCGAATTCCAACGTGACGCGCTTGTCCCAAGCGCGCGCCTCGGTCTCGACTTCGCGCGGCCTTTTCAGCTTGACGCGGCCTCCGGGAAAATCGGGCGTCCGGACATTGACGATGAAACTGCGCGTGGCAGAGCCGCGGGCCGGGACCCGGACGCGTTCGAGCATCAGCCGACGCAACTCAGCGCGGGCGGTCGTCTCGGATGCGCGATCACCGCCAAACGTCACCGTCACGCGATAATTGCCTTCAGGCACATCGACCGAGAAGAAGAAAGGCTGCCCACCCACACTGTCCTTGCCGATCTGCGGCACGGCTCCCTCGAAGCCATAGCCCGCTTCCGCAGTATAGACCCTGGTGCTCGCCGGGGCGCCGGGGCCGAAGCTGAAGCTCTGGGCGGATGCGGCGGGCGAGCAGGCAATTGCGACTATAGCGGCGAGCGAAGCAATATACGGGGCGAGCATGCCGGAGACGTTAATGCACGATGACGGCCGAACACGCATGAGGCGGCGCACGCCAAAGGAAAATTTCATGCAGTCGCGGCCTTCGGAGAATAGTGGAATCCAGATCGCAGCGCGTGCCCGATACGCAAGCGGACGATTTTTCGGGTGGCTCATCGGCAGAGTTGCTTGACGTCCACGCCCACGCGCAGCGGCGCGATGCTGGATAGGTCGATGTTCCGCGCCTTCGCCGTGCGCTCCATAATGCTGCCGCCGCCGGGCAGGGCCGCGGCTGCGGCATATGCCGGATCCGACTGCGCCTGGGGCAATGTCACATATTTCGCACCGGCGGCGTCGAGCTTGGCCATCACCTCCCGCATCGTCGCAACAGACCAAGCGCCCAGGTGCGTCAGCAGAACCTGGGGGATGACGCGGCCATAAATGCGCTGCGAAACCGCCTTCATGTGCGCAATCCCGTCATCTACCCCCGCCAGATATTGCGCCTTCATCGTCACGATGCTCGCCTGGTCCCCCTTTTCGAGGCATCGGACATAGGCGTCGCTATAGACCCAATCGCCAAAGGCCACGCTCACGTCCGCCAGGCGATAGCCCCGCCCCTCCAGGAACTTGGCGGCGGCGGCTTGCTGTTCGCCTGCTCCCCTCGCGAGATTCGGAAAACGGAAAAAGTGCCAATCCCGGCCGCGCATGCGCCTGGCGACCGCCGGCTCGCCCTTTTCGACATCGGTCTTCCACGCGTCGAAAGACGCCGCCCGACCGATGTTGAGGTGACTGAAACTGTGGTTGCCAAGTGGATATCCTGCCTTGCGCCAGATATCGAGCACCGCCTCGCTGCCCGGTTCGCGGTCGATCCTGGCGGCGTTGACGAACCCGAACGCCCCGGGGACGCGATGCGCCTTCAGGACCGCGACATAGGCCTGGGCAATCGCGGCGCGGCTGATCGTCGCCGGCAGGGGCCCATGCGCGGGCAGGTCGTCGACGGTAATGGCAATCAGGAAGGGGGCTTCGCTGCGGGTCGGCGGCGGCGCGGCAGCGCCGCTCGCGGAACACGCAAGCCCGATCACCACCGGCCACAACAACGTGATCAAGTTGACCCTACGTCCTTCGGGGGACGCACATCGATCAGCCCGCAGCGTCATCGCCGCCGATGAACCCGTCGCCATTCTTGTCGCGCTTCTTGAATTCGGCGTCGCTGGCAATTTTCGCTTCGGCCGCTGAAACCTGGCCATCGCCATTCGTGTCGGGAGCCATGATCTTCGCCACTCGGCTTTCCAGCTTCGGATCTGCCGCAGCGCCACCCTTTTGATAACGGACTACGGCCTCGCCTCGGACTATCGCGCCGTCCTTGTCGGCGTCGGTCTTCTTGAAGATCGCAGCGGAGTCCGCCGCCCATTCGGCGAGGCTCAACTTGCCGTCCTTGTCAACGTCCATCCGCGCCAAGCTGGCCGATATTGATTGGACCTGCGCCGCGGCAGGAACGGTTATCAAGATGGTGATGACAGCCACGCCGATTCTCAAACTGTCTCTCCCGGAAAAGCGATGATGAGTCGCTTGCTCAATAACTAGAATGCAATTCCAACATATGGCAAGACAAATTGGTATTACCAGTTTCGGAAAGCGATGCGCGTTATGCTGATAAAATTAGCCTTGGGCATTGTAGCCTTGGGTCCACCAACGGCGGCTGCGACTACGCAAGATGGTGGCGCTGCGGAAGTTTACGTGCTTGCCGGTCAATCGAACATGTCAGGCCGCGGTTCGCTCGACGAGCTTACGCCTGCTGAGGAAGAGGCAGATCCTGCCATTAGAGTTTATGGCAATGATGGTGTCTGGAAGGAAGGTATCGAGCCGCTCGACGATGCACGAAAGCAGGTTGATGCTGTATCGGCAGACGCTCAGGCTGGCGTCGGGCCAGGGCTTTTCTTTGCGCGTGAGATCCACCGGTTGCGCCGTCGTCCGATAATCGTCATCCCCTGTGCAAAGGGGGGATCGTCGATCGGCAGATGGAAACCTGCGGAAGCGCGAGACACTCTATATGGTTCGTGTCTCGCACGCATCCGGGAGGCTGGGGGACGTGTGTCTGGGATCCTCTGGTATCAGGGCGAGAGCGATGCCGACACACCCGAACGCGCGGGGCGATGGGCGCAAACCTTCACTGCGTTGGTCGCTCAGTTTCGCAAGGACTTAGGACAGGCAAAGCTCCCCATTGCGTTCGTACAGATTGCCGACCCGGCACGAAGCAGAGATCGTGCAGTAAAATATCCGGCTTGGATTCAGCTTCAGAACGCACAGCGAAAGGTCGCGCTTCCGTGCGTCACCATGGTGGCAGCCGCGGGCCTGCCGCTGAACCAGGACGAACTTCACCTGACGACCGAGGCGCATCGCTCGCTTGGAATAAAATTGGCGCGAACCATGGATCAACTCCAAAGGCGCCGATGCGCAGGATAGCAAATGTCAGCTTCCTTTGCTCGGTCTACAAAGGCGCTCGCCGTTTCCCACCTGCTATCAGCCATCTAATCACAAGACCTCGTTTCGGATGTGGTCAGTCTGCTTATAGGGCAATGCCATAGGCACGAGAACGGCGGCAATTCGGCGCTTAGCGGCCGCGTGAGGCCGATATGAATGGGCGTCCGCTTCTGAGGAGCGGAAAGGGCGGCCTGATCGTCCGAGTATGGGTCTCATTGTTACATCAGGTGAGCTAGGGCCGGTACCGACCGGCCCCTAGCTCATTTCTTTTTATCGGGACGCTGCGTGAGGGCCGATCCCGCTGCAGTCTTCGAGTCCTTACCGGTTCGGCCGTCCTTCAGGACCTTCGAAGCGGCTTTGCCGGCCTTCTCACTCGTGTGCTCGTTCTTCGCCATGACTTGGGCTCCAAGCAAACACCATCTTGTGGTGCAACCTCATAAACCATCTATTAGTTGATGGGTTCCCGACTTGTTCTGATGAAAGAGCGGCAGTTTCGAAAGCGGCGAAGGCAGTCTGAAAAAAAACGACTGTGGCTTCGGCTACCCGTGGACACCGCGTCTGTGTTAGCATGCGCCTGGAAAGACGAGCAGGAGAGATGTGTTGAAAATCGGCAATGGCTCGCTACCCCCTTCCGACGAATTAGCCGCCACACGTTCGGCCATCTTCCCCGGCGAGAGCGAGGCCTATGCCTCTGCGAGACAAACATTGTTGGCGGAGGAAATCGACCTGCGTCGCCAGCTCGCCCGGGTCGCCGAGCACCGCCGTTCCTTGCCCCCAGGCCCGATCATCGAGAAGTCTTACCGGTTCATCGACGCTGCCGGGGCCGAGGTCGGCCTTGTCGATCTTTTCGGCGAGCACAACACGCTGGTCACGTATTTCTGGATGTACGGCCCGGAGCGCGCGCGCCCTTGCCCGATGTGCACCAACTTGCTTGGTCCACTCGATGGCAATGCTGCCGACATCAAGCAGCGAGCGGCTCTCAAGGTTTTCGGTCGCTCCTCAGTCGAGCGGCAGGTAGCCTTTGCCCACGAGCGCGGTTGGACTGAACTCGATTTCGTGCAGACGGTCGGGGACGACTATGCCCGCGACATCGGCGCGCTGACTCCCGAGGGCGACGAGTATCCCGCATTGGTCGTTTACCGGCGCGAACGCGCACAGGTCAGGCTCTTCTGGGCTGGGGAGATGAGCGGAACAATGGCCGACCCCGGGCAGGACCCGCGCGGCGCGCCGGATCTCGCGCCCTTGTGGAATGTGCTGGACCTCACACCAGAAGGACGGGATCCGGATTGGTATCCCAAGCTGAGCTACTGAATGGCGGGCCACTTCCGCATGGGAAAACCTAAGACGATGATCACGGTCTGGGGCGGACAGACTTCGCGCTCAATCCGGGTCGTCTGGGTCTTGGAGGAAATGGGCCTGCCCTACCGCTTGCGGCAGGTGGACATGCTGGCCGCGAAGAGCGATCCGACGTGGCTCGCCGTCAATCCCGGCAATTTCCTGCCCGCGATCCAGGACGGCGACGTCACCATGGTCGAGTCCGTGGCGATTATGGAGTATCTGATGGGCCGCTATGGGCCCACGCCGCTTCAGCCGGGGCCCAACGACCCCTCTTTTCCAACGTACCAGCAGTTCCTCCACATGGGCGAAGCGGGCCTTGCAACTTTGATCATGGTGCCGCTGGTGAGCGGCTTCATCGCGCCCGAGACGGAACGGGACAACTGGGGTGCCCGCTGGGCGCGCGAGTGCGTCGAACGACGGCTGCTGCTCGTCAGGCGGCAGCTCGCAGGAGCACCCTACATGGCCGGCGATAGGTTCACCGCCGCTGACATCTCCGTAACCTACGCACTGAAACTCGGCGCAAACCGCGCTGGGTTCGCCCTCGGCGACGCAGAACAGGCTTACCTTGCCCGCACCACGAACCGCGAAGCGTACAAGCGCGCCTTCAACCGCTCGCATGAAGGCATGGCAGCGTAGGCTGGCTAGGATGGTCGCTAACCAGTGGCTCAAGCTGCCACGGGTGCTAGCTGAATGTACGACCGAAGTTGGGAAGCGCTCAGATCTCATTGAACGACCGGCTTTGGGTCGTACCTCCGGCACGTCGCCAACACGAGGCTGCGACGCCGTTGTCCTTTCGCCAACAGTCATTAAGATTGTTTGCCATGCCACTTCCCGTCTTGCCCCAAACCAGCACACTCGGCAGCTTAGACCCACACACGCTAGTCTTGGAACTTCCGACGACCAGCAAGGCGGGTCTGGAAATCTCGCTTGCTGGGCGTGACGACGGAGGCGTCGCCCGGATACATGCACACGAGCTTAGACATTTTGACGATCTAGTCGGGACCGTCTGGGGACAGGACTATCTCGACCTACTCTTCCGCGCCTACGACGCAATGCTGCACCGCCCCACCGCAGAACTCGCATACCCTCAACTCCTGCGGCTCTTCGACGCCGACCGATCGATCCTTTTTCCGAGCTACTACAAGTACGTGATGCAGGGTGCCCCCGCGGGCAGCGCCGGCGACCGCTGGAGGATGTCATTCAGCACGGGCACACGGATTCGCCCGGACGGAGTTGCCGACGAGACGGACCCAATCTTGTTCGTGCGTTTCGACAAGGGGAACGTCCACGTCGCCCGTCAGCCGCTCACGGTCGGGTCGCTGCTGGAATTGCGCGCAATCGGCTGCGAGATGGGCCCGCTGGCGCGCAGCTTAGCGCGCCTGCCGGCTGCGGAGGCGGTCGTAGAGGAGCGCCTGCGGTCACGCGAACTGCTGTCGGCGATCTATGATCCAGAATTGACCACCTACTCAGTAGGTGCCCACGTGGCAGCCAGGGCGCTCGGGCAGGAGGATCTCGCCGCGATGCTCGACGCGGGCTTCAAGGTGGCCAGCCTCGCTCTCACCCTCACCGGGACCTCCTTCAGCCGACTGCGACCGGCGGACGGCTTTGTGCGCGAGATGGGGCGGCAGAGGCAGCGCGCCTTTGGCGTGCGCCGTGATCGCGGATACGCCTACGCGACGCTGCTCTTCCACATGCGCGGCCTCGCGACGGACTTCGTTGGGGAACATGCTATCGCCGCCACCCTGGCGCGGGCCGGTCTGCGCCCGATTGAAGAACTCTATGCGGCCGCAAGAAGGCACTTCGAAGCTAAGCGGAAGCCCGAACTGATTGATGTCCGGCTACGAGAGACAAGAGAGCGGCTCGCCGAAGTCGGCTTGGCGAAGCTCGGCAGACCCGATTTCGACCGGATGGCCATAACCACCCCGGCGTCGTCGATGCCGGGACCGCTGGTTATGACCGGAGAGGATCTTGCCGAGTTCCATGTCGGCGAGCCCGCGCTGGATGCTGCCCAAACGGCGTTCCTAGTTGATTGCTATTCGCAGTTGAGAACGGAGACCCGGCAGGCGTTACGAGCTGGAAGGGGCATGGATTTCGGCGGTTCCGACTTTGTCTACTAA
This sequence comes from Sphingomonas sp. M1-B02, assembly GCF_026167525.1. Taxonomy (NCBI): domain Bacteria; kingdom Pseudomonadati; phylum Pseudomonadota; class Alphaproteobacteria; order Sphingomonadales; family Sphingomonadaceae; genus Sphingomonas; species Sphingomonas sp. M1-B02. The sequence goes on along the minus strand of NZ_CP110679.1, from coordinate 1,177,624 downwards.
CAAGCGCGTGAAGGGCGTCCTGTGCACGGAACCGCTGCGCCGGCTAGGCGCAAGGGAAGCGCATGACCTACCTGTCGTTTGTGGGAAACTGAATGGCCCGCGCCGATAACTATCGTAATCCGCTTTGTGTAGATACACACTACCAAGATGAACGAACGGCCGGAGTTGGGGAGCGGCAGACCGGCCTCGAATGTCCGGGTCTGGGTCCTTCGCGCCCTCAACAGGTAATGAACGAAGGTCCGCTTCCCGCATACCGCCACTCCAAAGCGGCCGGTCGAAAATCGGCTTCCAAACAGCCGTTCGCTTCCGAAGGACGAGGAGATCCAATGTGGGTCAGCTTCCAGTTTTGGGGCGCGTCCATGAGTGACGATCTCTTCCATCGGGATCTACCGTGGATTAGCCACGCGCGACCGTCGATCGCGTACTACGAGTCATGTAAGTCGGGTATTATTGTATGCTGATTTCCGACTACGACTGGGTGAATCTCAACGGACCATCCCACTTTTGCCTGCCCGGTTTAATCAGAACGAGATTAGACGATAAACCGCGTGTCGTATGTGGTTCTAGGCCGAGAGGGGTAGCGCCGGGCGAGAAGCGTTGGGGTCGTAGGGTGCCACGCCCCCGCCTGCGCGCTTGATGCGGATCAGCGCTTTGTCGGCTCGCACGATGAGCTCGTCGAGATCGTGACCGTGCTGCGGATGAACGGCGTAACCTACGCTGGTGCTGATCGAGATTGGGTGCCCGAGAATCGAATAGGGCTCGGCGACCGCGCGGGCGATGCGGCGCGCAAGCAGGTCGGCCTCGCCCGGGTGCTGAGCTCCCGCCTGTAGAACAACGAACTCGTCTCCACCGACGCGGGCCGCCACATCGCCCCCGCGCAATATGCAGCGCAGCCGGTCGGATACCGCTTTAAGCAGCGCGTCGCCCACGGGATGGCCATAGGTATCGTTGACTGCCTTGAACCGGTCGAGATCAAGGCAATGTATTACCAGCAGCCCATCACGTCCGGTGCGGTCGAAAGCTAGTTCGTACGCTTCGCGCAGCGACAGACGGTTTTTGAGCCCCGTCAGCGCATCGACACGCGCGAGCGTCGCGAAAGCTGCGCGCGCGGTAATCTCCATGGTGGCCGAGCGGTAGTTGCGCATCATGCTGTGAATGCCGCCGGCGAGAAACAGGAGCAGCAGCGCGCCGGTTGCGAAGTAAGTCGGGTCGGGAGTGGCCAGTGCTATCGCGCCAGTCGGGATCACCGCCACTGAGATGCTTGGCAGGGCGATCCATGGGCGTAGGTAGATACCTGCGGCGACGCCCGCGGCATAGCCGAAGACCAGCCCGATCACGAGCATGTGCGATTCGGGGGTTGCGACTTGAAACGCGCGCGCGCTGAAGGCCCCGAAAGCGGTAGCGAATGCCAGGTACGGGATTGCGAATAGCCGCTCGACGTGACGTGCGACGGAGAGATTGAATGCCGGGCCGCCCGCAGTCGTGCGATGGCGGAGCAACACCGCAAGCCGTGCAACGACAGAAACGGCGCCGGCCGCGATCAGCAGCGTGAGGAGTAGGTCCGAGGTTTCGAACGCCACAAGGGTGCCGACGCCTACGAAGGCCACCGCCATGATAACGCTTGGCGTGAGCGTCGCATAGAGCGAGCGCACGGCCACGATATAGGTGCCTTCTGACAGCGGTTTCGAGCGATCGAACATTTAAGGCCTCTTCTTCAGGGCCTAGCCGGGTGCCGTTAACAAGTGATGCGGGTTCAAGCCCGTAGATTGCCGGCGCGAAGAAGCGGGCGATTCTCACGCTATGTTGCGCAAAACCATATCAGTCGTGACAGGCCACTGGATCCCGAAACTCGACCCATGTCGAGAAAGTAGCCCGCCATGCGACAGCCTCTAACCGGGATACTCTGGGTGCGTCCGAAATACGGTAAGCAGCCAAATGAGCACCGTGTTCACGTGGCGGCGCGACGGCGATGCCGCTGACATCAAGCAGCGAGTGGCTCTGAATGTACGACCAAAGTGGGGAAGCGCTCAGATCTCACTAAACGACCGGCTTTGGGTCAGTACCGCCGTTCGATCGATGGGCGCCAGCGCGGTTACGGAGCCTTGATAGTGTAGCCGCGTCTGATTCGACGCGGCATGGGATTTCGGCGATAGGGCGCGCGATGACGATAATTGAAACCTATCTAGCGAACGCCGCAGCTCAACGCGCGGCAGCCGAAAAGACGACCCTGCCTAATCGCCGGGAAATGCATGAGCGCTCCGCGGTCACGTGGGAAACCATGGCGCGCGCCGCGGCAGACACACAGGGCTTGGCGGCAGTCAATCTCGCGGCAAAGACGGGTGCCGGCGCCTGAGAATAAACTGACCATCGCATCCGGGAGCTGACGAAGCTCGCGGCCTACAAAGCCACCCAACCGCCCACGCTGCCTGCACGTTAAAGCGATAGTCGGCCCCACCCAAGTCGGTGCTGGAGGGAGCTTCAAGCGAACTGTCTTCGCTCCAGAGCAGAATTCCGGGGCATCCTTTGGGGCAGGCGGGACCGCACGGGTTGGAGAGTGCATGAGCGAGACCGACACCGACAGACCGGCCCCACCGCGGTTTCCGCTTCACCTTAAGATGCTCGTGGGTTTTGCCATCGTCCATGAACCACCGCTAATCGGCGCAAAGCGGTCACTGATCACGCGCGCTGGGCGATAGGACAAGAGCCGCCTGCTTGGCCCATGCAGCCGGGATGGCGTTCGGGGACGTAAGCAGTCGGCGATCAACGCTGGCTTGCTGCTCCCCGCGAAGGATCGCGTCGACGATCGACGGAGACAGAAACGCCAGCCGCACAACCCGCGAGATGTAGGAGGTGCAAAGCCCCTCACGCTTTGCCAACGAGGTGACGTCGATGCCCCCGGTTCGCAGCTCCTCCCACCAGCGACGTGCTTGAAGGATCGGCTTTATCAACGAAGCGGCAGGCTTCTTGGAGACCCTGGCCCCATCATTATGGATGAGCCGCATCACGTGCCCCGACCGGGTGAGGCGCACATCGGCAGTAATAGTGAAGCTGGGGGACGCGTGCTGCTCGTGCGGCATGTTAAGCGCTGCGGTCACAGCCGCGCTGTCGCATTCGATTTCGATACGGCGATCGTAGATGCGGACATGGCTGACGAGATCCCGAACCTGCTTCCGGCTGCGGGAGCGCAACCCAGGCGATATCTGCCGGCTTCGCTCGTAGAATCCGCCAAGCTGTGATGGGTGAACGGCGAGGGAAGCGGCTGCGGCGAGGCAGAGCGGGTCATCGAACAGCTGTGCCAACCGTTCGGCCACCGCCGTCTCAATCTCCGTTGCGGGTATCCGCAGTCCGTAAGTGGCCTCGGCCCGCTGGAGGGAGCGGCTGACATAATAGCGGTAGCGGGTCTGCCCCTTGGAGGCGTGCACCGCAATCAGGCGCTCGCCATCGGCGTCGCTGATCTTGCCTGCGAATAGGCTGACATTCTCAGCCCGCTGGCCTTGACGGGCGCCCTGGACGTTGTCCGCGAGCCGTTCCTGAACCTTGTCCCAGACTTCGCGATCGATGATCCCGTCGTGAAGCCCCGGAAAGACGTGCTCGCGGTGAGCTATTTCGCCCACATAGGTTCGGCACTTGAGCAGCATATAGAGCTGACCGCGGGAGAAGGGGTGGCCGCCGATCGCTTTGCCCGATGCGGTCATGCGTTCAGGGGCAATGACGCCATCTCGCTCCAGCTGCTCGGCGAGCTGCCGCACGTTGCCGAGTACCAGATAGCGCGCGTAGATCTCCCGGACGACCGCGGCATGTTCGTCGACGATGGTCAGGGTACGTCCATTGGCCTTGTAGCCAAGCGGCGGGATGCCACCCATCCACATGCCCTTGGCCTTTGACGCCGCGATCTTGTCGCGGATCCGCTCGGCGGTCACCTCGCGCTCGAACTGCGCGAAGGAGAGCAGCATGTTGAGCGTGAGACGCCCCATGCTGGTGGTGGTGTTGAACGACTGCGTAACCGACACGAACGAGGTGCCTGCCTTGTCAAACGCCTCGACCAGCTTGGAGAAGTCGATCAGCGAGCGGGTGAGGCGATCGACCTTGTAGACGACGATGATATCCACTCGGCCAGCTGCTACTTCGAGCAGCAGGCGCTGCAGGGCGGGGCGCTCAAGCGACCCGCCCGACAGACCACCGTCATCATAGACCTCGGGGAGGGCGGTCCAGCCCTCGCTGGCCTGGCTGAGAATATAGGCAGCGCAGGCCTCGCGCTGCGCGTCGAGCGAGTTGAACGCCTGCTCGAGGCCCTCCTCGCTGGATTTGCGAGTATAGATCGCACAGCGGACCGTCTTCATGCCGCGGCCCTCCGCTTGAGGCCGAAGAAGGCGGGACCCGACCAGCGCGTGCCGGTGATCGCGCGCGCGACCTCGCTCAAGGAACGCCACTCCCGCTCGTTCCAGCGGATCGCATTATCCTCGCCGATAAGGACCACATGCGTGGTGCCGTTCCATTCCCGCACCAGTCGCGTCCCAGGCAGGGCAGGGGTGGTGCGCGTCTTTGCCGCCGCCAGCTGCTTCAGCCGCTGCTGCGTGGCGCGAGAGAGCCCGCCATAAGCCCGCGCCTGGATCTCGTAGGCGAGCGCGAGGCGGAGCAGGGCAGGGCTAATCCGCGGCACCTGCTCTCCGGTGAGCTTAGTCCACTGCTCGCGCAGGGTCGCTGGCGACGCCGCTTCGAGCGTCGCCAGTTGGTGCTCCACATTCGCCATGTCAGGCGACCGTGATGCGGTAGCAGGTGGTGTCGCCGCGCTTGGAGCGCTCGATGATGTGGCCCTTCTTGCGAAGTCCGGTGAGCGCCGCTCGCGTGGTGTGCGGAAGCCAATCGGTCGCCGCTATCAACTCGGCAAGCGTCGCGCCATCGCCTCGCTGGAGGAGAGCGATGACGCTGGCTGATTTAGTGGCGCGCTCCGGAGTCGGGGAAGCTGGAGAGGGCAGAGCACCAGCCTGCTCACCTTTGTCGACGCCATCGTCGATCGCCTTCTCGCCTGCCGCCGTGATGAACACGCCGAAGCATAGGTCGCCATCAATGCGGCGGACAAGTTGGTTATCGCTGGTCGCACGTTCCTCGACCAACCCCCGCTTGATCAGTGCATCGATCGCCTTGGATGCTGGCGGGCCGGCATCGAGCAAGGTCGCGGGCAGGGGGAACAGGCTCTTGCTGTCGCGCGCCGCGGCGGCGGAAAGCAGGATCAAATGGGTGTCGCTGAGCTTAGGCATGGTGGTCTCCTCATCGGATGAGCGGCACTGTGCCACCCCACCACCTGCAGCCCCGTCAGTCGCGCTGGCGGGGCACTCGCAGCCGCCTCGAGGACTGCGATTCAACGTCCACAGCATTTGCTCGGGTGCGCAGCGAAGTCGAATGGTTTGTGGTCAGTTGGGGAGATCCCATGTCTCCACGGTTGGCCAACCGCTGCCATCACCCCGAACATGGCGCCACCTGTGGCGTTTCCGGGAACATTGCCCTTCTGTTTGCTATTCGATTAGGCGACGCGAATTAGGCCGACGGATATCGCCCGAGCTCCTTCCGCGAAACGACGCGCGAATGTACCTCGTCCGGTCCATCCACCAAGCGCATTGTACGAATCTTGGCATAGGAGGCCGCGAGACCGAAGTCCGCGGCCACGCCGGCGCCGCCATGCGCCTGGATCGCATCATCGATCACTTCGAGCGCGGCGCGAGGTACGGCCAGCTTGATCATCGATATGTCGTGCCGCACGTCCTTAGCGTCGTGGCGGTCGAGCAGGTCCGCGCAGCGCAGCGTGAGCAGCCGCGTCATCTCTATCTCGGTGCGGGCCCAGGCGATGCGCTCCTCCCAGATCGATTGCTGGTCGAGCCGCTTGCCGAATGCTGTGCGCGATTTGAGCCGCTTGCACATCGCCTCCAGCGCCGCCTCAGCCGCACCGATCGTGCGCATGCAGTGATGGATGCGGCCGGGGCCCAGGCGCCCCTGCGCGATCTCGAACCCGCGGCCTTCACCCAAGATCAGATTCTCCGCCGGCACGCGTACATTTTCGAGCAGGACCTCGCCATGCCCGTGCGGCGCGTCGTCATAGCCGAACACCGTAAGCATCCGCCCGATCGTCACGCCGGGCGTATCGCGCGGTACGATGACCTGGCTCTGCTGGGCGTGCGGCGCCGCTTCGGGATCGCTCTTGCCCATCACGATCAGCATTTCGCACGCCGGATCGCCGACACCGCTCGACCACCATTTCCGCCCATTGATCACATAATGATCGCCGTCGCGCAGGATGCTCGTCTCGATATTGGTCGCATCGGAGCTCGCCACCGCGGGCTCGGTCATCAGAAAGGCGGAGCGGATCCGCCCCTCCATCAGCGGAGTCAGCCAGCGCGCCTGCTGCTCGGTCGAGCCATAGCGCAGCATCAGCTCCATATTGCCGGTGTCGGGCGGCGAGCAGTTGAACACGCGCGAGGCAAACTCGACGCGGCCCATCAGCTCGGCGACTGGCGCATATTCGAGATTGCTGAGGCCCGGCGTCTCGAAGGCGAAGCCGTTGGCCGCGTGGGCCAAGGCGGCGGGGGGCATGAACAAATTCCATAACCCCGCCTCCTTCGCCCGCGCCTGAAGCTCGGCGATCAGCGGCGCCTGGCGCCAGCGGGTCTCGGGCGTGCTGCCCTGTTGCTCGTGATAGAGTGGAATAGCGGGATGGACCCATTCGTCCATGAACGCCGAGACGCGTTCGATCCAGTGAAGCTGGCGATCGGAATAGCGGAAATCCATTTGGGAAGCCCTTAATAGAAGCGCGTGTTGAGGGGGTCGGGCCAGATGTCGGGCAAGCCGTCGGACACCTTCTCCGCGAAGTTCGGATTTCGTTTTTCGAGGAACGCCTGGACGCCCTCGCGCGTGTCGGGAGCGCCGCCGCGGGCACGCATCGCGCGGCTGTCGACGCGGTGGGCTTCCATCGGGTGCGATGCGCCGAGCATCCGCCACATCATCTGCCGCGTGACCGAAACGGCGACGGGGGACCCGGCATGCGCCAGCTCGTGCGCCAGCGCCATCGCGGCGGGCAGCAGATCCTCGGGCGCGTGGAGCGAGCGGACCAGTCCTGCCTCCACCGCTTCCTCCGCAGACACCATCCGCCCCGCCAGCGTCCATTCGAGCGCACGCGAGATGCCGACCAGCCGCGGCAGGAACCAGGACGATGCCGCCTCGGGCACGATCCCCCGCCGCGTGAAGACGAAGCCGAACTTCGCAGTGGTGCTGGCCAGCCGGAGATCGGCCGGCAGCAGCATCGTCGCGCCGATGCCGACCGCCGGACCGTTGATCGCGGCGACCACCGGCTTGAGGCTGTCGAAGATTCGCAGCGCCGCCACGCCGCCGCCGTCGCGGCTCAGATCGCCATAGCGCAGCGCCGCCCGCGCGGGATCCTCCGCCAGCCGCTCGAACGCGGCATTGCCGCTCGAGATATCGGCTCCCGCGCAGTAGGCCCGCCCGGCGCCGGTCAGGACGACGCAGCCGACATCATCGTCGGTGTCGCTCGCATCGAATGCGGCCACCAGTTCGCCCATCATCTTGGTGTTGTACGCGTTGAGCTTGTCCGGCCGATCGAGCGTGATCACCGCCACGCGATCCGCCACATCGTATCGCAATGTCTCGTACATGGCCTCTCCTGACCTTGCCGCGCACCGGCAAATTGCATGCAATCATGGGATGGCGATGCGGAAACGGCTTGTCTAGCGCGAAATTTGTATGCACGCTTAGCCAAATCGTTAGGAGAGCAGAATGAGCGAGTTGGTCCGGATCGAGCAGGAAGGCGCGATCGCCACGGTTACGCTCAACCAGCCCGAGAAGCGCAATCCGATCTCCGGGCTCGACATGATCGACGCGCTGGAGGCGGCGATGCGCACGCTGGATGGCGATCTCGGCGTGCGCGTGGTGATCCTCACCGGCGCAGGCTCGGCCTTCTCGACGGGTGGCGACTTGAAGGCGATGATCGCACCCAAATCGAGCCTCCGCGATCCGCTCCCGGCGCAAACCCGGCGCAACTACAAGGTCGGCATTCAGCGCTTGCCCCTGTTGTTCGAATCCCTCGAAGTGCCGGTGATCGCCGCGATAAACGGCCCCGCGATCGGCGCCGGCTGCGACCTCGCTTGCATGTGCGACGTGCGGATCGCGGGCGAGAGCGCCAAGTTCGCCGAGAGCTTCGTCAAGCTCGGGATCGTCCCGGGTGACGGTGGCGCCTGGCTGCTGCCGCGGATCATCGGCTTCGCCAAGGCGAGCGAATTGGCGCTGACCGGCGACATGCTCGATGCCCAGCAAGCGCTGGCATGCGGGCTGGTCTCGCGCGTCGTGCCCGACGATCAATTGATGGACGAGGCCCGCATCGTCGCCAACAAAATCGCCGCCAATCCCCCGCACGCCGTGCGCATGACCAAGAAGCTGCTCCGCGAAGGCTATCGCGCCACACTCGCCAATATCCTGGAGCTTTCCGCGGCGATGCAGGCGCTCGGCCATGCCACCGCCGACCATGACGAAGCGGTGAGCGCGTTTCTCGAAAAACGGGCGCCGCAATTCTCGGGGAGCTGAGATGCTGGAAATCAGAACCTCCACCTGCCGGATGTGCATGGCCTATTGCCCGATCGACGTGACGCTCGACGACGGGCGCGTCGTGGCGGTCGGGGGCAATCGCCGGGCGCCGCTCTATGGCGGCTTCATCTGCCCCAAGGGCCGCACGCTGCCGCAGCTTCACGCTCAGCCCGGCCGGCTGATGCATAGCCTGAAGCGGATGCCCGACGGCAGTTACCAGCCGATCGCGACCGAAGTGGCGATCGAGGAGATCGCGGAGCGGCTCCGCGTGATCATTGCCGAGGATGGCCCGCGCGCGGTCTCCGCGTTCATCGGCTCGGCGGGCAATGAGCAGCACGCCAGCGCGCCGATGATGGCCGCGTTCATGCGGGCGATCGGTTCGCCGATGGTCTTCTCGATTGCCACGCTTGACCAGCCCGGGCTGATGATCGCAGATGCGCTTCACGGCACCTGGGAGGGCGGCCGGATGCGGCCCGAGACGCTCGATGCGTTCCTGCTGATCGGCGGCAATCCGATCGTCTCGAAGCAATATTTCGGGCAGAATCCGGGGCAGCGGCTGAAGGAATTGCAGCGGCAGGGCATGCAGCTGATCGTGATCGATCCGCGCACCACCGAGACCGCGCGCCGCGCGGCGATTCATTTGAAGGCGATCCCGGGCGAGGACGCGACGATCCTTGCTGGCCTGATCCACTTGCTGATCGTGCGAGGCGGGGTCGATAGCGCGTTCGTCGAGGCGGATGTCAGCGGCCTCCAGGCGCTTGCCGACGCTGTGAGCGCGTTCACCCCCGACTATGTCGCCGCGCGCGCCGGAGTAGGGGAGGCGGACCTGGTGGCCGCCGCCGATATTCTCGCCCGCGCCAGGACCGGCGACACCGGCCCCGGCACCGGCATGTCCTTCGCGTCGCGAGGTTCGCTCACCAGCTATCTCGTGCTCTGCCTGCAGACGATCCGCGGCTTCTGGGCGCGCGAGGGGCAGGAATATGTGAACCCGCCCGTGCTCGGCCCGCCCATCGCTGTCCGCGCCCAGGCCATTGCACCGCGTCCGGCGATGGGTGGCGAGAATATGCGGGTGCGCGGGCTCCAGCAGTCGGTCGCGGGCCTGCCCGGCGGCGCCTTTGCCGAAGAGATATTGACGCCGGGCAAGGGGCGGGTGCGCGCCAGCTTCCTGCTGATCAGCGGCGGGCTCAATCTGCCGCAACAGGCGCTGAGCCAGGAGGCGCTTGAGAGCCTCGACCTGCTGGTGACGCACGACGTGGAATCCTCGCCCACCGCGCGGCTGGCGCATTATGTGATTGCGACCAAGCTCCAGCTCGAGCTGCCGATCATGACCTTCCAGCCCGAAATGGCGCGCAAGGTGCACCATGGCTATGGCTGGGCGGTGCCCTATGGCGCGTACCGCCCAGCCGTGATCGATCCGCCCGCGGGCGCCGATGTGATCGACGTATGGCGGCTATATTATCGCCTGGGGCAGCGGTTTGGCCTGCCGCTCTCGCTCGCGGCGTTGCGCTCGGCCGACACCGTCCCGCTCGACATGGAGCGGGAGCCGACCACCGAGCAAGTGTTCGAGGCACTGTGCACCAATTCCGCCGTGCCGCTCTCCGAAGTGGCGAAGCATCCCGACGGTCATGTGTTCGACGAGGCGCGCGTCTTTGTCGGTGCCAAGGACCGGGCCTGCACCGTGCGGCTGCGGCTCGACGATCCCGATATGCTCGCCGAACTCGCGGAAGTGCGCGCCGAAGACCCGGTGCGGCGCCGTGGGACGGACGCGGACTATCCCTTCCAGTTGGTCGCGCGCCGTGTCCAGAACAGCACCAATGCCTTCATCCGCGTCCATCCCCCGCTGCCGGGCGTCGAGACCAACCCGGCCTATATGCACCCGGAGGACATGGCGGAGGTCGGCGCGGTGGCCGGCGAACTGGTCGAGCTGCGCTCGCGCTGGGGCAGGATCGAGGTGGTGGCCGAGGTCGAGCCCAGCTTGCGCCGCGGCGTCGTGGCACTCACCCACGGCTTCGGCCGCAACCTTGGCGAGCCGGACGATCCGCGCAAGCATGGCGCCAACGTCAATCGGTTGACGCATGTCGAGGACGGCGTGGATCACTGGACCGGCATGCCGCGCCTCGGCGCGATCGCGATTGCGGTGACAGCGCGCCCGGGGCGCTAGCCGAGCGCTACTACGCCGTCTCCCGCGAGCACGCCGATCTCGGCGTCGCTCAGGCGGAGAAGCTGCGACAGCATTTCGCCGGTATGCTCGCCCAGCCGCGGTGCGCGCAACGGTGCCCCGCGTTCCTGCGACGGTAGCGTGACGAACGGCCCCGGCGCGGGATAGTCCAGCCCGCTGGGATTGTCGGTGCGCCCGAAGATCGGGTTATTACCCACCAGCACCGGATCACTGGCCGCCTCGGTCATCGTCGCATAGCCGCCATAGCAGCAGCCCTTAGCCTCCAGCGCGGACTCTAGGGCGGCACGATCCCAGCCGCGGACGCGCGCCTCGACCAGCTGGAACAGCGCATCGCGATGGTCGTAGCGCAGGCCCTCGTCGGTCGCGAAGGAGACGCCGCGATCGCGCTCGATCGCGTCGATTTCCGCGCCGATGCCGAGCACTTCGACCATGCCCGTCCACTGCCGCGGCGTGATCGCCATCAGCATCAGCCGCTGCCCGTCACGTGTCACGAAATCGCGGCCGAACGCGCCGTAGACGGTGTTGCCGAGCCGGGGGCGGTCGTGCCCCTCTTGCACCGTCTCAGCGAGCATGCCGAGATTGGCGACGGTGCCGATCGCTACATCGGCGAGCGGAATGCGCACCTCCTGGCCCTGGCCGGTCACCACTCGGTGCTGGATCGCTGCGAGCATCGCAAAGGCGGCATAGGCACCGCTGAGCAAGTCCCAAGCCGGCAGCACATGATTGACCGGCGCATCGCCCAGCTCGGCGGGCCCCGTCATGCCGGGAATGCCCACCGCTGAATTGACAGTATAATCGAGCGCAGGACCGCCATTGGCCTGGCCCATCACGCGGATCGTCACCAGCTTCGGGTTGATCGCCGCCAGCTTTTCGTGCGCCAGGAAGCCTTCGATCGGGAAGTTGGTGATGAACTGCCCGGTCGATGCCGCCAGCCGCTGCATCAGCGCGCGCCCCTCCGGCCGCGACAGATCGATCGCCACCGACTTCTTCGCCCGGTTCAAATTCTCCCAATAGAGGCTGAACCCACTCGGGCCCCGCGGCCAGCGGCGGAAGTCGGGTCCCCCGCCCGATTGGTCGATGCGGATCACTTCCGCCCCCATCTGCGCAAGATAGAGCCCGGCGGTGGGGGAGGCGACGAAGGACGATGCCTCGATCACGCGCAGCCCGGAAAGCAGCTGGTACATCAGGCCGCCGCCGCTTCGCGGAGTAGCCGCTTGGCGATCACGAGCTGGAGCACCTGAGTCGTCCCTTCATAGATGCGATAGACGCGCGAATCGCGGAAGAAGCGTTCGGCATCATATGCCCTGAGATATCCCGCCCCGCCGTGAATCTGGACGCAGCGATCGGCGATACGCCCACAGGCTTCGGATGCGAACATCTTGGCGCTCGCCGCCTTGACCGTCACTTGCTCGCCCGCATCGATCCGCCGGCACGCATCGGCGATCATGCATTCGGACGCATAGATCTCCGCCTCGCTGTCGGCGATCATCGCCTGGATCAGCTGGAAGTTTGCAATCGCTTCGCCGAACGCTTTTCGGGACAATGCATAGGCAATCGCGGTGTCGAGGATCCGCTGCGCATATCCCGCACTGGTCGCCGCGATCGACAGCCGGCCATTGTCGAGGCTCTGCATTGCCGCGGCGAAGCCCTTGCCCTCCTCACTCCCCAGTAACGCGCTTGCGGGCACGCGAACTTCGTCCAGCACGAGATCGGCGATCTGCGACCCCGCTTGCCCCATCTTCTCCTCGGGCGGCCCAGCCGTAACCCCCGGCGTGTCCATCGGCACCAGGAACGCACTGATATGCGCGTTGCACGGCAGCGGCTCGACGGAGGTCCGCGCCATCACCAGCGCAAGCTTCGCAAAGGGCGCGTTGGTGATGAACCGCTTGGTCCCGCTCAGCACATAGCCGTCGCCCTCCCGCACCGCCCGCGTCCGTAGCGCCGCCGCGTCCGATCCCGCATCCGGCTCGGTCAGCGCAAAGCAGGCGATGTCCCCCGCCGCCAGCCGCGGCAGCCACTCCGCCCGCTGCGCCTCGGTCCCGTGCCGCACCAGCGCGGCGCAAACGATCCCGACGTTGATCGAAATGATCGATCGAAACGCAGGCAACCCGTAAGCGAGGATCCGCACCGCCTCGACATATTGGCCGACGTTCATTCCCGATCCGCCATATTCGGCGGGCACCGTCAGCCCGAAAAGCCCCATAGCGCGCATCTCGGCCAGGATCGGCTCGGGGATCGCGTCGCCCGCGATCACTTCCCGCTCGGCGGGGATCAGCCGCTCGCGAACGTATCGCCCCAGCTCTTCGACAAATGCCTCGAACGACACCGCATCGATCCCGCCGCGATGGCTGATTTCAGGCATCCTCCAGCCCGACAATTGCGATCGACGACACATTCTGGATCGGCGACCCGCCCAGATTATGGCTCAGCGCGATCGCCGGCGGGTCCTTCCGCTGCCGCTCGCCCGCGCGGCCGAGCAATTGCAGGTAATTCTCATAGATCATCCGCAGCCCCGAAGCCCCGATCGGATGCCCGAAGCATTTGAGGCCGCCGTCGATCTGGCACGGGATCGTCCCATCGGCGTCGAAAAAGCCGTTGCGCACGTCTTTCCAGCCCTGGCCTTCTTCGGAAATGAACAGATCCTCCATCGTCACCAATTCGGTGATCGAGAAACAGTCGTGCACTTCCATCAAGTCGATCTGTTCGCGGGGCCTGGTGATGCCTGCTTCCTCATAGGCCTTGGCCGCCGCCACCCGCGTGGTATGGAAATAGCTGCCGTCCCATCCGCCCGCCTGCTGCAATTCCCAGCCGTTGGAGGAGGAGACCTGCAGTGCCTTGACCGTCACCAGATCGAGCTTGCCCAGCGCCCGAGCAATCTCCGGCGTCGTCACGATCGCGCATGCCGCCCCGTCCGAGACACCGCAGCAATCGTACAGCCCTAGGGGCTCGGCGATCATCGGCGCGTTGAGTACCGTTTCTTCATCGACTGCCTTGCGCAGATGCGCCTTGGGGTTCCTGACGCCATTGGCATGGCTCTTGACCGAGACATGCGCCATCGCGCGCTTCAAATCGTCCTTCGCCACCCCATGCTTGGTGCGATAGGCTGCCGCCAATTGCGCGAAATTCCCCGGAGCGGACCCGGTCACGCCGACCATGTCGAACAGCAATCCGCGGCTGCGCACCGGCAGCCCGCCATAGCCCGTGTCCTTCAATTTCTCGACGCCCATCGCCAGCGCGATATCCGCCGCGCCGCTCGCCACGGCATAGACTGCGCCGCGGAAGCTCTCGGTCCCGCTCGCGCAATAATTCTCCACCTTGGTCACGCCGATATTGGGCAGCCGCAGCGCGATCGAAAGCGGGATGCCCGAGGGCCCGATGTTGATCCCGTCGAACGCCACGCCCAGCCAGGCCGCGTCGATCTGGCTGGTTTCGATGCCTGCGTCGGCAATCGCCTCCTCGAACGCCTCGACCATCAGCGTATCGGCATCGTCGCCCCAGCGCTCGCCGAAGCGCGCGCAGCCCATGCCCAGGATCGCCACCTTGTCCTTGATGCCGCGTGCCATCACTGGCCTCCTTCGCTGGCCGGCGTGGCCTTCCAGAAATATTTGATGAAATCGCGCTGCTCGTCGGCGGCGTTGATGCGGAACACCATTCGCATCGGCCGCCCGACCTCGACGTCGTCGGCGCTCACTTCGGCGAAGATCGCCACCAGCCGCCCGCCGCCCTCGAAATCGATCGTGCCGTAATAGGTCGGCGGGTCGGGCGAGAAGCTGAGGCTGTCCGCAGTGTAGGTGACGATGTGTGCCAGCCGGTCGGCCAGCGGATAATCCTCCTGCGTCCCCATGGCGCGATCGTTTGGATTGACGCTGATGTCGGACTTGGGAAATTGCACCGTGCCCGTCTTGATGCAGCGCCCGCCGACCAGCCCTAGCACGGCCTTGCGGTGGCGATAGAGCGTGCTCCCCGGCTGCTTCTGGTCGAGTTCGGCGCGCATGCCGCGCTCCAGCCCGATCAGCCCGCGGTGAAACAGGAAGCGCTGGTAATTGCTCTCCTCCTGCCGATCGGCCAGATGCCCGCGCACGCCGCGCCGCGCCGGCAATCGCGCCAACGCCTCGGTTGTCTCGAGCACGATCACGTCCACGCCCTGACCGAACCCCGCGAGCAGGATGCGCTGCCCGGGCTCTGCGCGCTCGAGCGCGGTGGCGAGCAACAGCAGCGGATGCGCCGCGCCGGTGTCGCCCACCGTCGCTGTGAGCGAATCGACCACCGCCTCGGCGCGCACGCCCAGCGTCTTGGCGATCCCCGCCGCCACGCCGCGCACGCTCACCGGGATGATCGCATGGTCGATCAAGGCCGCGTCGATCCCGGCCTTTGCCAATGCATCGCGCAGCGCACCGCCGAGCAACTTCGTATAGCCCTCGTCGCGGATCCAGCGGCTTTCCCAGCCATAATCGAAGTCTGCGCCCGAACTGCGGTAATGATCGACCATGTCGACCGTCACGCTATACGTCGCCACCACGCGCGCGATCACGTCGCCTTGGCCAACCAGAATAGCCGCCGCGCCATCGCCCTGCACCATTTCGCCTTCGGAGGCCGGGCGGGCTTTCCGCAGATCCGAGGCCACGCACAGCCGCGTCTGCTTGCCCTCCAGCGCCGCGAGCAACGCACTCGTCCCTGCGCGCAGGCTGCCGGTGGCGTCGGATGCCGGGACGGCGTCGGGCAGGGTGAGCGCCTCTTTCACTACGCCCGCATTCAGCCGGTCGGCGAAAGGCAGGGTGGTGGAGGCCAGGGTCACGCCGCCCGCCGCGGCCCGGTCCAGGCCGGTTAGGCAGTCGCGCGACGCTTCCACGGCCATGGTGATCGCATCCTCGTCCCAATTGGCCACTGCGCGCTCGCCCTTGGCAAGTCCGCTCAATCCCGGGGCGAACCATTTGTTGACGGCATGCACTGCCGCGCGCTGCAGCCTGCGCCGGGGGATATAGGCGCCGAATGCGAGGATCCCGATTTCCGTCATGCCAGCTCCGCATAGCCATGGGTGAGGACGCGCACATCGCGCTCGACCACCCGCGCCTCGAAACGCGCTGCCGCATCGCTTTCGCGCCATATCTGCGTCTCGATCGTCTCGCCAGGATAGACCGGCGCGGAGAAGCGCGCATCCAGCCGCTTCAGTCGCGCGGGATCGTCGCCGGCAAGCAACCGCAGGATCGCCCGCCCGGCCACACCATAGCTGCACAGCCCGTGCAGGATCGGCCGATCGAAGCCGGCGGCGCGCGCCACTTGCGGATCGACATGCAGCGGATTGAGATCGCCCGAGAGCCGATAGAGTTTGGCCTGGTTCGCCGCGGTGGGGATCGACACCACGGCATCGGGAGAGGTATCGGCAGGCGCCGGCTCGGGGCGGGGGATCGCCGCCCCGGCGCTGCCGCAGCCGCCGTCGCCGCGCAGGAATGCCGTGCGCCGATCGGTGGCATAGTGAATGCCGTCCGCGCCGTGGATCGTGCGTGTCACCAGCACCACCGCGCCCTTGTCCGCGCCCTTGTCTTCGACGCCGTCGAAGCGGGTGTGGCCAATGAATTCGCCTCCGCTGGGCAGCGGCCGGTGGAGCATCACGCTCTGCTCGCCGTGCAGGATCCGCTTCCAGTCCGCGCCATATCGAGGGTCTCGCCAGAAGAAGCCCGGATAGGCAAGCGTCACTGCCATCATCGGCAGCGCACGCAATTCCGCCTCATAGACGAAGCGCAACTCCTCCGCGCCGATGCCCAGCGCATAAAGGATGCTGTCCTGAGGCGTGAGGCTATGCCGCGTCTCGATGGGGGCTCGCGCTACCAGGGCGGCGGGATCGATCATCAGACCGGATCCCAGGGGAAGATGTCGGTCGAGCGCTCCATGGCGTGAAAGCTGGAGCGAAATGCCGGAAGCAGATCGCTGGCGATGGTCTCGACCGTCCAGCCCTCGGAGCGGTGTAGCGAACGGATCGGGCGTGGCTTGGAGAAGAGGAAAATCTCGTTCTTGCGCACGGCGAAGACTTCATTGGTCACTTCGGCCGAAGCATCGGAGGCAAGGAACGCTACCAAGGGCGCGATCTTGTCCGCCGTCATCGTCTTCATTCGCTCGACGCGGGCAATCTCTTCGGGCGTGGTCGGTGGGATCGTCGCGATCATCCGGCTCCAGGCGAAGGGGGCGATGCAGTTCGATCGGACGCCCGCGCGCGCCATGTCGAGCGCGATCGATTGGGACAGGCCGACGATGCCCATCTTCGCCGCCGAATAATTCGCCTGGCCGAAATTGCCGATCAGCCCGCTGGTCGAAGTGAAGTGGATGAAGCTCCCCGATCCCTGGTCACGGAAATAGGGCGTCGCGGCCTTGGAGACATTGAACGCGCCGTTCAGATGCACGTCGATCACCGCGCGCCAATCCTCATGGCTCATCTTGTGCCAGATCCGATCGCGCAGGATCCCTGCATTGTTCACCACCGCGTCGATCCGGCCGAACTGCTGCATGGCATCATCGATGATCGACGCCGCCCCAGCGGGATCGGTGACGCTGGCGGTGTTGGCCCAGGCGCGCCCGCCAGCTGTCTGGATGTCCGCCACGGTCTGCGCCGCGGGGCCGGCATCGCCGCCTTCGCCTTCGGACGAGACGCCGGGATCGTTGACCACCACAGCCGCGCCCTCGCGCGCGCAAAGCAGTGCAATCTCGCGCCCGATTCCCCGGCCGGCGCCGGTGACTGCGACTGTGCGCCCTTCGAGCATTGCCATCGTCTCTCCCAACATGATCCAGCGTTTCGTGAAGCCATACGCAAAGGCAGATTGCATGCAAGATGGATTCGTTCTGTGGCGGGTTTTCCAAGAACAGGGCGCACTACAATTGCAGGCATAGCCTTGTCTTGCATGCAGTCTGGCGCAACAATACGCGAAACACCGCTTCCGGAGAGATGTCCATGCCCCAGCCAGCCACCACAAACGCGCGCCGTTTCGAGGGCCGCGTCGCGGTCATCACCGGGGCGGGACGCTCGGGCGGTATCGGCGAAGCGATCGGGCTGCGGCTGGCGCAGGAGGGCGCGAACATCGTCCTCGCCGATCTCTGCCGCGATCGCCCCGATCTGCCGCGCGAGAAGTTCGGCGGGTGGGAGGAACTGCAGCACGTCGCCGAAGGGCTGCGCCAGACCGGCGCGCAGGTGCTTCCGGTAAAGGCCGACGTTACCGACGAGGTGGAAGTCGCCGCACTGATGGCGCAGGCCGAAGCGGCCTTCGGGCGGATCGATTGCCTGTTCAACAATGCCGGCGGCGGCACCGGCGCGGGGCCGGTCGATCAAACCCCGGTCGCCGATCTCGATTACGAGGATTGGGACTATACGCTGCGGATCAGCCTGGATTCGGTGTTCCTCTGTTCGAAGCACGCCGTCCCGCATCTCGTGCGCGCGGGGGCGGGGGCAATCGTCAACACCAGCTCGATCTCGGCGCACCACGGCGTGGCCGGCATCTCGGCCTATGCCGCCGCGAAATACGGCGTGATCGCGCTCACGCGAAACCTGGCGATGGAGCTCGCCCCCCAGAATATCCGCGTGAACGCATTTTCACCTGGCATGACGCTGACGCCCTATGTCCAGCAACGCTACGAGCATCTCGCGCAGCAGGATCGGAGCCATACCGCCCAAGAGCACATGGAGCGCGCGGTCTCCGCCCGCATCCCGCTGCGCCGCCCGGCACGCCCCTCGGAAATGGCGGCGGTGGCCGCATTCCTGGCCAGCGACGATGCGAGCTACGTCACGGGCCAGACTATCCAGGTAGACGGTGGCATGCGAGTCTAGCGCCAGTCCTCGAACGCGGCAGCATTAAGCCGCTGCCCCGCGAATCTCCCCGATCGATCCTCGGCAAGACGTACGATCGCCTCGGCAACCCGCTCCGCTGAGATCGTGGCCGCGCCGGGTGTCGGAGTCACGCCTGCGCGCGCCAGCCCCGGCGTTTCGACGATCGCCCCTGGCGTGATCGTGCTGGCAAAGATCCCCGCCGCCGCAAGCTCCGGCGCGACACCCGCCACCCAACGATCGAGCGCCGCCTTGGACGCGCCATAGAGCGCGAACCCTTGCTGGAACGGATCGACCGCGGACGCGAGCAATCCGCTTCCGGACGTCAGAAAGACCACCGATCCGTTGCTGCACATCGCCCGGGCGGCATGCAATGTCAGCTGCACCGCGGCGCGCAGATTGACGGCCATCACGCGATCGAAATCGCCGATACGGGTGTCCGCCAGGCTGATGCGGGGAAAGAGCGCCGCGCAATGCACGACCGCCGTCAACGAGTCAGCGGATGCAATCAGCGCGGCAAGCGCGTGGTCATCGGTGATGTCCGCGGTCACCGGACTTGCAGCCCCCCCGGCGTCCGCCGCGGCCCGTGCCGCAGCGTCGCCATCGATATCGCAGAGCAGCACGCGCCAGTCGCGTGCAGCAAGCGCGAGCGCAACGGCGCGGCCTATCCCTGCGCCCGCGCCGGTTACGATCGCGCTCCGCAACTCAGCCGGCAAGCGCCGCCAGCGCCGCTTCGGCCACGACCATATCTTGCTCGTAGTGCCCGCCACTGATGCCGATGCCGCCGATCGTCTGGCCGTCTTCGGTCACCGGATAGCCGCCGCCGAACACCACCAGGCGCGGCGTATGGACGATGCCGTGGAGCAAAGGCGGGTCGTTCTTGATGAACTCGAACCAGCCATGCGTCGGGAAGCCATAGGCTGCCGAGGTATAGGCCTTGTTGGTCGCGATCTCGATCGACAGCAGCGGCGCGCCGTCCATGCGGCGCAACGCCTTCAGAGCACCCGATTCGTCCACCACCACGATCACCATGTTGACGCCGATCTCCAGCGCCTTCGAGGTCGCTGCTTCGATCAGCTTGTCCGCCGCCGATTGTGTGATCGACAGCCGGGACACAGAGTTAGACATCCTTCTCTCCTTCTAGACTTGCATACATAAATGCTAAAAATAGCATCAAATCATGCGTAATGGCGGCGTCACGAACTACTATTGCATCCAACTCAGGCCATGTCTATGCATATGGAATAAGCCGAGAGCATAGCAATGGCCGCGGCACACAGGACTGGGGAGGATATAATGAAATTGCTCGGTGTTCGCGCGCTTCTCGTCACCACGAGCCTCTTCGGCCTGGTGCACTCCGCTCGTGCTCAGGATGCTCCGGCCGCACCTGATGCTGCGGAGGCTGCACAGGAACCGGAGCGGGCCGATGGCGAAATCATCGTCACTGCCCAACGTCGTGAACAGGCCCTGCAGGATGTGCCGATCGCCATCTCGGTGATCAGCTCGGAAGGACTCGAAAAGAGCAATTTCACTACCATCGCCGACGTCCAGTTCCTGTCTCCAGGTGTCAATTATAACGCCAATTTCGGCGGCGGCTTCAACGTTCGCGGCGTAGGCACGCAATCGTTGCTCATGTCATCCGAGCAATCGGTTGCGCTCGTGATCGACGACGTGATCCAGGGTCTGCCAGAAGTGTCGTTCGCCGGTCCCAGCTATCAATCGCTCACCGATATCGAGCGCATCGAAGTTCTCAAGGGCCCCCAGGGCACCCTGTTCGGCAAGAACAGCTCCGCAGGCGTAATCCATATCATCACCGCCAACCCGAAGCTTGGCCAATATTCGCTCAGGGGCTCATTTTCCTACGGCACCAAGAACGAAGTGAACGCGCAGTCCGTCGTCAACTTGCCGCTGGGGGATGCGCTGGCGCTGCGCGTCGCGGGCGGGGTGCAGCGTCGCGATGGCTTCGTGAAGGATCTGTTCAGCGGCGAGGACCATTGGGGTTATGAGCGCTATTCACTGCGGGCCAAGCTATTGTGGGAGCCGACCTCCGCGTTGAGTGTCCTGCTCCAGGGCGAGTATCGATACCTAACCGACAATGCGAATGGGCTGTGGACGCTGCGCAATTGTGGCAGCGGCTTCGGCAGCTTCAGGCCATGCGCGGTCAACGCCCCCTACGGTCTAGTGCCAGGACCTCAAAATCTCGAGGTAGCGACCGACGGTCTGAGCGCCACCGAGCAAAAGGCTTACTCGCTGCAGGGTCGGGTCGATTACGATCTCGGCGGTGCGACGCTCACTGCGATCACCGCGTATCGCGATCTTTATCAGCCGATTAGTCTCGATACCGACGCCACGCCCCGCCGGGTATATTCGCGCAATGAGAATGTCTCTGGGGGTACGCAGTTCACCCAGGAATTACGCATCAATGGCGACGCCGGCATCCTGAATTACACGCTGGGCGGCTTCTATTACGACGCGCGACCGTTCCAGCGCGGCTCGAACGGCGGCACACAGAATGCGCTGCCCGAGAGTTCGCCGATCCTTGTCTCGTTCAACGCGATCGGGCCCTTTGCCAATCAGGGCTATGGCTCGTGGGTGAAGGCCAAGATCAACAGCTGGGCGGTCTTCGGCCAGCTCGAAGCCGAGGTGACGCCGGGGCTCACGCTGATCGCGGGCGGCCGCTACACCAACGATATCGTGCGCCAGCGGGTCGATTATTTCGATGAGCCCTGGCTTTGCCGCGCGGCCTACGCCTCGGGCGGGAGCTGCCACGCTTTGGCGCTCCCGCTCACTTCAGGCGATACGCGGGTCAAGGCGAGCAAATTCACTTATAAGGGCACGGTGAAGTTCGACATCACCTCCGACGTCAACGTCTATGCCACCTATGCCACGGGGTATAAGGGGCCGATGGTCTCGCATCCGGCGAACCAGCCGCAGCTCGCGCTGCGTCCGGAGCTTTCGACCTCTTATGAAATCGGCCTCAAGGCGCAGCTCTTCGATCGCGCCCTCACATTCAATCTCAATGCATTCCAAGTCGATTACGAGGATTTCCAGGGCCAGCA
The DNA here is from genome assembly GCF_026167525.1 of Sphingomonas sp. M1-B02. Taxonomy (NCBI): domain Bacteria; kingdom Pseudomonadati; phylum Pseudomonadota; class Alphaproteobacteria; order Sphingomonadales; family Sphingomonadaceae; genus Sphingomonas; species Sphingomonas sp. M1-B02. Next base: position 1,155,993 of record NZ_CP110679.1, on the reverse strand, counting down.
GCGCGTCGGCGTCGCCCCCATCTTCTATTACACCACCACCAACGCCGGCGGTCTGCGCACCCGGGGCGTGGAGGCGGACATGTCTTGGCGCGTGGCCCCTGGCTTCACGCTCTCCGGCAACATTGCCTATATCCCCACCGAGTTCACAGAATTCGCGGTGCAATGCTATGATCTCTACGCCAATCCGGCGACGACACCCGGGCAGTGCAACTATGTGCAGCCGGGGCTCCCGGCGGGGACGCCTCCGCAGTTTAATGCGGCGGGCTATCCGCTCATCTATTCGCCTGAATGGACCGGCGGCGTCACTGCCGATTACGACGCAACCCTGGGCGGCGACCTGACGTTAAACGCGCATGCTTCGTGGAACTATCGCAGCAGCAGCTATGGCGTCGTCGCCGATCCCAACAGCGTCAATCCCGGCTATGGCCTGGTCAACGGGCAGTTGAGCATCGGCGCCGTGGACGAGAGCTGGACGCTGGCGGTTTTCGCCCGGAACCTGTTCGACCAGCACTTCGTCGGGGGTATATTTCGCACGCCGCTGGATTCGGGCGCAAACAACTCCACGCCGCTCTCGACGATCGGTTACTCGAACATCCCGGCGCTGGATTCGCAGCGGACGGTGGGCGTGAAGCTCAGCTTCGCGTTCAATTGAGCCAAAAGGTGGATCCCGCTGGGTCGGCTACGCGGGAGCAACGTATAAACGCGAGCGCGGGGTGGATGGTCGGCGTGCTGACCATCGGCTTCGCGCTCAACCTTCTCGATCGCCAGATCATCAATATCCTGGCGGAACCGATCAAGCGCGACTTAGGCCTCGCCGATTGGCAGCTCGGCGCGCTGAGCGGCCTTTCCTTCGCGTTGCTCTACAGTGTCGCCGCGCTGCCTATCGCGCGCTTCGCCGATCGGTCGAATCGCGTGCATGTCGTCGGTGCCGCTATTCTGGTCTGGAGCGCCTTCACGGCTGCCACTGCACTTGCGGGCAGCTTCGTCCAGATGCTCCTGCTGCGGCTGGGCGTCGGCATCGGCGAGGCAGGCGGCGCGCCGCCCTCGCAATCGCTGATCGCCGACCGTTTTCCGCCTCATAAGCGATCCGGTGCGCTCGCAATCTTTGCCATCGGAGCGCCGGTGGGCGCCGCGGTGGGCCTGATTGGCGGCGGCATGCTGGAGGGGATGATCGGCTGGCGCTGGACGATGGTCTGCGCCGGGCTGCCGGGCGTGGTGATCGGCCTGGTCGTCCTTCTCACGCTGCGTGATCCGGGTCATAAGACGGTGCCGAACAACGAAATAGTACCTTCGCTTCCCGCGGCGATGAAGATGCTCCTGTCGCGCCGCACCTTCATGCTTATCGCGCTCGGCTCGGCGCTACTCAGCTTTTGCAATTACGGCGCGATGGCGTTTGCCGGCTCTTATTATCTCCGCAACCATCTCGACGAACTGACCCAGATTGGCGACTCGATCGGCCAGACTCCGCTCGGCGTGATCGGTCTCGGTCTTGGATTGTTCGGTGCGGCCGGCGGGACGCTCGGTGCTTTGGTCGGCGGACGGCTGGGCGACCGGATGGGCACGGCCAACATTCGCGCGCTAGCGCAGATTCCGGCCGCAGGCTCGCTGTTCGGCACGTTCAGCTATATCGCGATGTTCGCAGTTCCCAGCGCCGCGGCGTCGCTCGTCATCTTCACCGCCGCCGCTTTCTGCACCAGCCTCTGGTATGGGCCCGGCACGCTGGCGATGCAGCGCCTCGCCGGCCCGCATGCGAAAGCGACGGCGCTGGCGGTCGCCTTGTTCCTCAACAGCGCAGTCGGCCTGAGCATGGGGCCGCTGCTGATCGGTGCGGTTAGCGATGCCCTTGCGCCAAGCCTGGGGGCAGGGGAGGGGTTGCGCGCCGGAATTCTGCTCGGCTGTCTAATGGGGCTTCTCTCGACATTGCTCTACTGGTTGGCCAGCCGCCGCATCGCCGCCGACGTTGCCGCAGTCGAGGGGACGACTCCATGAAGATCGAAGGCAGCGGCGTCATCGTCGCCGGCGGCGGCTCGGGCCTGGGCCACGCTACCGCAGTCGCGCTGCGCGAAGCCGGGGCAAGGGTCGGCGTGCTCGATGTGAAACCGGGCGCCTGGGACGGTGCCTTTGCCGAGGCGGATGTCTCGGACGAGAAAGCCGTTGAGCTTGCGTTCGACGCGCTGGCGCGAGAGATCGGGACGCTTCGCGCGATCCTCAATACCACAGGCACCGGCCACTCCGGCCTCTCGGCGGGGCCGGGGCGCAAGGTGACCGCCGCGGGTTTTCGCCGTGTGCTCGATGTCAACACGCTCGGCAGCTTCATCTTGGCGCAGGCCGCCGTTGAACGGATGATAACCGCCGAGCCCGACGATCAGGGCGAGCGCGGCGTCATCATCAACACCTCCTCGATCGTCGCACAGGAAGGCCAGATCGGCACCGCCGCTTATGCCGCGGCCAAGGCCGGGATCGACGGCATGACCCTGCCCCTGGCGCGCGAGTTTGCCCGATATGGTATCCGCGTGCTCACGATCGCGCCTGGCATCTATGAAACGCCGATGTTCTCCAATGCGAAGGGGCCAATGGTGGATTGGCTTCGGGAGCAAGTCCAGTTCCCGAACCGCCCAGGCCATGCCAGCGAGTTTGCCGAGGCTGTGCTGCACCTCATTCACAACCGCATGTTCAACGGGACCACGTTCCGCATTGATGGCGCCTATCGCGTGCCGCCGGGGCGCAGCGACTGGTGGGTGGACTAAAAGGTCACCAGCCTCGACCTCGGCCCGAGTCTGTAATAGGCAAGGGCAGGCAAGTATTACGGAGGAACAATGGCGAAGGCGGTGGGAAGCGCATATCGCGCAATTCGCGAGGGAATCCTTGCGGGCACCTTCGCGCAAGGATCGCATATCACTGCTCGCCAGCTTGCTGAAGCGACCGGGCTCAGCCGCACGCCGGTGCGCGAAGCGATGCGCCAGCTCGATGCCGAAGGTCTGATCACTTTGATCCCCAATCGCGGGGCTTTCGTCGCAAGCTTTACCGAGAATGAGATTGAACAGATTTACGAGTTGCGCGTGCTGCTCGAAAGCTTCGCAGCCCAAGTTGCCGCGGAACGAATCAACGATACCCAGCGTGCCGAGCTTCACTCGCTTGCCGAGGAAATGGCGGAATTGGTCGAACAGCGCTCGATCGATGTGGAGGCGATCGCCGCGGTCAACGATCGCTTTCACAAGGGCGTGCTGGAGGCATGCGGCAATCCCCGCCTGCGCGACCTGTTGGGTGCGATCACCGAAGTCCCGCTGCAGCTGAGCACGTTTCGGCGCTATTCGATCGATCAACTACGCCGCAGCGCCGCGCAGCATGCCGAACTGGTCGCGGCATTGATGGCTGGCGATGCAGCCTGGGCGGGAAGCGTGATGACGGCGCATATTCGCTCGGCTCGGCACACGCTGCTCCAGGCGCCGGCGGCGGTTCCGCTGTCGGCGGTCAGCTAGCTCTGAACTACAGGATCCGGCGGACTGCTGCCGCGATGCTGTCCTTCGTTGGATAAAGCTGCTTCTCCACCGTCGGATTATAGGGGATGTGGACCGAGGGAGTGGTGACGCGTTGGATCGGCTTCCGTAGGCTTTCGAAGCCATCCTCGCTTACCACTGCCGCGATTTCGGAGGCGATGCTGCCGATTCGGTGCGAATTGTCGGCGATTACCAGGCGCCCCGTCTTGGCAACGGAGGCAAGGATCGTCTCCTTGTCCATTGGCACGATCGTGCGCAGGTCGATCACTTCGACGTCCACCCCCTCCTTGCTGAGCAGTTCGGCCGCGGCGAGCGACGGGGGGAGCGAACCGGCGAAGCCGACGATCGTCACGTCCGATCCAGCGCGTTTCACGTGGGCCTTGCCGATCGGGATCAGGAAATCGGGATCAACCGGAACCTCTTCCTTCTTCCCCCACAGGTTGATATCTTCGAAAACGATCACGGGGTCGTCGTCGCGGATCGCTGACTTGAGCAACCCTTTCATGTCGCTCGCGGTCGCAGGCGCGATGACCTTCAGGCCGGGAGTGTTCATGAAGAGCGGGTAGGGCCGGTCGGCATGCTGCGCAGCGGTGCGATTGTTGTAGAAGGTGCTGAGCCGGACCACGAGGGGCACGCGCAGCTGCCCGCCGGTCATGAAGCGCAACTTGGCCGCCTGGTTGATGATCTGGTCCGAAGCTAGATAGGCGAAGCTCGCGATCGTCAGATCGACGATCGGCCGGAGCCCCGTAAGCGCTGCGCCGACGCCCACGCCGGTAAAACTGCCCTCCGATATCGGCGTGTTCCACAGCCGGTTTTCGTCGAATTCGTCGAACAAAGTCTGTGCGCCATAGACGGCGATATCCTCGCCAATCAGGATGACACGCTCGTCGCGGCGCATTTCCTCGCGCTGCGCCTCCACAATCGCCTGGAGATAGGAAAGCTTCTGTGTCGAATTGCGCAGCTCCGACATCAGGCGAATCCTGCATCGGCGGGGAAGTGGATGGGATTGCTGTACATATTGTCGATCAGATCCTGCATATCGGGCTCGCGACTGTCCTTGGCGAACTGGACCGCCTCTTCCATCAACTGCGTCACCGCCACTTCGACGGCTTGCGCCTCGGCGAGCAGCCCGCGCTCGTCCAGAATGTCGCGGTAGAGTATGATCGGATCGCGGTTCGTCCGGTGGTGCGAAATCTCCTCATCGCTGCGATATCGGATCGGGATGGCGAGCCGGTTCGAATGCTCGTCGAAGCGATAGGTCTTGGCTTCAATCAGGGTCGGGCCCTCGCCGGCGCGGGCGCGGTTAACCGCAGTTTGCGTCACCTCATAGACAGCTTCGGCGTCTTGGCCGTCGACGATTATGCCCGGAATGCCATAGCCGTCGGCGCGGCGCGCGATGTCAGGCTGGCCGTGCGATTTTTCCACCGAGGTGGTGACCGCATAGCCGTTGTTTTCGCAGAAATAGATCACCGGCAGCTTCCAGATCGCCGCCATGTTGATGCTCTCGTGGAAGGTGCCCTGGTTGGTCGCGCCGTCACCAAAGAAGCACAGGCTGACCTGGTCGGTCTTGCGCACCTTGATGCTGAGCCCCGCGCCGGTCGCGAGGGGGAAGCCGCCACCGACGATCGCCGATTCGCAGATCAGCCCCTTGCTGGTGTCGGTCAGGTGCATTGATCCGCCAAGCCCCTTGCAGATGCCGGTCTGCTTACCAAAAATCTCCGCCATCAGCGGCAATATGTCAGCGCCCTTTCCGATCGGATGGCCGTGCGATCGATGCGTGCCGGTGACGTAATCCTCTTCGCGCAACGCCATGCACGCGCCGACGATCGCGCCTTCCTGACCAATGCTGAGATGCCCCACTGGATTATGGGCGATAATCGCTTCCTCAAACTTGCGGATGCGCACCATTCGCGTGAAGAGTTCGAGCTGCTGGACACGGTCGAGCGGCATGGCTTTATTCCTCAATCGTCGCGATCTCGATTCCGACCTCGACTTCGCTATCTTCCTCGAAATGGATCTGCGAGAGCGTGCCGCTGACCGGCGCCTCGACTTCCACGGTCGATTTCGCAGTCTCGATTTCGGCTACTGCCTCACCTGCTTCCACACGGTCGCCCACGGCCTTCAGCCATTTTACGATGGTGGCTTCCGAAATCCCCATGCCTACATTGGGGAGGTATACGCTGGCCATAACGAGACTCCGATCAATTGCTTACGAGCGGTAGGTGAAGTCCGCCGGATTGAAATACATCCAGTAGCGCTGGACGCGGCCCTCGCCGTTGAACTCGAAATTTGAGCAGCCCGAAGCGGCGATCTGCTGTCCCTGGAAGGTCCCGCGGATCGTCCAGGTGATGCACGCAAGCGGCGCCTCGATGATCATCAGCTCGAACTGGCGGTTGTAGTCCACAAGGGCTCCGAACGCCTTTTGCTCGACTTCACGCTCGCTCGCGCGGCTGGGGACATGCACGCCGTTGCGCCAGCCCTCGACATCGGGCGCCATAATCTCGTCGATGCGGGCGCTGGTCGCCTCCACCGTAGTGTTGATGCGGTCATTCTCCGCGGCGTTCAGATTGCGGAGAGCGGCTTCAATTTGGTCGCGGCTGATCATCAGTTTCTCCAGGTCACTGCGTCTCGAAATCCTGCATGCGGGGGGCGGCCATTTCCTGGACGAAGCGATCGTAGGAGAAGGTCCAGGAGGTCGGGACGCCCTTCTTGTCCAGGTACCAGCTGTCGCAGCCGGTCACCCAAACGGTGTTGCGTCCGGCCTCCTGCCGCTCGTCCTCGAAGCGGCGTAGCGCTTCGTGGGTGACGCTCACTTCACGGTAGTCGCCGCGGATTAGGCCGTCGATAAGCTGCATGACATAGCCCGCCTGAAACTCGGACGTCTCGATTGCCGAGAAGTTGCCGAACGGACTGCCCGGCCCGTTGACCAAAAAGAGATTGGGAAAGTCGGGCACCGACACAGAAATATAAGCCTCTGGGCCATCGGCCCAGGCATCGTCGAGGTCGCGGCCACCGCGCCCGATCACCTTGGTTGGGCGGATGAAGCGATCGACCTGGAAGCCGGTGGAGAGCACCAGCACGTCGAGCTCGTGCAGCGCGCCATCGGCGGTTCGCACGCCCTCGGGCTCGATCCTATCGATGCGTGATGTCACCAGCTCGGCGTTCGGCTGCTGGATCGCCTCATAAAAGCCGTCGGACATAACCAGCCGCTTGCACGCCGCTCGATAATCGGGAGTCAGCTTGCGCCGCAATTCGGGATTGCGCACCTTTTCGAGATTCTCCTGGCACAGGTGCTCGATCGCCGCCAGCTGCGGCGAATCCTGATCAATCACCGCGGTCGCATAGCCTTCGACCGTGCGGGTGCGCAGTTCCTGCACTAGGCTGTCCAGCGTTGCGGGATCGGCGCGGAATGCGGCCTTTTCCGCTTCCGTATAGGCGGGGTTGGGCCGGTGCATGACCCATTGCGGGGTGCGCTGGAACAGGGAGAAACGCGAGGCCCTCGGCACCAAAGCGGTGACCAATTGCGCAGCAGTCGATCCTGTGCCGACCACGCCGATGCGTTTGCCGTCGAGCGCGACGGAATGATCCCAGCGCGCCGAGTGGAAGACAGCGCCGTTGAATGTCTCGACACCGTCGAAATGCGGGACGTTCGGATGGTGAAGTACGCCGGTCGCGACGATGACGACATCGAAGCGGTCCTCGTGCCCGGTCGCGGTGGCGAGGCGCCAGCCGGGCCCCTCATAATCCAGCCGCACGACCTCTTGGCCGAAACGGATGCGGGGGAGAACGCCTCGATCACGCGCGACGCCTTCGAAATATTCGCGGATCTTGGGGCCAGGCGCCATCAGGCTGTCCCACTCGGGATTTCGCGCGAAGGAATAGGTGTACCAATGCGCCGCGACGTCGCAGGCCAGTCCCGGGTAAGTATTTTCACGCCAGGTCCCGCCGACGCGGTCGCCCTTTTCGAAGACGACGACATCGATGCCGCGCTCATTCAGCTTGATCGCGGAAAGAATGCCGGCCATCCCGGCGCCGATCACTGCGGCGCGGATCGGCTCCTTGCCTGCCGAATGCGATGAGGCTGCGCTTTCCGAGACGTCGTCCACCCGATCCACTCTCCTTGCGCACATTCCCCGGCGCTAGTTTCCGGACCTCTAACCCAACTGCCGCAACCTGGCAATATTGTATCCAATCAGCGCATATTATCGCGACAATTGAGGGAAATTCTGCGCTCATGCATGCAATTTAGAATCCGCTTATGCATCGAGGACTGCCTCGGCTCGCCTCCGCGCCTGCTTCATGCCAAGGATGATCAGCAGCGAAGCCAGGCTCAACGCGATCGCGCTGGTCGCGGCAAGGGATTTGCCTATCTCCGCCGGCCCGCCGAACACATAGTCGGTCATTGCCGCAGTTGCGATCGGCGCAAGTCCCAAGCCAAGGACATTGACCACAGTGAGGTAGATGGCGCCGGCCTGCCCGCGCATTCGGTTCGGCGTCAGCACCTGCACCATAGCGCCCTGCAGTCCGCCGATCATGCTTGCGGTAAACATGCCGCAGCAGAACAGGATGACCGCGAGCGTGGCGTCAGGAACTAGATAGGCGCCCAGGAAGAAGGGCAGCTGGATCCAGGCGATATAGAGCGCCACGCGAATCGGCGCCTCTCGATGCCCAGCCTTCTGCACCCGGTCTGCCCACATGCCGCCGACCAGCGCGCCGCTGCTCCCGAAGATGACGAAGCCGCCACCCATCAAGATGCCGACATCAGCGATGCTCAGCTGATGCACGCGCATGAAATAGGTCGGGCCCCATACCGTGAAGGCATAATTGCTGATCGCGAAGCCGGCAAAGCCCAGGAAGATCAGCGTGAACAATCGGCGATTTTCGCCGAAATATGCCGCCACATCACGCGAGCTGGCGGGCGCGGCGCCCGCCACCCGGCGCGGCGGATCGCGCAGCGCGAGGTGGACGAGCAAGGCGACGAGCAATCCGGGCAAGCCGAGCCCGATGAACAGCACTTGCCACGGCGCCAGTTGCCCCACCAGCGGCAGCACGGGCTGTGTCCGTGCTGCCCACTCGAGCAACAGGCTGCCCAGATAGACGCCCAGCCCGCCGCCGATTGTCGATCCCGTCGCGAAGATCGCCATGGCGAAGCTGCGCCGCTGCGGCGGGAAGCTGTCCGGTATCGACGAATAGGCGACGGGGTTTACGGCCGCTTCGCCCACGCCGACCAGCATGCGCCCGACGAAGAGCTGCCAGAAGTTCGTGGCCAAGCCGCATCCAACCATCGCCAGGCTCCACACACCGATGCCCAAGGTGAGCGCAGGGGGGCGGGCATTGCGGTCAACCCAGCGGCCGAATGGGAAGGAGAAGAGGACGTAGCAGACCACAAAGGCCAGCCCGGCCAGCGCGCTGACCTGAGTGTCGTTCAGCCCCAGATCGGTGCGGATCGGATCGACCACCAGGCTCAGCGCCATCCGATCGACGAAGGCGAAGACATAAGCCAGCATGAGGATGCCGACGCTGAAATAGGCGTAGGGCAGCGGCGGATAAGGCTGCTCGAAACCCGCGCCCGGATCCGACTCCGACATCACCCCTCCTCACTGCGCCATTGATCGCCGCAATCTGCATGCACATGCCACAGATTTCGTCGAAAGCTAGGGCGATCAGTGCCATTCCTTCATCAACGATATCACAAGGCGCGGGATCCTGCTGCCGGAATTGCATACAATAACCTTGCGTTGCGCACAGGCGCCGCATACGACATGCGCATCGCAACAAGCGTGAACGGAGAGGTGCATGACGAAGAAGCGCGCTGCGGGCGAACTGGTCGCCGCGGCCTTGGCGGGGCTCGGTGTTGAAGAAGTCTTCGCGCTGCATGGCAGCCACCTCGATCCCCTGTTCATGGCCTGCGAGGAGTTCGGCATCCGGCTGACTGACACGCGGCATGAGGCTTCTGCTGGCCATGCCGCCGATGCTTATGCCCGCGCCTCGAACGGCAAGCTCGGAGTCTGCGCAATCACCGCCGGCCCCGGCTTTACCAATGCGCTGACCGCGATTACCAATGCCTATCTTGATCGCATCCCGACCCTGTTCATAGCGGGTGCCGCGCCGATCCGCGAGGCGGAGGGCAATACGCTGCAGGGCGGCTTCGACGCTGTCGCGATGGCCCGACCCGTGACGAAATGGGCGCAGCGCGTCGCCGAGCCTGGCCGCATCGTGGAATATGTTCGCCGCGCCGGCGAGATCGCACTGAGCGGCGCGCCCGGCCCTGTCTTCCTCGAAATTCCCATCGACGTCATGTTCTGGCCGACCGAAGAGGCCGTGCCCGACGTTTCGACCTGGAAGCGGCCTGCCGCAGCCGCACCGCCCGCCGATGCAGTTGCCGGCGTTATCGAAATGTTCCGCAAGGCCGAGCGCCCGGTGATCATCGCCGGCGGCGGCGCGATGTTGACCGATTCGGGCGATCGGCTGCGGCGGCTGGCCGAGCTGGTCGGCGTGCCGGTGATCGCCGGCCAGAAGGCGCTGGGCGTGCTCCCCGACGATCATCCTTATTATGGCGGTCCTGCCGCCAGCCTGGGCGCGGCGGCCGGATCGGGCACGCCGGCCGATGCCGTGCTGCTCGTCGGCGTGCGCATGGGCATGTTCCTGGGTGGCGCAATGGGAGCGATCGTTCCCCCCAAGGCATTCGTCGCGCAGATCGAGGCCAATCCGGAAGAGATCGGCCGCGTGCGCATGGCCGATCTGCCGATCGTCGCCGATGCCGGCGCGACGCTCGACGCACTGATTGCCGCGGCCGAGGGCGAGACCTGGCCCAAGCGCGAGGAATGGGCCGCCAAGCTGCGCGGCTTCCGCAGCAACGCGCGCAAGGCCTTCGCCGACGAGCCGTGGAACACCCGCCCGGGCAAGATCCATCCCGGCCATGCCGTGGCCGCCGTGATGGACGCGCTTCCCGCGGGCACCGCCGTGGTCGCCGATGGCGGCGAGGCGGGCAATTGGGTGGGCGATCTGGTTCGCTCCCCAGGTGCGGGCCAGCATCTCCGCTGCGGTTATCTCGGCTGCCTGGGCATCTCCCCCGGCTTCGCGATCGGCGCGGCGCGCGCGAACCCGGATCGGCCGGTGGTCTGCTTTGCTGGCGATGGCGGCGCGGGCTTCAACATCCAGGAACTTGACACGATGGTGCGGCACAAACTGCCGATCGTCACAGTCGTGCTGAACAATGCCGAATGGGGCATGTCGCGTAACGCGCAGAATTTGCTCTACGGCAAGAACCGCGAAGTGATCGTCGCGCTCGAAGAGACCAAATACGAGACCGTCGGCGAGGGCTTCGGCGTCCAATCGGTGCGAGTTGATCGCTATGAGGATATCGAGCCTGCGGTGCGCGAGGCGTTCGCTTCGGGCGAGCCGCGACTGATCAACCTGATCATCGACGCCGCCGTGATGCATCCGCGGACCCGGATGATGGTCGGCGATGTCAGCGGGGCGGACGGCGTGCCGATCCCCTATTACGCGAACATTCCGAAGCGCCCCGCCTAACCCCTCGGTCGCCCAAAAGCCTGGCCGGGGAGGGGCTCCCCCCGGCTGGCTATATTATTTCATTCGCCGTCGGCCGCCTTGCGGTGCGCCATGCCGTTGACCACTGCGGAATCGTGATAGGCGTCCATGTGCGCGATCCGTCCGCCTTCGACGCGGCAGATGCAGCAGGCCAGATCGCGCATGCTGCGCCCGTCTTCCATCTCGACGATCAGCAGATGCTGCTGGACGAAGCCGCTCGGCGTCGGCTCGCGCTTGATGTCGGTGTAGTGGAAGACCTTGGCGCCGGAGCGGATCTTCTCGAGATTGCGGATGGTCGTCTCGACGTCGGTCAGTTTCTCGTCGGTGTTGTGCCACACCATCGCGCCTTCGGTGAAAATCTCGCGCAGCTCCGCTAGGTCGCCATGCTCCACCGTGTGGAACAGCCGCTCGCCTGCCGCCAGCGCCGCCTCAGATCGTTCGTCCATATGACTCTCCCTTTGAAATCAGCGCCGCCTTCATTTCGCGCTTGAGCAACTTGCCCGCGGCGTTGCGGGGCAGGGGCGCGTCGTGGAAGTCGATCACGACCGGCACCTTGTGCGAGGCCAGCCGCGCGCGGACGTGATCGGCGAGCGTTTCAAGATCGGCGGTCGATTCCGCGCGCAGGCATACGGCGGCTCCAACCACTTCGCCCATCACGCGCTCCGGGACACCGAACACCGCAACCTCGCGCACGTCGGGATGGCTTGCCAGGCAATCCTCGATCTCGACGCAATAGATGTTCTCACCGCCGCGGATCAGCATGTCCTTCACGCGATCAAGGATCGTGATGAAGCCTTCCGCATCGATTCTCGCGACATCGCCGGTGCGATACCAGCCCTGGCCGAAGCTTTCGGCGGTCGCGTCGGACATCTTCCAGTAGCCGGTGACGATATTGGGCCCGCGCACCCATAATTCGCCGCTCTCGCCGGCTGGCGCCTCGTTGCCCACGCCATCGACGATCCGCACGTCGCAACAAGGCACGGCGGTGCCGACGCTGCCGGGGCGGGCCATCATATCCTCATGGCTGTTCGCCGCGACCAGCGAGGAAGTCTCGGTCGCGCCATAGCCCTGGCCGGGCCAGGCATTTGGGAAGGCATCGCGCATCCGCTGGGCAAGCTCGGGCGCCGCCGCGGCGCCGCCATAGCCGGCGGTATCGACGCTCGACGTGTCGAAATCACCCTCGCCGATCGCATCGGACAATTGCCACGCCAGCGCGGGCACCAGGTTGAGCGCGTTGATCCGCTCGCGCTCGATGATCTGGAGCGCCTTGGCGGCATCCCATTTGTACATCAGATGGATCGTCGATCCGTTCGCGATCGCCGGCATCAGCGTCGAGTGGAATCCGGTCACATGGAAGAAGGGCATCGGCAGCAGCATCTGCCGCGGCGCAGTCGATGGGCCGGCGGGAACAGCACCGCCGCGCCGCACCGCCGCCCGGGCCGCGCGGAAGCCTGTGTTGACATAATTGGTCAGGATGTTGCGGTGCGTCCCCGCGGCACCCTTGGGACGGCCGGTGGTGCCCGACGTGTAGAAGATCGTCGCCAAATCGTCGGGGGCGAGCTTGGGATCCGGCAGCGGCGCGTCCGGCAAGGCGCCATAGTCGGCCCGCGGGCCGATCAGCCTGTCCAGTGCCACTGTACCTTCAGGCGTGCCGCGCGCCACGATCAGCGTCGCCGTGTGGGGCCCCGTCTCCTCCAGCCGGGCAAGCCGCTCGGCATCGACCACCGCTATCGCCGCGCCGCAATCCTGCAGCAGCAGCGCCAGGGTGGCGCTCGATTCCCAGGCATTGAGCGGCACCGCCACCGCGCCGATCGCCAGCGCCCCCCAGGCGCACACCGACCATTCGGGATAATTGCGCATCGCGATCGCCACACGGTCGCCCTTGCGCACGCCGAACTGCTCGCCCAGCGCGCGCCCGAAGGCGTTCGCCGCCCGCCAATGCGCCTCGAAGCTCAGCCTTTCGCCTTCGAACACCAACAGGTCCCGATCGCCAAATTGGCGGCTGGCGTCGAACACTGCGCGCAAGTTGCTTGGCATCCGCACATAGTTGCGCACCTGGCGACCCAGCGCTTCGACTTGCATGGTCTCGAACGGTGCGCCGGGTGCGGTCAGCATCGCCAGCGTCTCGGCCATGCTGCGCGCGGGCCAGGTCACGCCTGCGTCCCCAGTTTCTCGGCGAAGCGCCACGCCGTCTCTGCCAGCGGCGCGACGCGACCCTGGGCGAGCCCGGCGCGGGCATTGTTGGCATTGCCCGCGCGTCCGCGCGCCGCCACGCCATGCAGGATCGCGGCGAATCGGAAAAGGTTATAGGCGAGATACCATTCGAGCGGCGCGCCCAGCGTGTCTCCCGATGACTTGAGATAACGATCTAGCATCGCGTCCAGCGTCGGTATTCCCAAGGCCGCGAGATTGAGCCCGGCGAGCGAATTGCGCTCGTGCGGCGGCGTTACCCAATGCATCAGCAGATAAGTGAGGTCGGCGATCGGATCGCCCAGCGTCGAGAGCTCCCAGTCCAGCACCGCCAGCACGCGCGGCTCGCTGGGGTGCAGCACCATATTGTCGAGCCGATAATCGCCATGGACGATTCTGGCGGGGCGGTCGGCGGGGAGCCGCTGGGGCAGCCATTCGATCAGCCGGTCCATCGCCGCGTAGCGTGGTCCGTCCGATTCGACATATTGTCTGGTCCAGCGCGCCACCTGCCGCCCGAAATAATTGCCGGGCCGCCCGTAATCGCAAAGTCCGATCGCTTGCGGATCGATTCGATGCAGCGCGGCGAGCGTGTCGATTTCGGCCTCGTAGATCGCCCGGCGCTCCGCCGGGATGGAATCGGGCAGGCGCCCGTCCCACAGGATTCGTCCGTCGACCATCCCCATCACATAGAAGACCGATCCGATCACCGATTCGTCCTCGCACAGCGCGTAGGCACGGGGCACGGGGAAGCCGGCATGCCAAAGTGCATGCATCACGCGAAATTCCCGGTCCACTGCATGCGCCGATGCCAGCAACTGACCGGGGGGCTTGCGCCGCAGCACATAGCGCTCGCCAGGGGTGGAAAGCTGATAGGTCGGGTTGGATTGGCCGCCTGCGAAGCGCAGTACTTCCAGCGGCCCCTCGAACCCTTCGACCGCCTGTTTCATCCATTCCGCAAGCCGCGCCGCATCCAAATCCTCGGTCGGGCGCGGCGGCTCGTTCTTGACCGCGTCGAGCACCACGGGGGCGCCCTCTGTCGAATTCTGCAAGGATTCCTGTACCAAGAAGCTGCGCCTTTCACCCTCAACGGCGCTTTTCGTCGTTGGGCGACGCGCCGTTTCTTTTCACGCTACACTTGCCATTTGCATGCAATCTAGTCAAAACCTAGTTGCACGGTCCGAAAGGTCGGCAGTAAGTGGAGAGGCGCCCGCTGGTCTTGCCGGCGGCATGAGGGGTTTCAAATGGGCGTTGGGGCGCTGCCTGAATTGCAGCTTTATATTGGCGGAGAGTGGCGCGGCCCGAACGGGCGCGACACCCAGGCCGTGCTCAATCCGGCGACCGGCGAAACGCTCGGTGCGCTGCCGCTGGCGACGTCGCAGGATCTGGACGATGCGCTCGATGCGTCGCAGCGCGGGTTTGATGCATGGCGTTCCACGCCTCCGGAAGCGCGGGCGGCGATCCTCGACAAGACGGCGGCGCTGCTTCGTGAACGCGCCGATGCGCTGGCCGCCATCGCGACGCTCGAGCAGGGCAAGCCCTTGGCCGAAGCGCGCGGCGAGGCATTCTACGCCGCGAGCATCCTGGAATTCCATGCCGGCGAAGCGGTGCGCAACTATGGCCGCGTCCTGCCGCGTGCGCCGGGGTTGCGGTCGTTGGTGACCAAGCAGCCGGTCGGCCCCGTCGCGGCATTCTGCGCGTGGAATTTTCCGATCATCAATCCGGTGCGAAAGATCTCGCCGGCGCTGGCCGCGGGCTGCTCGGTGATCCTCAAGCCCAGCGAGGAAACGCCTGCCAGCGCGATCGCGGTGGTGCGCTGCTTTTTGGATGCGGGCCTGCCGGGCGACGTTGCTCAGCTCGTTTTCGGCCTGCCCGACATGGTCTCGCGGACGCTGCTGGCCTCGCCCATTACGCGCAAGCTGAGCTTCACCGGATCGGTGCCGGTCGGCAAGCAGCTGATGCGCCTCGCCTCCGATACGGTGATGCGGATGACGATGGAATTGGGCGGCCACTCGCCCGTCCTGGTCTTCGACGATTGCGATCTGGAGAAGACGCTCGACACGCTGGTCGCGCACAAATTCCGCAACGCCGGCCAGGTCTGCGTCTCGCCGACCCGCTTCCATGTCCAGGAAGGCATTTACGATCGCTTCGCTGCCGGCTTTGCCGAGCGCGCGGGCCGCATCAAGACCGGCGACGGCCGCGACGCCGATACCGTGATGGGCCCGACCGCCAATCCGCGCCGCTCCGCGGCGATCGAAGCGATGGTCGAGAATGCCCGCAGCATCGGCGCCAAGCTGCTGGCCGGCGGCGGCCGCGCGGACGGCGCCGGCTTCTTCTTCCAGCCCACCGTGCTCGGCGACGTGCCCCTCGAAGCTGCGGCGATGAACGAGGAGCCCTTCGGCCCGCTCGCCTTGCTCCGCCGCTTCGCCACCGTTGAGGATGCGATCGCGCAGGCCAATCGGCTGCCGTTCGGCCTCGCGGCTTATTGCTTCACCGAAAATGGCCGGCGCCAGAATCTGCTTGGCGACACAGTCGATGCGGGCATGATCGTCATCAACAATGTCCGCACTTCATGGCCTGACGCACCGTTTGGCGGGATGAAGGAAAGCGGCTTCGGATCGGAAGACGGTCCCGAGGGGGTAGAGGGACACATGGTCACCAAGGCGATTCATGTCAGCTAACGGCAAGACCCCCGCTGCTTCCGGAGGGCCCCTGGCGGGCATCCGCGTCGTCGAGCTTGGCCAGCTGATCGCCGGGCCATTCTGCGGCCAGTTGCTTGGCGATATGGGCGCCGAAGTGGTCAAGCTGGAGCAGCCCGGCATCGGCGATCCGATGCGCCATTGGGGGCAGGGCAGCACGCCCACCTGGTGGCGCGTAATCGGCCGTAATAAATATTCGGTCGCGGCGGACCTGCGCTCCGAAGCGGGGCAGGCGCTTGCCCGCGAACTGATTTCGCGCGCCGACATATTGGTCGAAAACTTCCGTCCGGGCACGCTGGAACGCTGGAATCTCGGGCCCGATAAGCTACGCGCCGAAAACCCTGGGCTCATTGTGGTGCGCGTGTCCGGCTATGGCCAAACCGGGCCTTACGCTACCCGCGCTGGCTTTGGCGGCATTGCCGAGGCGATGGGCGGTTGGCGCAAAATAGTTGGATTTGCGGATCGCGCGCCCGCGCGGATGGGCATCTCGATCGGCGATACTCTCGCCGCGACCTATGGCTGCCTGGGCGCCGTTGCAGCGCTCCATCATCGTGGCAAAACCGGCGAGGGGCAGGTCGTCGACGCCGCGCTCTATGAGAGCGTGCTGCAGGTGATGGAAGGCCTGATCCCAGAATGGGCTGTTGCCGGCCACAAGCGCGACCGAACAGGCTCTAAGCTGCCTCGGATCGCGCCGTCCAATGTCTATCGTTGCAAGGATGGCGAGTTCTTGATCGGCGCGAACCAGGACAGTGTATTCGTGCGTTTATGCGAAGCGATGGGCCGCCCCGAGCTTGGCCGCGACCCACGCTATGTCACCCATACGGCGCGGGGTGCAAATCAGGACGAGCTTGACGCGATTGTAGAGGAATGGACCTCGCGCCACACCATAGCCGAGGTCGAGGCGGCGATGATCGAGCACGCCGTACCCGCGGGCCGTATGTTCGACGCCGAGGACATGTTGGGCGACCCCCATTTTGCGGCGCGTGAGGCAATCGTCACGGTCGACGATCCGGTGCTTGGACCCACGCAAATGCAGGGCGTGTTCCCAAAATTGTCAGTCACGCCCTCCAGCATTCGCAGGCCGGCGCCCAACACCGTCGGGCAGGATACACGGGAGATACTGGAGCGCTGGCTCGGGCGTTCTGACGATGGGGCGGGCGCCCCTATGTCAGGCGAGCTGCGGCTGGTGCCGGGCGAAGCGCATATTCCGGATTGACGCGTGGCGCGGGGGCGATGGCGGGTCAGATTACCCGCTGGCGAAGGCTCGCGCAACGGCGCTGGTGGTGTCGCGGCCCAGGCGGGTGTTGAGCCACGCGGCGGTATCCACCAGCTTTGTCAGATCTGCGTCCATCGCATCGCTCAGCGCGTAAGCTACGTTCTCGCTTGCCACATTTCCCGCGGCGCCAGGTGCGAAGGGGCAGCCGCCGGTGCCGCCGATCGACGCATCGACGGTCGAGGCGCCGGCGCGGACTGCGGCCATGACGTTGGCGACGCCCATTCCGTGGGTGTCGTGGAAATGTACCCGGAGCGGCAGCGGGGCGACGGCGGCAGCTATCTGCGCCGACAGCCGTTCAACTTCGCCGGGGCGGGCGATACCAATCGTGTCGGCAATCGCGACTTCGATCGATCCGGCCGCGGCGATCCGGCGGGCCATGGCGACGACCCTCGTGGGATCGATCGCGCCTTCGAACGGGCAGCCGAACGCCACGGCGATCGTCACTTGCGCAGGACGTCCATGCTCGTGGCAGAAACGAAGGACGTCGCACGCCATGTCCAGGCTCTGCGCTGAATCCATCCCTTGGTTCCGCATGCCGAAGGCATCGCTCGCGGTGCAGACGACGCCGATTTCGTGGATTTCCGTCTCCAGCGCCCGCAGCGCGCCGCGCTTGTTGAGCACCAGCCCGACATAGCGCGCCGCGCCGCGAGGCAGGCCGGCGACGACAGCCTCGGCATCCGCCATCTGTGGCACCTTGGCCGGGTGGACGAAGCTGGCGACTTCCAGCCGTCGGGCCCCCGCATCGATGGCGCGGCGGACCAGCTCGATCTTGTCCTCGGTCGGCAGTACCCGCGGCTCGTTCTGCAAGCCGTCGCGTGGGGAGACTTCGACCAGTTCGATTCTGCTCATCGTACGCCAAGCCCCCGGGCGATGATCCCGCGCAATATCTCACGCGTTCCGCCGCGCAGTGAGAAGCTGGGCGCGCTCATCATCGTATAGGCCAGTACGGCGAGCAGGTCGCGAGTCGATTGGCGGTCAGGCTCGGCATCGATCAAGCTGCGGGCGATCTCGGGCAGATCCTGCTCGAAAGTCGCGCCCAGATCCTTGACGATCGCCGCATGGGTGGATGCATCCTCACGCGCTTCAAGCAAGGCCGCAACCCCACGCGAGAGCTGGCGCAGCGTCAGCAGATGTGCGGTGAGGCGGCCGATCGTAATCTGCGCGAGCTCGCTGTCGCTGCCCCGCAGCGCCTCGATCAATTCGAGCAGCAACTGGATCGAGGAGAGGAACCGCTCCGGCCCGCTGCGCTCAAACGCGAGTTCGCTCATCACCTGGTTCCAGCCAGCGCCTTCGGTGCCGATTAGCGCGGTTTCCGGGACGAAGGCATCGTTGAAATGAACTTCGTTAAAGTGATGCTGGCCGGCGAGATCGAGCACCGGGCGGACGGTCATCCCTTCGGTGCCCCTCATGTCGATCAGCAATTGGCTCGTGCCCTTGTGCCGGTCCGCGGGGGTGCCCGAGGTTCGGCAGAAGAGGATCATATAGTCCGCTTTATGGGCGTTGGTGGTCCACAGCTTGGTGCCCGTCACACGCCAGCCACTCTCGACACGCTCGGCACGGGTGCGGGTGGCGGCGAGGTCCGAGCCCGAATCAGGCTCGCTCATACCAATGCAGAAGACGCAATCACCCGCGGCGATGCGGGGAAGGATTTCCTCGCGCTGTTGCTCCGTGCCAAACTTGAGCAAAGTGGGCCCGCTTTGCCGCTCGGCGATCCAGTGCGCGGAGACGGGCGCGCCTGCTGCCAGCGTCTCCTCCACCACGACATAGCGTTCGAAGGCCGAGCGCTCATGCCCGCCATATTGTTTGGGCCAGGTCATGCCTAGCCAGCCGCGCGCGCCCAGCGCCTTGCTGAAGTCGCGATCGAAGCCGTTCCAGCTTTCGGCGCGCTGGAGCGGAGTGCGGGTGGCGATGGCGGAGGACAGGAATTCGCGCACTTCGCCGCGCAATTGCTCGGCGGCGTTATGGCGGGGCGGGGAGGGGAAACGTAGCATCAGGACACCGACGTGACGAAGGGCCAAAAGCCCTGTTTGGAATGGCGGAGCGACTCGACGCCCAGCCGGCGCGTCCACCAGACAGCGCTGCCAAATTCGTCGCGCCAGCTCCACAGCGCCGTGGTGAACCAGTGGAGGCGATGCTCTTCAGTGAAGCCGATCGCGCCGTGGAGCTGGTGCGCGATGCCGATCGCGCCGCCGGCCGCCTCCGAGATGCGGGTCCGGGCGGCAGCAATTGCGATGGGCGTTTGCGGGCTGGCGTGGGCAAAGGCGTCGGCCGCGAGATCCGCGGCGGCGGAGGCCGCGGCCGCTTCGCCGGCTAGCCGTGCGAGCGCATGCTGAATGGCCTGGAAGGCGGAGAGCGGACGCCCGAACTGCACGCGTTCAGTAACATGGGCAATGGTGAGTTCGACCAGAGTTTCGAGCGCGCCGGCCATCGCCAGCGCGCGGACCAGCGCGCCGGCTTCGAGGAGCGATATGCCCGGGAGCGGGGCGACCTCCGTCGGACCGTCGACCGTTACGAGGTCGCGCGGCATATGGGCGAGGTTGGTGCCTTGCTCCGCGACATCGAACCCGGCAGTCATCAGCGCGATGTTGCCGTCGCTCTCGATCAGCAGGGCGCGCGCATCGCGGCCCCAGGCGACGCGGTTTGCTTCGCCGGATGCGCCGTCCTGCCGCAGCACTATGCCCGAGCATTCCGGAACAAGCGTCACGGGGCCTTCGGGGACCGTCAGGCCGGCCTGCGCAATCATGGCGTTGGCGATCATCGTCTCGGCAAGCGGCAGCGGCACGGCGTGGCGACCGAGCGTGCGGATCAGCGCAAGGCCTTCACCGAGCGGAATGTCGAAGCCCTGTTCGCCCTGGACCAGAGCCAGCGGCAGGCCCTGTTCGACAGCGGCATCCCATCCTGCTTGGGGCCAGATGCCGGTGCGTGCCGCGCGCATGACATTGTCGTCGAAATGCTCGGCGAGCAGGCGCTCGGTCATATCGGCGAGCAAGGCGCCCGTATCGCTCAACATCGTCTCCCAGCATCGCCACCGTTACCGTCACAGTCCATAGCGCCGGGAAATTTGCATGCAATCATATTTGACGCGATAAGGGCGTGTCCCTCGTGCAGCACTTGAATTCCCGGTCGGCGCGGCGCATCAAAGTCCAAAGAATGCATATCATCTTGGAAGAGGTTGGCATGGGCAAGGCTCGCAGCACACGCGAATGAGAACGCTGGGCGTCGTCCTGGCAAGGGGGCAATCGCGCCGCTTCGGCTCCGACAAGGCCGCGGCATTGCTGGGCGGATGCCCGTTGCTGAACCACGCCCTCCAGGCGCTGCGCCCGCATTGCGACTCGGTGGCGATAGCCGGACGGGGTTCCATGCTCGCCCTCGCCTTGCCGGATTGGCCCACGCCCGGAATGGGGCCGCTCGGCGGCCTCGCTGCGGGGCTGCGTTATGCGTGTGACCATGGGTTCGACCAGCTCCTGAGCCTGCCCGTCGATTGCGCGCACCTGCCGGCGAACCTGCGCCGCCTTCTCGATCCTGCGCCATCCTTTATCGCCGCTCAGCCCGTCATCGGCCTGTGGCCCGCCGGGGCCGCGGCAGCGATCGAGGCGAATCTGCGCGGTGCCGGCGGCCACACGGTGCGCGCCTTTGCCGAAGCGATCGGCGCGCGTGCCGTCACCGGCACCGTCATGCCCGACAATATCAACACGCCACAGGATCTCGCGCGCGTCGCGAAGCAAAGGGACCGCATATGCCAAGGCTGAGACTGGTGAGCCGAGCCGAGACGACCGACCCGCTCGTCCTCTTCATGTACGACCGCAAATTCCCCGGCCGCGATCCCGCGACCGATCCGGGGGTCACCGCATCGGGGGCACCGGGCAATTACGAGGCGGTGCTGGCCCATGCGCCCGATATCCTAGAGCATTCGGTCCGCGGGTTCTATCTCAAACAAACCAAGCAGCGGAAACTGCCGCTGCGCTATATGGAACTGGCAATCACACGGATCGGCTGGGATTGCGGCTGCCGCTGGATGTTTTCCGAGCATAGCAAGATCCTGCGTGGCCTCGACTATTCGGAGGCGGCGCTGGCGGCGATCCCGAACTGGGCGATCTTCGATGGGTTCGACGCCGCCGAGCGCGCCGTATTGGCCTATGCCGATTGCATTGCACTCGATCATGGCCGCACGCCCGACGGGTTGTTTGCCGAGCTTCGGAAGCATTTCGACGCGGAGCAACTGATCGAACTCACCTATATCGCGTCGATGTTCATGATGAACGCCGGGATGATCCGCGCGCTGCGGCTCGAGCATGACGATTATGACGAGCGCGTGCAGGAAATGCCGTCGCCGCCCGAATATCGCTTTATCGATCGAGAACCGACGCCGCTGCCGAGCCGGGGCGCGGCATGACGGACGCCGATTCCGCGCGGCCGGGCGTGCCGCTTTACGCATATTATGTCGTCTTGTGCCTGATGCTGGCATCGGCATTCTCGTTCCTCGATCGGCTGGTGCTCAGCCTGCTGATCGATCCGATCCGCGCCGACATGGGGCTGACCGACTCGCAGGTGAGTCTGCTCGCGGGGCCGGCCTTTGCGCTCTGCTATGTCGCCTGCGCCTTCCCCTTCGGCCGCTGGGTGGATACCCGAAGCCGGCGCTCGGCGATCGTGCTGGGCATATCCTTGTGGAGCCTGGCGACTGCGGCGTGCGGGCTGGTGCGCGGCTATTGGGCGCTGTTCACTGCGCGGATGGGCGTGGGGGTGGGGGAGGCGAGCCTCAATCCCGCGGCCTATTCGATGATCCCGGATTATTTCCCGCCGCATCGCCGCGGGCTGGCCACGGCGATCTTCGCATGCGGTGCCTCGATCGGCGGCGGGGTGGCGATCCTGGCGGGCGGGATCGTGGTGCAACGGGCGATGGAAACGCGGCCGACGCTGCCCGGGCTCGATTCGATCGCGCCCTGGCAATTCGTGTTCGTCGCGGTGGGCCTGCCCGGGCTGCTCGTCGCGCTCCTGTTCTGGCTCACCGTGCGCGAGCCGGCTCGGCGCTTCACGCCGCTGGAGACGGGCGAGGCGCCCAAAATGTGCGAAGTGTTCGGTTTCGTCGGCGCAAACCGGGCGGCGATCGTGCCGATGTTCCTCGGCTTCGGGGCGTTCGCGGTGAGCGGCTATGCGTTTCAGCTCTGGGGCCCGGCCTATTTCATGCGGCTGCACGGGCTGACCGCGGGCGAGGTCGGAATGGTGTTCGGCCTGGGCTATGGTCTGGGCGGCACTGCGGCGATCCTGCTTGGCGGCGTGCTGTCCGACGCTTTGGTGAAGCGCGGGCGGAGCGATGCGCCAATCCTCGTCTCGATCGGCGCGGCGATGCTCCAGGCGCCGTGTTTCGTCACGGCCTATCTGATGGGTGACACGACGCTGGCGATCCTGTTCTTCGTCGGCGGGATCTTCGCCGCCAGCCTGGTCGGCGGATTACAGGCGACGATCGTCCAGTCGCTCGCGCCCAATCGCATGCGCGGGCTGCTCGCGGCATTGTTCGGCGCGACGGTTAATGTGGCTGGGCTGGGCATCGCGCCGACGCTCACGGCGTTGCTCTCCGATAATGTGTTCGGCGGGCCGATGGGGATCGGCAAGGCGTTGGCGGTGACGACGGCGCTGGCGATGGCGGCGTCGTTCACACTGCTGGTGACCGGCCGTAAATCGGCGCGGGCGCTGGCCGCGCAGCTTGCGGGTCAGCCGATCAGCAGCCCACCGTCGATGACGAGTTCGGTGCCGGTGACGTAGCGCGCCTCGTCGCTGGCGAGATAGAGCACGCCGTGCGCCACGTCCTCCGGCGTGCCGGCATGGCCGAGCGGGACGAGCCGCGCGGCGGTAGCGGCGGCGTCCGCGGCATTGCCGGGCACGCCCTCCAGCCGCGCGAAGATCGGCGTCTCGATAACGCCGGGCGCGACGGCGTTGACGCGAACCCCGTCACGCGCTGCGGCGCACTGCTTGGCCATCGCCCGCGTGAAGGCGAGCAATCCGCCCTTCGACGCGGCATAGGAGACGAACACGCCCGATCCGCGAATTCCGGTGACCGAGGCGATGTTGACGATTGATCCGCCGCCGCCTTCGCGCATCAGCGGCAGGCAATGCTTGATGCCGAGGAACGGCCCGTCGAGGTTCACTGCTTGTTGCCGCCGCCAATCCTCCAGCGACAGATCTTCGATCGGTCCGCCGATCCCGATCCCGGCATTGTTGACGAGGATATCGAGCCGACCGGCCTGTTCGCGCACTGCCCGCGCCGCGGCCTGCCAATAGGCTTCGCTGGCGACGTTTAGATTCAGATAGGTCGCGCCAAAGCCGGCAGCCTCCAGCGCAGCGGTCTCGGCGCGGCCGGCTGCATCGTCCACGTCGCCCAGGAATAGATGCGCACCTTGTTCGGCCATCAGCTGCGCACAGGCCCGGCCGATGCCGCTTGCCGCGCCGGTTACCAAAGCCGTCTTGCCCGCCAATCGCATCATCATCATCTCCGCTCGATTGTATCCATTTAGACGAACCTGCCAAAACGGCTGTAAACCTGTCATTTGCGCGGTAACCACCGTAAAATTGGCAATTATGCAACATATGGAGTCCGAAGTGAGACTCGACGGTTTCGCGGCGTGTTGCAATATGCATCCAATCATGTAACTTCAAAGCAAGGCTGGCGTTTCCGCGAAAGAGGGAGTGACCGGCTTCTAACGGCACAGCCCGCACCTCGAAGTGCAGGCGGCCAACCAGGAGAGGGTCAGGATGCGCATGCGGATCGAGCTCAATTCAACGACGCGCATATTGTCGGCGTTGTTCGCCGGGGGAATTGCGATGAGCGCGGCATCGGCCGCGGCGCAGGATGCCGCACCGGCGCCGGCAGAGGCAGTGATGCAGGACGCCGAGCCCGCCGAAAATTCCAACGTACTGGGCGAAATCGTCGTCACCGCGACCAAGCGCGCGCAGCGTCTGCAGGACGTGCCGGTCTCGATCGCCGCGATCGCGGGCGAGGACATCACCGAGCGCCAGATCACCGATCTGCGCAGCCTCCAGGCCTATGTGCCCAACATGGCGATCCTGAATTCGGGCGTGAACCCGGTCGTCTATATCCGTGGCTTCGGATCGGGGCCGAACAATGTCGCGTTTGATCAGGAAGTCTCGGTCTATCTCGACGGCATTTATGGCGGCCGCGGCGCGCAATTCTCGGCACCCTTCTTCGATCTCGAGCGCGTCGAAGTGCTGCGCGGGCCGCAGGGTGCGCTGTTCGGCCGCAACACCGCGGCAGGCGCGATCAGCCTGATCTCCGCCGGCCCCACCAAGACGCTGAAGGGCTCGCTTTCCGCCGCCTATAATTTCGAGCGCAAGGGCTATGAATTCACTGGGTTCGCCAGCGGACCGCTAAGCGACACGCTCGGCCTACGCGTCGCCGGCAAGTTCGTGCGCCAGAAGGGCTGGCTCCGCAATGTCGCGACCGGTGAGGACGATCCCCGGCTCGACCAGGAACTGATCCGCGCCACCCTGCGCTGGGAGCCGAGCGCTGGCGTGGATGTGACGCTGAAGGGCGAATATGGGCGGCATCAGCTGATGGGCGGCATCACCCATTCCGGATCGCTGACCGAGAAGACGAATTTCACCGATACGCGCTATGTCTCCGATCCCTATGGCCCCGCGCCGATCCCCGAGCAGAGCGGGATCAAGAGCACCAATGTCGCACTCACCGCGAACATCGCCTTGGGCGAACATACGCTGACCTCAATCTCCGGCTGGTCGCATTTCACGACCAAGCGCCTGAGCGCCTATGACGAATACAGCCCCGATCGGACCGTCCCGGCCAACGGCTCCAACCGGCGCTATGCCAATGGCTTCCCCGAGGCGTTCGATCAATATTCGCAGGAAATCCGATTGGCATCGCCGACCGGGGGCACTGTGGAATATGTGATCGGCGGCTACTTCGACACCGCCGATTATCATCTTCACCAGGACAGCTATTACCAGAATCTGGGGGCGACCAATACGATCACGGGCGCGCAGTCGACGGACTTCGATCAGACGAGCTGGTCCTATTCCTTCTTTGGGCAGGCGACGGTCCGCCTAGCCGATGCGGTTCGTGCGATCGGCGGCCTGCGCTACTCGAACACCACCAAGCATGGCGATTTCACCTCGCGCACCGTCTCAGGATCGGTGTTCAATGCGATCGGACCCGACGTCAGCGGTCGGCTGAACGAGGATTATGTCGATCCTTCCGCGACGCTGCAGTTCGATGCGTCGAAGGACATCATGTTTTATGCGACCTATGGCCGCGGGTCAAAATCGGGCGGGTTCGTCTCGAACACCTATAACGTCACGCCCGCGGGCTTCCAGTTCAAGCCGGAGCGCTCGACCAATTACGAAGCCGGCATGAAGGCGACGTTGGCCGGGGGTAGGGCGACCTTCAACGTGTCGGTCTTCAAGACCAAGTTCAAGGACTTGCAACAATCGGCCTATGATCCCGATCGCCGCACCTTCTTCACGCGCAACGCTGCCATCGCGTCATCGACGGGTGTCGAGGCGGAAGCGCAGTGGCTGGTGGCTACGGGACTGCAATTGAGCGCTTCGCTTGCGTATCTCGATGCGAAGTTCGACGATTATCCCGGCGCGCCGTGCCTCAGCCTTGAAACGCTGGTGCAGTGCAACTCGGCCGATCCGGTGAGTATCGCCGCGCACAATATCAAGGGCACGCCGCTGCAGTTCGCACCAAAGTGGAGCGGCAATGTCGGCTTCCGCTTCGATCGCGATCTCAGCGACAATCTGAACTTCCTCGTGACGGCGAACACCTTGTTTCGCTCGAGCTACTTCATCGCCGACGGTTATAACCCCATCTGGGGCAAACAAGACGGCTGGGCCAAGATCGATGCGCGCGTTCAGCTTGGCGGCACCGACGATAAGTGGAACGTCGCCTTGGTGGGCCGTAATCTGACGGACAAGAAGACCGCAGCGGCCTCGATACGCTTCCCGGCCTCGATCACCGGTGTTGCGCGTGCGATTTATGGCATGGACGAATATCGGTCGCTCGCGCTCGAAGGCACGATCAAGTTCTGAGTTACGCAGAAGGAAGCGGTTAGTGCGTAAAGACCTGCCGGGCGGGAACGAACTCGACTTCGATCCCGATGAGCTCCGCGCGAAATATCGCGCGGAGCGCGACAAACGGCTTCGGGACGAGGGCGGCAGCCAGTTCGTTGCCCCGACCGGAGATTTCGCGCGCTTCGCTCAAGACCCTTATGTGGAGCCGGGCTTTACGCGGGCGCCGGTGACAGACGAAGTCAATGTCGTGATCATAGGCGGCGGCTTTGCCGGTCTCTCCGCCGGCGCCGCTTTGCGCAAGCAAGGGATCGGCGGCATCCGTTTTGTCGAGAAGGCGGGGGATTTCGGCGGCACCTGGTATTGGAACCGCTATCCTGGCATCCAGTGCGACGTCGAATCCTACATCTACATGCCTTTGCTCGAAGAGACGGGGTACATGCCCGTCGAGCGGTATTCGCGCGGCCCCGAGATCTGGGGGCATGCCAAGCGGATCGGCAGGCATTTCGAGCTTTACGAAGATGCGCTGTTCCAGACCGCCGTCACCGAGCTCCGGTGGCTGGAAAACGAGCGCAAATGGCTGGTCCGCACCGATCGCGAAGACGCCTTCAAGGCGCGGTATGTCATCCGCACCAACGGCATCCTCGATCGGCCCAAGCTGCCCGGCATCCCTGGCATCGAGCGGTTCAAAGGGCATATCTTCCACACCAGCCGCTGGGACTATGAATATTCGAAGGGCGATTCGAACGGCGGGTTGACGGGCCTGTCCGACAAGCGCGTGGCGATCGTTGGCACAGGCGCCACCGGCATCCAGGCGGTGCCGCACGTCGCGCGCTATGCCCAGCATCTCTATGTCGTGCAGCGGACGCCTTCAGGGATCGACGAACGCGGCAATCGGCCGACCGATCCGGACTGGTGGCAGACGCTTGAGCCGGGCTGGCAGCGCCGCCGCCGCGACAATTTCGTCGCGCTGACGACAGGCGTGCCGCAGGACAAGGATCTGGTCGCCGATGGTTGGACCGATACGGTGCGCGCTCTCAACGCATTCGCGCTGGCGCCGGACGCCCCGCTCGAGGAGAAACGGGCCAAGGCCGAGCTCGCCGACTTCGTCAAGATGAACCAGATCCGCCACCGCGTGGACGAACTGGTCGAGGACCCCGCTACCGCGGAGGCGCTCAAGCCGTGGTATCGCCAATTCTGTAAGCGGCCGTGCTTCAACGACGATTATTTGCCTGCATTCAATCGGCCGAATGTCGATCTTGTCGATACCGATGGCAAGGGGCTGGACGGCTTCACCGAACAGGGCTTCCTGGCGGGCGGGACGCTGTATCCTGTGGACTGTGTGATCTTCGCGACCGGCTTCGATTTCGGCAATGCTTATGGCGCGAAGGCGCAGCAGAAGGGGCATCCGATCTATGGGCGGGGCGGGGTTTCGTTGGCGGAAGAATGGAGCGGGGGGATGCGAACCCTGCACGGGTTCTACTCGGCGGGGTTCCCCAATCTCTTTCACATGGGCGGTTCGCAGAACGGTCTCGCCTTCAACCTCACCTACTGCCTCGACGAGCAGGCCGAGCATATCGCGGACGTGCTGAAGGTCGCCGAGGACCGCGGTGCGACGCTCGTGGAGCCGACGGCCGAAGCCGAAGCCGACTGGGTCTCGACGATCCGTGCTAAGGACAAGAGCTTCCACGACTTCCAACGCGAATGCACCCCCGGCAACTTCAACGACGAGGGCCAGGTGGGCGAGGGGATAAGCCGGTCAGACGAATATTATGGCGCCGGGCCGATCGCTTTCTACACGCTCATCCGGGAGTGGCGGGCCGAGGGGCTCCGAGGGTTGACCATCGCCTGACCGAAAATGGCAGTTCAAGCACTGCCAAGGGCTCCGTCAAGCTCATCCATCGAGCGGTAAGTTTGGGGAGAGTACCCGCCCGCACAAGAGACCCGGAATTAAAGGCAATGGCCCGAGCATCAGAGGCGCTGAAGCGTCATGGCTCACCGACTAGATGGCAATTGCGAGCTAAGCCATCGCGCTCAGGTGCCCAGCCACATCGTGGGGGAGAGCGGTTCGCATTAGACTGGCAGCGCCGCCACTTCCCGACAGCATGGGCTAGCCGGCGCGGCGACCTCGCCCGTTGACTGCCTGCGGGCCTGCTCTCAGAATACCCAAAATGGCGAATCTGGCGCCGGTCGGCTTCGACGGGCGATGCGGGCTCTGTAAGCATGGGCCACGTATGACGGTCTCGCCTTCTTCCCATTCCCTTCCCGTGCGGCAAGTGACGCGTCTCCTGGCGGAGATGCAGACCAATATTCTGGCGACCGCGCTGCCGATCTTCGACGGAAACCTGGATCGCTTCATCCTCTATGCGCTGATCGTGCGGCAATCCTATTCGGGCGGGGTGGGCGCGGGGGATGCCGGCGCGTCGCGGGCGATATCGACCCACTCGATCGCAACTTCCCTGTCGCGCTCGTTCGAGACCGTCCGCCGCCACATCAACGGGATGATCGACGAGGGGCTGTGCGTCCGCGTCGAGGGCGGCATTGCGGCGAACCCGCAGACCCTGTTCCGCCCGGAATTCGAACGCGCGCTGGCCCGGGCGCATGACAGTTTCGTGCGGTTCGTCGAGGACCTCAAGCATTTCGGGCTGGCGCTGCCGGAGGAGCGGAACGGCGAGCGCTATGTCGCCCTGACCGGTATCCAGAGCGTCGTCGATATCATGCTCGCCGTCGCGGAATCGAACCGCACCATCCATCACGACTGGCTGGAACTGGTGATCTTCTCGACGATTCTCTGCGCAAACTCGCGCGACATCACTTATTCGCCGGTCCTCGCGCCGCTTCACGGCTATGCCGGCGCGGTGCCTCCCGACGAACTGCGACGGCCGGTGCGCGTGGTGGCGGTCGCGCGGGTCCTGGGTATTCCCGAGGCGACGGTGCGGCGGAGAGTCGAATTGCTGTTGCGTGACGGACGCGCGGTTCGCGTACGCAATGGACTGCTGATCTCCGAAGAATGGTTGAACGCCCGCGAGCCGCAGGCGACCAGCGCGAACATCTTTCACACGATCCGGATCGTGCTCAACCGGCTGGCGACCGCCGGCTTTCCCTTCGCGGCGCCGAGCCGCGCCTATCTTTCGGGGCGACCGACGCCGGTTCGTTTCGGCTGACGGAGGTGCGAAAGCGCCATTCTGAGTAGCGGAACCCCGCCGGAATTGATGCAGGTACGTGCATCGTCGCCCGGAACCGTCCAATGGGGGCGGATGACTGAGCCCAGCGATGATGCGAAGCGACTGATCAATTCGCACGGCGGCAAGGCGCCGCAGCATATCGTAGATCGGATAACCGCGGCCGTTCGGCGCGGCGACGATGCCGAGACCAGGCGGCTCGATGCACTGCTGCGCGAAGTCGACCGCCTGCGCCGCGGCGGCTGATCAGGACGCCTCGCGGCTCAGGTCGCGCGCTGGATCAGCCCCGCCCGATCCGCTGCGATCACATCGGCGAAGGAAATCCGGCCGGTCTCGCTCTGGATCCAGCATTCGCTTTCGCCGTAGCCGCCCTGCCGCAACAGGACGAAGGCGCAGTCGCCGAACGGGCCGAACATCGCCGCGACGGGGCCGCCGCGTGCGGCGGGCCGGCTGACATAGACTTCGGCCAAAGCATCCATTGGCGGCAGATCGACCGCGGTCGCGCATATCATAGCCATTCCCTCCTGATTTCTTCGCCATCTGCGCCGGGTCTTCCTGGTCGCCGTGGCATTTTCGTGGGTCTCGTCGATCTGCCGCGCTTCTCGGGCTGTTCAGAATCGGTTGGACAGATTTCGAGTATGCCGCAGCCGATCGGAACGTCAATGCTCGAATTGCCTGAAGCGCCGCCCAATCTGTCCGACAGATTTGATCGGCAAACCATTCGGCGCTATCATTCTCGAAACAGGGGAGGGGCGGCGCTTGGCGCGACTATCTGCGACGAACGAAGGCCGTCTGGCGGACCGGGCCTACACCCAGATCGTCGAGATCATCAACAACCAGGATCTGGATATCGGCGATCGGCTCCCCTCGGAGGCGCGGCTGGCCGAGACCTTCGGCATGTCGCGAACCGTGGTGCGCGAGGCACTGGTCCGGCTGGCGTCCGACGGGATCACCGAGGCGCGCCGCGGCGCCGGCTCCTATGTGATGCGACGCCCGTCGGAACGGCTCGGCGCGCATATGCCGATGGAGGAATTGTCGGCGACTCTCGGCACCTATGAGGTCCGCTTCGTGCTCGAATCGGAGGCGTGCCGGCTGGCGGCTACCCGGCGCTCGCCCCAGCAGATGGAAGCGATCGCGGATGCGATGGACGCGCTGCGGGGTGCGTTGCATTCGAACGGGCCGGCGCACGACGAGGATTGGAAGCTGCATCGGGCGATCGCGCTGGGGACCGCAAACACCGCGTTCGTGGTCGCGCTCGATCATATGCGCGAAGACATCCACAAGGTGTTGCGCGCGGGCGTGGACATCTCCCGCTCGCGGCCTTCCTCCGCGATCCAGGCGATGCTGCGCGAACATGAGATGATCGTCGAGGCGATCCACGCACAGGACGGCGACGGCGCTGCGCTCGCGATGCGCTGGCATCTGTCGCAGGGGCGCAAGCGTCTGATGCCCTAGCCCGGCCGGGTCCGGTCGCATATCATATTGTAGTTGTTCAGCTTTGCCATGGCATGGCAGAGGTTCCGGCCATGCCGGGGCGCAGGAGCCTGCCGCTCAACTATCGCTGGATTTTTCCGGGATCATGCTTATGTACCGATCAATATGAAAACCCCGTTCTGCGCTCCCAAGGGCCGGCCCCGCGAATTTTGCACCGAAGAGGCGCTGGCAGCGGCGCTGCGCGTCTTCTGGAGCAAGGGCTATGAGGGCGCGTCGCTGTCTGACCTGACCGAGGCGATGGGGATCACCCGGCCGAGCCTTTATGCCGCGTTCGGCAACAAGGAGGCGCTCTTCCGCAAGGCGCTCGATCTCTACGAGCGCGAGAAGCTTTCCTACATGCGCCCCGCGCTCGAGGCGCCCACTGCACGCGGAGTCGCCGAGCGGCTGCTGCGCGGCGCGCTCGAAATGCAGACCGGCGATGTCAGCGAGCCCAAGGGCTGCCTGCGCGTGATCAGCTCCGTCGCGTGCGGCGTCGAGGCCGAATCGATTCGCGACGAAGTCATTGCCCGTCGCAAATCCTCTTCGGATGCGCTGATCGAGCGGTTCGAGCGGGCGAAGGCCGCGGGTGAACTGCCCGACGATATGAGCGCCGAGGGGCTCTCCGCTTATCTAAGCGCGCTGCTACAGGGGCTGTCCCTTCAGGCGGGCGGCGGCGCGAGCCGCGAGGAGCTTACCCAACTCGTCGAGACCAGTCTTGCCGTATGGCCTACGCGCTGATTCCATTTTTCGTTTCGACGATGGACAAAAAATACCGCACGGTATAAAAAGCCTCTTGACGCACCGCAGCGCGATTTCTATACCAGTCAGTATGGAAATGACCCGCGGTTCTCTGGATCCCGGATCGAAACGACAGGGGTGACCGGATGAGCCGGACGGACGAGCGAAAACGCAAAGGGGGCTGACCCCCCGGAATTTCCGATAGCAGGACGACTATCTCCGCAAAGGCATGGCCTTTCGCGATAGACGGCTCACACCCTGGTATTAGCGGGACGACGGCAGGCATAGTTACGATGCCGCCGAACCTGCCGCATCATGAAGAAGCAAGCCGATAGCCGGCGGCCCAGGGCCGATTCCGGGATCGAGGCGGCATGCCTCCGGCACAGCGACAAGGGAGACGAACGATGGCCTATCTGAACCTCGCCGAATATCAGGGCACCCCGATCGCCACGCCGGCGGACGTCATCGCCGCACGCCCCGCCAGCAGCCTCACTGCGCTGGAATGGCAGGTCGTGGCGATCGCCCAGCGCGATCGGCTGTCGACGCTGGAGGAGCCGGGCCGGATGGCGATCGCGCTCGGAGCGATCTTTGGGGGCCAACGCGCCAATCCCAAGCTCGCCGATGCCCGGCTGGAGGCGTTGCGTCGCCTGGCGGTGCTCGCATGGCACCGCGGCTATGCGCTGCCGCCGCACGAGATCCGGGCCTTCCACGCGGCGGGCTTCACCACCGAACAATATGAATCGCTGCTTGCCAGCATCAGCCGCGGCCGCGCCGCGCTGAACCAGGGGAAACGACATGAACATGATCTCACCCATTGAGAGCGAGCCCGACACGGCGACCGCGCATAAGGACGGGGCGTTCGGGCGCATGCCGCTATGGCAACGCGGCGCGCTGATCGCCTTGCCGGTGGCGCTGCTGGCCGGCGGCGTCAGCCTGGCGAACCGCGAGGCACCCGCCGTTGCCGCGCCGCCGCCACCGACCGTTACCGTCGCGTCGCCGCTGGTGCGCGAAGTCAACGAATGGGACGATTATGTCGGCCGCTTCGAAGCGAGTCGCACGGTCGAGGTGCGTCCGCGCGTCTCGGGCGCGATCGTCGGCGTGCACTTCACCGACGGCGCGATCGTGCGCAAGGGCCAACTGCTCTTCACGATCGACCCGCGCCCGTTCGGCGCAGCGCTTTCGGAAGCACGCGCCGGGCAGGCAAGCGCACAGAGCGAATTGGCGCTGGCGCAATCCGATCTGGGCCGCGCTGAGCGGCTGATCGCGGTGGAAGCCGTGTCGAAGAGCGATGTCGAGCGGCTGCGGGCGCGGGTGCGTGCGGCGCAGGCGGCGGTGGCCGGCGCGCAGGCGCGGGTCCGGGCGCGGGCGCTCGACATGGAGTTCACCCAGGTCCGCGCGCCGATCTCGGGCCGCATTTCCGATCGCAAGGTCGACGCCGGCAATCTGGTGGCGGCGGGCGAAGGCGCGGGGGGCTCGCTGCTCACCGTGATCAACGCGCTCGATCCCATCTATTTCGCGTTCGATGGATCGGAGGCGCTGCACCTCAAGACCAAGCGCGCGCAGGCGGCCGGCGCCAAGGCGTCGCCGGTTGAAGTGCGGCTGCAGGACGAGACCGACTATCGCTGGCAGGGCCGGCTCGACTTTACCGACAACGGCCTCGATCCCAAATCCGGCACGATCCGAGGCCGCGCGGTGATGGCGAATCCGGGCATGTTCCTGACCCCCGGCATGTTCGGTAACATGCGGCTGGCGGCGGGCGGCACGACGACGGCGCTGATGATCCCCGATGCGGCGATCACCACCGATCAGGCGCGCAAGCTAGTCGTCGTCGTAGGCAAGGACGGCACCGTCGAGCCCCGGCCGGTCGAACTCGGGCCGGTGCTCGACGGACTTCGGATCATCCGTTCCGGGCTGACGGCGCAGGATCGCGTCGTCATCGCTGGCGGACAGATGGCCCCTCCGGGCGCCAAGGTGACGGTGAAACCCGGCAGGATAGCGCCCCTTCCTGCCGCGGCGACACCGGCCATCAGCGCCCCGGTCACGGGTGAGGCGACCTTCGCCCGCTGACCAGCTGCCGCCGGGCCCGAAGTCCCCAACCAGGGCCCGGCGGCAGACCCCTATTCGCAAAAGATTCAAATCCCTCACACGAGGAGTAGGCCATGCGCCTCTCGCGTTTCTTCATCACGCGCCCGATCTTCGCGGCGGTGCTATCGATCGTGATCACGATCATCGGTGCGATCGCCTATCTCGGGCTGCCTATCTCGCAATATCCGGACATCGTGCCGCCGACCGTCACGGTCACCGCCGGCTATCCCGGCGCGTCGGCCGAGACGGTAGCCGAGACGGTAGCGGCGCCGATCGAGCAGGAAATCAACGGCGTCGACGACATGCTCTACCAGTCGTCGCAATCGACCGGTGACGGCGCGGTGACGATCACCGTGACCTTCAAGCCCGGCACCGATCTCGATGCCGCGCAGGTACTGGTGCAGAACCGCGTCGCGGTGGCGGTGCCGCGGCTTCCCGAGGAAGTGCAGCGGCTGGGCGTGGTGACGCGCAAGACGACGCCCGACTTCCTGATGGTCGTCAATCTGATCTCGCCCGACAACAGCGTCGATCGCAGCTACATCTCCAATTATGCGCTGACGCAGGTCAAGGACCGCCTCGCCCGCGTCGAGGGCGTGGGCGACGTGCGCATGTTCGGCGCGCGCGATTATGCGATGCGGATCTGGATCGATCCGGGCCGCGCCGCGGCGCTCGATCTGACCGCGGGCGACATCGTCCAGGCCTTGCGGGCGCAGAATATCCAGGTGGCGGCGGGTTCGCTCGGCCAGCCCGGATCGAGCGCGAGCGGAAACGCCTTCCAGCTCAACATCGAGACGCAGGGACGGCTCAAGGACCCCGGCGAGTTCGGCCAGGTCGTGATCCGCACCGACAGCGACGGCCGCCAGGTCCGCGTGAGCGACGTGGCGCGTGTGGAGCTGGGCGCTGCGGACTATTCGTCGAACACCTATCTCTCGAACCAGCCGACGGTGATCCTGGGCGTGTTCCAGCGGCCCGGCTCCAACGCGCTGGCGGCCGCGCAGGCGATCGAGCATGAGCTCGAAACCATGTCCAAGACCTTCCCCAAGGGCCTGGAATATCGCGTTATCTACAACCCCACCGAGTTCATCGCCCAGTCGATCGACGCGGTCTATCACACGCTGGCCGAGGCGATCCTGCTGGTCGTGCTGGTGGTGATCGTCTTCTTGCAGAAATGGCGCGCGGCGATCATCCCGGTGGTGGCGATCCCCGTATCGCTGATCGGCACGATGGCGGTGCTGCTGCCGCTCGGCTACTCGCTCAACAACCTCTCGCTGTTCGGGCTGGTGCTCGCGATCGGTATCGTCGTCGACGATGCGATCGTCGTGGTCGAGAATGTCGAGCGAAACCTGGCCAAGGGGATGACCCCGCTCCGCGCGGCGCAGACCTCGATGGACGAGGTTTCGGGCGCGCTCGTGGCAATCGTGCTGGTGCTGCTCGCGGTGTTCCTGCCGACCTTGTTCCTCAACGGCCTGTCGGGCGCTTTCTACAAGCAGTTCGCGGTGACGATCTCGGCGGCGACGGCGATCTCGCTGCTGGTCTCGCTCACGCTTTCCCCGGCACTCGCGGCACTTCTGCTGCGCGGGCATGAGGACAAGCCCAGGGGCCGGATCGGACGCGTCACGCAGCGCGCGGCCGACTGGTTCAACCGCGGCTTCGAGCGGATGAGCGCCGGCTATTCGCGGCTGACGCTGGCGCTGGTCACCCGGCCCAAGCGGATGATGGTCACCTATGTGGGCCTCATCGCGGCGACGGTCGGCATGTTCTGGGTGACGCCGGTCGGCTTCATCCCGGCGCAGGACCAGGGCTATTTCCTGACCGTCATCCAGCTGCCGCCGGGCTCGTCGCTCGAGCGTACCGACGAGGTGATGCGCAAGGTCGTCGCGCGGATCCTCCCGATCCCCGGGGTTAAGGGTTCAGTGATGCTCGCGGGCTTCGACGGCCCGTCGCAGACGCTCGCGCCGAACAGCGCCGCGGCCTATGTCCCGCTGCAATCGTTCGAGGAGCGCGCAAAGCTCGGCGTGACCTATGCCGGGATCATGGACGAGGCGCGCAAGCGCACCGCCGACATCAACGAGGCGATGCTGCTCGTGGTGCCGCCCCCGGTAATCCAGGGCATCGGCTCGGCCGGCGGCTATCGGATGATGGTCCAGGACCGCGCCGAGCATGGCTATGACGCGCTCGGCAAGACCGCCTACGGGTTGATCGGCAAGGCCAACCAGACCGAGGGCTTGGCCCAGATCTACACCTTCTTCAACACCGCCACGCCGCGAGTCTTCGCCGATATCGATCGGCGCAAGGCCAACATGCTCGGCGTGCCGCCCGAGCGGGTGTTCGAGGCGCTCAACGTCTATCTCGGCTCGACCTTCGTCAACGACTTCAACATGCTCGGCCGCACCTATCGCGTGACTGCGCAGGCCGATGCCCCGTTCCGGGCGACCGAGGCGGACATCGCCAACCTGAAGACGCGGTCCAACTCGGGGGCGATGGTGCCGATCGGATCGGTCTCGACCTTCGAGAACAAGACCGGGCCCTATCGGGTGACTCGCTACAATCTGTTCCCCGCGGTCGAAGTCGATGGCGATACCGCGCCGGGATACAGCTCGGGCCGCTCGCTGGTGACGATGGAGAAGCTCGCGAGTGAGTTGCCCGCCGGTTATGAGGCCGAGTGGACCGGAATCGCCTTCCAGCAAAAGGCGGCGGGAAGCACCGCGGGGCTGGTCTTCGGACTGGCGGTGGTCTTCGTCTTCCTGGTGCTCGCCGCGCAATATGAGAGCGTGACGTTGCCGCTGTCGATCATCCTGATCGTGCCGATGTGCCTGCTCGCGGCGATGGCCGGGATCAATTTGCGGGGGATGGACAATAATGTCCTCACGCAGATCGGACTGGTGGTGCTGATTGCGCTGGCCGCGAAGAACGCGATCCTGGTGGTCGAGTTCGCGCAGCAGGCCGAGAAGATCGACGGGCTTTCGCCGGTCGAGGCGGCGGTGCGCGCCGCGCACGATCGCCTGCGCCCGATCCTGATGACCTCCTTCGCCTTCATCCTCGGCTCGGTGCCGCTGCTGATCGCGACCGGGGCAGGGGCCGAGCTTCGCCAGGCGCTGGGCACCGCGGTGTTCTTCGGGATGATGGGGGTGACCGCATTCGGCCTGCTCTTCACCCCGACCTTCTACGTCGTGTGCCGCGCGCTGGGCGAGCGGTTCGCGCGCAGGCGGCGGCGCGGGGCGGCACCCGAGCCCGCGATGCTGCCGGCTGAATAAACGCCAACCGTCATCCCGGCGGAAGCCGGGATCCAGAGCCACGAGCGCATCGCCTTGCGACTCTGGATCCCGGCCTTCGCCGGGATGACGAAAAGGAAAATGACATGACGAACTATCGCATCATCCTGAGCACGGCCTCCGCACTCGCGCTCGCCGCCTGCGCGGTCGGCCCGGACTATGCCGCGCCGACGCATCCCCAGACCGCCGCCGGCGCCTTCCTCTCGACCAGCCCGGCGGTCACCGTCGAGCCCGTCCAGGGCGACTGGTGGCGGCTCTACAACGACCCGGTCCTCGATCAGCTCGTCGCAGACGCCCTGACCGCTAACACCGATGTCCGCGTCGCAGTCGCCCGCATCGCCCGCGCTCGCGCGGTGCTCCGCGGCGCCCGCTCGGACCGGCTGCCCCAGGCAAGCCTCGGCGCCGGCGCCAATTACGGTCGACTCCCCGAGGGCCAGCGCTTGCCCAGCGCCCCGCGCGAGGATTGGCAGGTCGATACCGGGCTGGACGTCAGCTACGAAGTCGACCTGTTCGGCCGGGTCAGCCGCAATGTCGAAGCCTCGCGTGGCGACGTCGACGCGGCGCAGGCCGATGCCGATGCGGTGCGCGTGATCGTCGCGGCGGATACTGCGCGGGCCTATGCCGACGCGGTGTCTGCGGCCGAGCGGCTCAGCGTTGCCGAACGGATCGTCGCCTTGCTCGACAAGTCGATCGACTTGACCGAGCGCCGCCGCGGCGTCGGGCTGGGCACCCGGCTCGATACTGCGCGGATCGGGGCGCTGCGCAACCAGCGCCAGGCCGAAGTTCCGGCGTTTGCCGCGGAGCGCGATGCGGCGCTCTTCCGCCTGGCGACGCTGACCGGCCGGACTCCGGCGGATCTGCCGCAGGCGGCGCGCACGCGCACCGCGACGCTGCGGCTCGATCAGCCGATTCCGGTCGGAGATGGTGCGGCGCTGCTCGCCCGGCGCCCCGATATCCGCGCGGCCGAGCGGCGGCTGGCGGCAGCGACCGCGCGGATCGGCGTGGCGACCGCGGACCTCTATCCGCGGATCACGCTGGGCGGTTCGGGCGGATCGACCGGCGCGGGCTTCGGTGATATTTTCGGCGGCGGGCCGCTGCGCTGGCTGCTGGGCGGGCTGATCAACTGGGCGGTGA
This sequence comes from Sphingomonas sp. M1-B02, assembly GCF_026167525.1. Classification (NCBI taxonomy): domain Bacteria; kingdom Pseudomonadati; phylum Pseudomonadota; class Alphaproteobacteria; order Sphingomonadales; family Sphingomonadaceae; genus Sphingomonas; species Sphingomonas sp. M1-B02. Next base: position 1,117,860 of record NZ_CP110679.1, on the reverse strand, counting down.
ACCCCGAGCCGGCGCGCGCCCGGATCGCCGCGGCGGAGGCGGGCAGCCAGGAGGCGCTGGCGAATTTCGACGGCGTCGTGCTCGGCGCGCTGCAGGAGACCGAGACCGCGCTGTCGACCTATGCCCATGCGCTCGAGCGGCGCACCGCGCTGCAGGCGGCGTGGAACGAAGCGCAGGCGGTGGTCAACATCGCCCGCGCGCGGCAGCGCGAAGGGGATATCGATTCGCTGCAATTGCTCGACGCAGAACGCACCTTCGCCGATGCCGAGGCTGCGCTGGCTGCGGCCGACGCGGCAATCGCAAGCGCGCAGGTGGACCTGTTCCGCGCGCTTGGGGGAGGGTGGCAGGCGACGCCAGCCGCCTGAAGTCCAACCGTCACCCCCGCGAAGGCGGGGGCCCATCTCCTGCCCAGGCAGCGCATACTACGGTGGTGGTGGTGGCGAGTACTGGAGATGGGCCCCCGCCTTCGCGGGGGTGACGACAGGGCGGGCTAGCGCCCCTTCCGCTCCTCGGCAGTCCGCAGCAGCCGTAGCACGTTCCCGCTCCACATCTTCTCCAGATCCGCCCGCGAATAGCCCGCCGCGCGCAGCCGCGCGGTGATCTTGGGATGCGCTTCGATATCCTCGAAGCCGCGCACCCCGCCGCCGCCGTCCCAGTCGGCCCCGAAGCAGACATGGTCGACTCCGGCGACCTCGATCAGGTGGAGCAGCCCGCGCATATAGGTCTCGAAATCGGCGTCCTGGACCGGCTGGGTCTGGTCCAGCACGCGTAGCTGGCGGACGAGCTCGACCTGTTCGGCGGCGGTCACTCCCGGCGCTTCGAGCTTGTCCCCCAAGGCGCTGCGCTCCGGCGTCGAGCGCATCGTCGCGAGATAGGCGCTGTTCATGCAGATCGCGCCGCCCGACGCGGCCAGCTTGCGGATGCGCGTATCGTCCAGATTGCGCGGATGATCGAAGATCGCCTTCGCCCCGGTGTGCGACAGGATAACGGGGGTGCGCGAGGCCGCGATCATCTGGTCGAGCACCGCGTCCGACGCATGGCTGGCGTCGAGCACCATGCCCAGCCGGTTCATCTCCGCCACCCACTGCCGGCCCAGCGGGCTAAGCCCGTTCCAGCGCGGCTTGTCGGTGGCCGAGTCGGCGAACTGGTTGTTCCGGAAATGCACCGGGCTCGCCATCCGCACGCCGCGGCGATAAAATTCGGCAAGCCCCGCCACGCTCTCGCCCAACGGATAGCTGTTCTCGATGCTGATATAGGCGCTGCGCTTGCCGGCCTTGTCGAGCCGGGCGGCGTCGGGGGCGGCGGTCGCCAGGCCGATCCGCTCCGGATAGCGCGCAAGCATCGTCTCGATCTCGCCGAGCCGCTTGGAGGCGAAGGCGCCGGCAGCGGCATAGCCTTCCGCCGTTAGCGGGCCCTGCGCGATATAGACGACGAAGAAGCCGCCATCCAGATTGCCGTCGTCCATCCGCGGCAGATCGACCTGGGCGATGTCGGTCGCATAGGAATGGCGATCGGCGAAGCTCCAGCCCGGGCGGCTGAACATTGCCGGCGTATCGAGATGCGTGTCGAGGGTAAGAATCTCGCGGTGGAGCGCCGCATCGTCGGGCGCGCTCGCCTGGGGCGTTACGCAGGAGGTGGTGGCGAGCAGGGCAGAGACGAGCAGCTTCTTCATTCGAACACCTCAGGCATGGATTCGAAGGAAGCATAGCCCGGTCGCGGCGCAGGCGCGAAACCTATCGTCTGGATCCAAGTCACGGGCGAAGGCCGAACGGTGGAAAAGGGAGTTAAACACCGCCCGGCCCGTCCCAAAGGGGGCGACCCTCAAGGCGAAACCTTCATAGCGTTGAAGGTGTGGGGGGTGCAATATTATTCGCCAAAGCGGGCCTCAGTGGAGCGGCCGGATTCTCTCGACGCGCACGTTCCAGCCCTTGCGCGGAAAGCCGGGGGCAGGTTCGCTCGATCCCTCCCAGCCGGCGGCCATCATTCCCGTTGCGAGGAGCAAGGCGCCGTTGGAGGGGAAATAGGTCTCGGCCGCACGAGCGAAGCCGGGGCCTTCGGGACCCGCCTTTTCTCCGGCGGCGGCGGGGCCGACCAGTTGCCGCTCTGCCTCCAGATGTACGCGCGGCGTCATGCCGCTGACACCCCAGCGATTGTTCGGGGCATCGCGCAACAGCCAGTCGATCGCTGCTTCGGGATCGCCAAGTCGGGCTGCGGTCATCGCGACGATCGGGAAATCCCAGCCCCAGGTCTGGCGCAGGTCCCAATGGCGCGTGGTGGTGGCGAGGGTGCGGCGCATGATCTCCCGGTCCACCCGCCCGGGAATCAGCCCATAGGCCATCAGGAAGGAAGGGTGATCGCGGTTGAGGCAGCCGTGCCCGGCATGACCGCTGCAGCCGGGCGTGGCCGCCAGATGCCAGAAATCGGGAGCGCTCTCGACCGGCAGATAGAGACCGTCGCGCTGCGGCGGCGGCGCAAGCTGCGCGATCACCCGATCCCAATGCGGTTCGCGCGCCAGGCCGCGCCGTTCGCGCCATTGCTGCGCGGTCGCGAGCGCCCAGCGATAATATTCGAGCTCGAACGTCGGGTTCACGGTGGTGAGCGGCGGATGATTTTCCTGCACGGGAATGATCGGCGGGCCGAGCACGAAGCGCCCGGCCGCTTCGTCCCGGCGCGGCCAGCTGGCGAGCAGCCGCGCGGTCTGATCGACCAGCTCGGCATAGCGGGCGAGCGTGGCGGGGGTTGCGCGGGCGCGGTAGACCAGTTCCGCCAGGTAGATCGGGTGCGGCTGCTGCCACATGATGAAGGGATTGACCGTGCTTGGGCTGTTGCGCCCCTCCGGCCCCGTCATCTTGCTCCACCAGGCACCCTGTACGCCCTGTGCGCGCGCGGTCTCGCGGGCATGCGGGAGCGCTTCGAGGTACCAGGCGAGGCTGCGTTCGAGCAGGTCGGGCCGTCCCCAGCTTGCCCAGTGCGCGGCGTGGAGCGGGTGCATTTCGAGGTGGAACTTGCCGTTCCAGCTGTTGGAGAAGAGACCCTCTTCCTGTGGGGGGAGGCTGCCCGCCTGGTTGATCGCCGCGAGATATTGCGAGAGGACGATACGCCGCTCGAGCTCGGCGGCGCGCGGATCGCTGCTGCCGGAAAAGTCGATGATGCCGCCGCGGGTCCAGTAATCGCGCCAATGACGGCTGACGGCGGCGGGATCGTAGCCGCCCGGAGGCTTCGGAGCGCGGTCGAAACTCACCGTCACCGTGAGCGTATCGGTTCGGCTCGTGGCGCGGAACGCGTGCGGACCGCTCTGGGCGATCGGCCCGTTGGCGGCGATCGCCGAGTGATAGCGCGAATCGTCGAGCGAGCGTTCGAGCCGAAGAGCGCCCGGGCGCTGGCTGACGATATGGGTCCGGTGGCCGGCGTCATTGCCCCAGTCCGAAGGATCGGGATTCAGCTGTGCCGAAATCCCCGGATAGCGCAGGTCGACGCCGATCCGGCCGCTGGCCACCAGCCGCGAGCGGATCCGCACCATTACCATGTCGCGGTTCGGGTGGACGCGTGTCTCTACCGTCACCGGCGCGCCGTCGAACGCAAAGTTGCTCGTGAGCGCGCCGCTCCACAGATCGAGCCGCTGGCGCGGGCTGGCGATGTCCGCGAAGGTGGCGCGGCTGCCGTCGCGGCGCAGAAATGCAAGGCCGATCCGTCCGAGCGAGAAGCGGTGCGGATTCTCGCGAAGCCACTTGAGCGCGGGGCGCGCTTCGATCTCGGCCCAGTCGCGGATCCAGGGGAAGGGCCGTGCGCCGCGGCCGGGGACGGGGACCATCACCATCCCGTCGCGCTCCCCATAGCCGATGGGATTTGGAAAGCTGTGCCACGCCCATTGCGCCATCGTCAGCAGCGGCGCGATCGACGAATATTGCTCCGGGAAGGTCTGCAGCCCGGTGATGTCGGCGGTGAAGCCAAGATTGCCGTTGCCGAGCATCAGCGGCGCATGGCGATCCACCCGGTCGAGGAGCACGGCATGCCGCCCGACCAGCGCCCGCCGGTCGATCGGCTGGGCGGGGGCGGGGGAGGCGAGGGACGCCGCTGCCAGGGCGAGCAGCGTCCAGCGCATCGCGATCAGCCCCGCATGATCCGCGGCGGCATCGGCACGCGATCCTTGTGGTTGGGCATCGCCGGATAATCGGGCCATTCGAGCCCTTTCACCAGGTCGGCGATCTCCACCGGCTGTCCGGTCTCGAAGCAGCGATTGGCTGCTACCCCGACCAGGATGGAAGCAGCGCCGCTGCGCTCGTCGGCGGCGCGCAGCAAGGGGTCCTTGGGCGCGCCTGGATCGAAGATGTCGGCGAGCATCACCGCGTCGCCGCCGCCATGGCCGCCCGCGGCGCCCATCCGCGGTTTCAGGTCGCGCGGTTCGCCGCGCATCGGGATGATCCGGGTCTTGATCCGATCTTCGTCGGAATGACCGCTCGCGCCTGCGACGCCGGCTTGCTCGACCACGCTATGCTCGATCCGCCCCTTCGTGCCGTTGAAGGCGATATGATAGCCTTCCCAGGCGTTGAACGCGTTGAGGCTGTAGCTGAGCGTCGTACCGCCGGCATAGCCGACGATGACGTTCATCGTATCCTCGATGTCGATCTCGGGGCGCCAGACGCACTGATCGCGGAAATAGCCGTCATATTTCTCGTTATCGAGATAAAGCGACTTGAGCCCCGGATCGGCGGCGAGATCGAAGAAAAAGCTGCATTCGGCCTTTTCGGGGCAGGTGCGACAGCGCTGGTGCGGGCCGTCGAGCCCGAAGCGGCGCGCCATTTCGGGCGTGTAGAATTCGCGCTTGCCGGTGGCATCGACGCGCACGGGCATGTCCGAAAGCCACCAATTGACCAGGTCGAAATGATGCGTCGCCTTGTGGACCATCAGCCCGCCGGAGATTGCCTTGCTCGAATGCCAGCGGCGGAAATAATCCGCGCCGTGGACCGTGTTGAGCAGCCACTGGAAATCGACCGACAAGACGTCGCCGATCTCGCCCGACATCAGCAGCTCCTTCACCTGGCTGCGATAGGGCGCGTAGCGATAGTTGAAGGTCACGCGGATGTGGCGGCCGCTGCGCTTGACCGCGTCGAGGATGCGCTGCGCCTTTGCCGCCGTCGTGGTCATCGGCTTTTCGGTGATGACGTTGCAGCCGGCGTCGAGCGCGCGGACGACATAGTCGTCGTGAAAGGCGTCGGGGGTGGTGACGATCACCGTGTCGACCTTCTGCTCGCGCAGCATCTTCTCGAAATCGGCGGCGAGATAGGATCTGGGGGCGGGGGCACCCTCCCGGATCGCGCGGGCGGCGACATTGTCGAGACGGCCGGGATTGACGTCGCAGGTTGCCACCAGCAGCCCGTGCGCCTTGTGCGGACCCCATAGCGCCGACTGGAACATCCGGCTGCGGCTGCCCACGCCCACCGCCGCATAGCGTTCGCGCGTGTTCGATGCGGCCAGCGCGACATTGTCCATCGCGGTCGCCACCGCCGCGCCCGCTGCCAGCGCGCGCACGACGTCGCGGCGACGGATTCCGGGATTCGCCTTTTCGTCCATCCTCAATCCCCTGTTTTCGCCGGACTTATGCCCGGTCGATTCGGTTTAACGGTAACCGGTTTCCACGAGCGCGTCGCGGCTGATCTTGTCGATGCTGGTGCAGCCGGTAAGCGCCATCGCCACGCGCATCTCGGCCTCGATCAGCTGGAGCATGTGGGCAACCCCGGCCTCGCCGCGCGCGGCAAGCGCATAGGCCCAGACTCGCCCGAGCAGCACGCCCTTGGCGCCGAGCGCGAGCATACGGACGACGTCGAGTCCGGTGCGGACGCCGCCGTCGGCGAGCACGGTCAGCTTGTCACCCACGGCATCGGCGATCGGCGGCAGCGCCTGCGCGGTGGAGGGGACGCCGTCGAGCTGGCGCCCGCCATGATTGGAGACGACGATGCCGTCCGCGCCCGCCTCGGCGGCGGCGCGTGCATCTTCCGGATCGAGGATGCCCTTGATGATCAGCGGTCCGCTCCAGCGCGAGCGGATGAACTCCAGGTCGCTCCAACTCACCTTGGGGTCGAAATTGTTGCGCATCCAGGCGAAGAAGTCCTCGAGCCCGCTATTCTTGCCGAGCACCGGCGCGACATTGCCGAGCTGGTGCGGGCGGCCGTGCAAGCCGACGTCCCACGCCCAGGCGGGGCGCTGGACCGCCTGCCAGGCGCGGCGTAGCCCTCCCGCCATGCCGCTCGCGCCGGCCAGCCCCGAGCGGTAGTCGCGGTAGCGCGAGCCGGGGACCGGCATATCTACTGTGAACACCAGGGCGTCGCAGCCGGCGGCGGTGGCGAGATCGAGCAGCTCGGCCATGAAGCCGCGATCGCGGATCATGTAGAGCTGGAACCAGAAGGGCGCGCTGGTGCCCGCCGCGACTTCCGGCAGCGGGCAGGCGGAGACGGTGGAGAGGCAGAAGGGGATGCCCGCTTTCTCGGCGGCGCGCGCGGCCTGTACCTCGCCGCGGCGCGCGTTCATCCCGGCGAGCCCAATCGGCGCGAGCGCCACCGGGAGCGCCACCGCGCGCCCGAACAGGCTGGTCGTCAGATCGAGCGTGGAGACGTCGCAAAGCACGCGCTGGCGCAGCGCGATCGCGGAGAGGTCGTCGACATTCCGGCGCAGCGTCACCTCGGCATAGGAACCGCCGTCGATATATTCGAACAGGAAATGGGGGAGCCGACGGCGAGCGAGCTCGCGATAATCGAGGGTGGAGGCTGCTTGTCTCATCGCGTGATATGCGGTGCCATAAACTGGAAGCTACTGTCGAGCCGCTTCCGCGTCCGATAAGCGATTCGAAAATCGCCGGGGTGCGCCTAGGCATCTTCTGTTTCGCCGCGCGCCGTTGGGCAGACGGCTGTGTGATTTTTGTCGCAGCGAACGAAAATCCTTCACAACCTTGCGTTTAAACAACGCAAACAACTGATCCCAAATGATAAAATCTGACCCTCTTGGTAGCGCTTTCAGGCCATTGTTCCCGTTGACAACGCCGGACAGCATGGTAGCGTTAACATCGAGCGGTAACGGCCGACTCATAAAATAAACGGCATGCGGCGAGCCCTGGGCGCGCTGATTTAGGAGGGGACCTATGAAGAGCATTCGGCTTTCGTCGGCGCTTGTGCGCTCGGCATCCGCTATAGCAATCACCACCAGTTTGATGATGCCCGGCATGGCGCTGGCGCAGGATTCGGGCGCAGCCGCGCAGCAGGACCAGGCGAGCGACGAGATCGTCGTCAGCGGCATCCGCGCCGCGCTGGACGCCGCGATTGAGATCAAGCGCAACTCCGCCGGCGTCGTTGACGCGATTTCCGCCGAGGATATCGGCAAGTTCCCGGACACCAACCTCGCCGAGTCGCTCCAGCGGATTACCGGCGTATCGATCACGCGCGCAAACGGCGAAGGTTCGCAGGTCGCGGTCCGGGGCTTTAGCGGCGGTTTCAATCTGGTAACGATCAACGGTCGCCAGCTGCCCTCGACGAGCATCGACACCAGCACCGGCAACGCCTTTGCGCGCGGCACTGGTCGCTCGTTCGACTTCCAGAACCTGGCGTCGGAAGGTGTCTCTAGGCTCGAGGTTTACAAGACCGGTCGCGCCAGCATCCCGTCGGGCGGCATCGGTGCCTCGATCAATATCGTCACCCGCCGCCCCCTCGATTCGGCCGAAAGCGGCTTCTCGGGCTCGATCGGCGCGAAGGCGCTCTACGACAGGACGGTCGAGAATGCCGAAGCAGATTTGAGCAAGATCACCCCCGAAGTATCGGGCCTGCTCAACTGGAAGGATCCGAGCGAGACCTTCGGGGTCACGGTGTTCGGCAGCTACCAGCTGCGCGAATCGACTTCGATCCAGTCGAACCCCAACTATTGGAACATCGTGCCGCTGGCCGATTTTCTGAACACGGGCGGCGCCTATATCCGGCCGACGACGAACATCACCAACCGGCCGACGACGCCTTATGTTCAGATCCCGAACGATAGCCGCTATCAGTTCTCGGAGAATCGCCGCGAGCGCATGAACGGCCAGGCGGTCGTCCAGTTCAAGCCAAGTGACAGCTTCGAGCTCACGGTCGACGCTCTTTATGCGCGCAACAAGCTGAGCGACGAGCGCAGCGAGCAGACCAACTGGTTCCAGCGCCCATTCACCAACGTCACATTCGACTCCGACCCGCAGATGCAAACCGCGATCATCCTGGCGGAAGCCGTCCAGGCGGATAAGGGGTACGAGCAGCAGCGCTTCGCCACCGACACCGAACTGTATTCGTTCGGCGGAAACCTGAAGTGGAATTTCACCGACAGCCTGTCGCTGACGCTCGACGCCAACCATTCGAAGTCGACCACCGATCCGGACAATTCGAATGGCTCGTCAGCGACGACCATCTCGATCGGTGCGCCGGTGCGCGCCACGCATCGCGTCGACTTCAGCAGCGGCTTCCCGCAGCAGTCCGAGACGCTCAACGATTGCAACGCGACCAATGGTGGACGCGGCGGCAATTGCAACAACCAGCTCGACCTCGGCGACGTGGGAACCCAGATCGCGCGCACCATCACCTCGGCGCAGGAAGCACGGATCAATCAATATGGGGCGGAATTCGCCTGGGATCTGGGCGAGGGAAGCCGCTTCAGCTTCGGCGGCGACTTTGTCGATGCCAAAATGCGGTCGGTGACGTCGAACACCCAGCAGATGCTGGGCGACTGGGGGATCACCGACACCGGCATCGTCAGCCAGAGGGCAGGCGACCTCGTCAAGACCTTCTGCATGACCTGCAAGTTCGACAGATATGATCCGGCTTCGACCGGATCGGCCTTGGTCGCCTTCCGCGGCAATGCAGTCGATCTTCTCGACGTGTTTTCGCCTTATTACCAGACCAGCGGGATTGCCGGTCGTACGGTGATGAACCAAGGTTCGGCGGACGATACCGTTGGGGAGAAGACCTGGGCCGTGTACGGCCAGATGGCTTGGGGCGGCGAAATCGCCGGCCGGCGTGCGAACGCACTGTTCGGCGTCCGCTACGAGCGCACCTCGGTGACGGCCGTGGCGCTTCAGTCGGTCCCTGCCGCGCTGCGCTGGCAGTCGGACAATGACTTCCTGGTCGATGGCGGCCCTGTCGGCGGCGCACTGGTCCAGAAGGCCAAGTACGAGAATCTGTTGCCGTCGATGGACTTCAACATCGAAGTGCTCGACAACGTGGTCGCACGTACTTCGTTCAGCCGGACGCTGGCGCGCGCGGACTATGGCAACCTGTTCGCCACAGTAACCGCAAACGCTCCGAACCGTCCGACGGCGCTCGGTGCCGCACCTGCCGGTGCCACCCGGAACGATCCCGGTCTGCTGCCGCTCGAATCGGACAATTTCGACGTTTCGCTGGAATGGTATTACAAGCCCTCGAGCTTCTTCTCGGTCGGCTTCTTCAACAAGAACGTGCGTAACTTCATCGGCAACCAGGTGACCAACGGCAGCCTGTTCGGGCTGCGCGATCCGAGCGCCGGTACCGCGGGTTCGCGGTCGGGCATCGCGTTGAACTATCTGCGCAACAACGGCATCTCGCTGAGCGACATCAACCTGTTCGGCTATACCGCGCTGCTGGTGCAGAATGGTGGCAACCAGGCAGCGGCCACCGCCGCCTTCCAGGCGAACCTGGATCCGGTGACCGGCAACCTTCGCGACACCTACTATAATCAGCAGCTCGCGACGCCCACCGACATCCTGGGCGACGCGAACGATCCGCTGGTCACCTTCGCGATCAGCGGCCCGGTCAACAACCGTGAAGGCAATGTTCACGGCTTCGAAGTCGCCTGGACTCACTTCTTCGGGCGCTCCGGCTTCGGCTTTGCGGCATCGTACACCAAGGTGGACGGCAACGTGAACGTCGACCCCTATGCCGATCCGAACGTGAATATCTTCGCACTGACGGGCCTCGGCGACAGCGCCAACTTGACCGCGATCTATGACAAGGGCGGTCTCTCGGCTCGTGTCTCGTACAACTGGCGCGACAAATATCTGTCGGGGACGAACCAAGGCGGCAACCGCAATCCGCTGTTCACCGATACCTTCGGTACGCTCGATGCGAATATCAGCTACGACGTCACGGAGAACTTCGCCGTGTCGCTCGAAGCGGTCAACCTGACGAGCGAGCCGTTCCGTCAGTACGCCCGTACGAAGACCAACCTCGTATATGTGCAGGAACTCAAGCCCCGCTTCTGGCTGGGTGCGCGCTTCCGCTTCTAAGCGAATTCGGGAGTGGGCCGGCGCCCACTCCCGATAAAAGGGGGGAGAAAGGCCGCCGCGCGCTGCGTGCAGCGGCCTTTTTCTTTTGTCCATTGCCCGCGCGCTGCTAGATTTGCGCGATAACAGGACCGGAGCGGATGAACCCCGTACAGATCAACAATATCGACCATGCCGCTCTCCGCGTCAGCCCGAGGGCGGGAGCCGACTTCGGCGACGCGGCCAATCAGGCGCTGGTCTTCCCCGCCGAGTTTGAGGAATTGCAGCGCGAGTTCGCGATCATCTTCCGTCGTCGCGAGACCGGGCTCCAGGCCTTTGCGTTGCTGGGGCTCGATCGCGACGAAAATCTCTTCCTCGCGGGCGATCGATGGGCGAGCCGCTATGTCCCCGCCACGCACAGACGCGGACCCTTTTCGATCGGCATTTCGCGCAACTCCGTCGGCGACGAGGCAAGCGAGCCCATGGTCCATGTCGATATGGACGATCCGCGCGTCGGCGACGCCCAGGGCCTGCCGTTGTTCCTCGAACATGGCGGCAATACCACCTATCTCGATCATATCACCGCCGTGCTGCGGCTGCTCTACGATGGCATGGAAACCGCCCCGGCCGCATATTCCGCGCTCGACGAAGCGGGATTGCTTGCGCCGGTCACGCTCAGCATCGATGTCAGCGAGGATCGCCGCTACACCGTACCCGACGTCTTCGTCGTGGATATCGAGGCGCTGGCCGCACTTGCGGGCGAGCCGCTCGAGCGATTGCATCGATCGGGCCTGCTGCGACTTGCCACCTTGGCCGCGGCGTCGCTCGGCAACGTCCAGCAGCTGATCGCCCGCAAGCAGAAGCTACTGGACGAAATCGGCTGACGATGATGCCTGCCATCACCCGCCGCACGCGCGTGATCGAGGGCGCCGACGCGCGCAGCCTGCCCGTGGCGGAGCTGATCGCCGAGGGTCGCCCGGCTATCCTGCGCGGCATCGCCCGCGATCTGCCGTTGGTGGCCGCCGGGTTGCAGGGCGCGGAGTCCGCGATTGCCTGGCTGAAGCAATTCGACGGCGGCCGCCCCGTCACCGCCTTCGTCGGCGAACCGGCGATCGGGGGACGCTGGGGCTATCAAGAGGATTGCACCGGGCTCAATTTCGCCCGCGAGCGCGGCGCATTGTCGGCCTATCTCGACGCGATCCTCGCCCATATGGGCGATCCGCAGGCCCAGTCCGTCTTCATCGGCTCGACCGACATCGACCTGTATCTGCCGGGGCTGCGGGCCGAGACCGCGCTTTCCTTCGGCGACCCGCAATTGGTGGCGCATCCGCCGCTGGTCAGCATCTGGATCGGCAACCGGACGACGACTTCGGCACATTACGACATGTCGAACAACATCGCGGTCACGATGGTCGGGCGCCGGCGCTTCACGCTGTTCCCGCCCGATCAGGTCGCCAATCTCTATCCAGGCCCGCTCGACCTGACGCCGGCGGGCCAGGTGGTCTCGATGGTCGACTTCGATGCACCCGATCTCGCCCGCCACCCTGGCTTCGCCGAAGCGCTTGCCGCGGCCGAGGTGGCCGAGATGGAGCCCGGCGATGCGCTGATCTATCCCGCTTTATGGTGGCACCAGGTCGAGGCGCTCGACGGCTTCAATGCGATGATCAACTATTGGTGGAACACTTCGCCACGCTTCATCGACACCCCCCAGACCACCTTGCTCCACGCGTTGCTCAGCCTGCGCGACCGGCCCGAGCATGAGAAGCAAGGGTGGAAGGCATTGTTCGATTTTTACGTGTTTGGCGACGCGGAGCGCGGGGGCGCGCATCTGCCGGAGCAGGCGAGGGGAGCACTGGGAGTGATGGACGAGATGAACGCACGGCGCTTGCGCGCGCAGCTTCTGCAGAGGCTCAACCGATGAGCGCGATCCGGCGGGTTGTGATCGCGGGCGGCGGCACCGCCGGCTGGGTCGCGGCGGCGGCGTTGGTCAAGCAATTGGGTCCGCTGCTCGACATCACCCTGGTCGAATCGGACGACATCGGCACGGTCGGCGTGGGCGAATCGACGATCCCGACCTCGCGCACCTTCCACCAGTTGCTCGGCCTCGACGAGGCAACCTTCATGCGCGAGACGCAGTCGACCTTCAAGCTGGGCATCGTCTTCGAAAACTGGGGGAAAGTGGGCGATCGCTACGTCCACAGCTTCGGCGAGATCGGGCGCAAGTCGACGTGGATGGCGCCCTTCCACCATTTCTGGATGGAGGCCAAGGCGCAGGGATTCGGCGGCAGTTTGAGCGACTATTGCTTCGAACTGCAGGCGGCCGAGGCGGGACGCTTCGCCACCGGCGAGGGCGCGACGATCAACTATGCCTATCACCTCGACGCCACGCTCTACGGCCGCTTCCTGCGCAAGCTTGCAGAGCCGGCGGGGGTCAAGCGAGTCGAGGGCAAGATCGCCAGCGTCGACCAGGATCCCGAAAGCAGGCATTTGACCGCGCTTGTGCTGGAATCGGGCGCCCGGATCGAAGGCGACTTCTTCCTCGACTGCACCGGCTTTCGCGGGCTGCTGATCGAGCAGACGCTGCAGACCGGTTTCGAGGATTGGACCCACTGGCTGGCGACCAACAGCGCCTATGCGGTGCAGACCGAGTCGGTGCGTCCGCCGGTTCCCTATACGCGCGCGATCGCGCATCAGGCAGGCTGGCGGTGGCAGATTCCGTTGCAGCACCGCGTCGGCAACGGCATCGTCTTCGCCAGCGACTTTATGTCCGACGACGAAGCAAAGACGAAACTTCTCAACGAGATAGAAGGTAAACCTCTCTTCGATCCGCGGTTGATCCGCTATCGCACCGGGCGGCGCCGGAAAGTGTGGAACGGCAATTGCGTCGCGCTGGGGCTCGCGAGCGGGTTCATCGAGCCGCTCGAATCGACGAGCATCCATTTGGTCAAGATCGCGATCACCCGGCTTATCCAGTCCTTCCCCTTCGGCGGGGTGAGCGAGGCGGTGGCCGATCGCTTCAACGATCAGTCGCGCCAGGAACTGGAGAATATCCGCGACTTCATCATCCTCCATTATCATCTCAACCAGCGCGACGATTCGGCTTTCTGGAAGCAATGCCGCGAGATGGCGGTGCCCGACTCGCTGACCGCGCGCATCGCCGCCTTCCGCGAGGCGGCGGAGGCCCATCAGGACGGGATCGAGCTGTTCCGCGTGGATAGCTGGGTGCAGGTACTGATGGGGCAGGGGATCGAACCGCAAAGCTATCACGAACTCGCCAGGATGATGCCGCCCACCGATCTGCGCGACGCCCTCGGGGCGCTTGCGGCCAATGTCGGCGCCGGAGTCGCCAAACTGCCGCCGCATGCGCAGTTCCTGCAGAGCTATTGCCCGGCCGCCGCCTGATTGCCTGCTGACGCGAAAACGGCGGGGCCGAAGCCCCGCCGTTCGCTTGCCGGTCTGCCGGCAGGTTTAGCGGATCAGGTTGGCGAACACCGCGCCGATGATCCCGCTGGTGATGCCCACCAGCACCGCGTCATTGCCCGACTGGACATAGCGGTAGCCGCTGGGAGGTGCGCCCAGGCCGCGGTACTGGCGATAGTCGATCTGCCGATAATTGGTGGCATAGCGGCTGTCGAAGCGCTGGCCGCGCTGCCAGTTGCGTGCCTGGTTGCGGTTGTTGACCCGCACGACCTGACCGCGCTGGTTGCGGTTGTTGATCTGGACGACCTGGCCGCGCTGGTTGCGCTGCTGGACCACGACGGTGCCGTTGGGGCGCTGCTTCACCACCGTCTGCTGGCGGGGTGCGTCATAGCCGCGCTGGGGAGCTGCGGCGAGGGCGGGCGTTGCGGCGATCGATGCGGCGACCAGGCCGAGAATGAGCTTCTTCATGACTGCTACTCCTGAATGGACGCCGTCATTGGCGTTGATCAATAAATAGGAGTCGGGTGTCGCAGACCTGTCCCGGAGATGGGGCGAAATGGTCGCAGTTTGTAACCGGGCCGAACTTGCCCCGGCATGCCATCGGCTCTACCGCGCGGCCCCAGACATAGGAGAGCGAGATGCGTGCATTCATTTTCCCCGGCCAGGGCAGCCAGGCCGTCGGCATGGGGAGCGCCCTGAGCGCCGCCAGCCCGCACGCGCGCGAAGTGTTCCAGGAAGTCGACGAGGCGCTGGGGCAGAAGCTTTCGAAGCTGATGGCCGAGGGCCCCGAGGACCAGCTCACGCTCACCGCCAACGCCCAGCCGGCGATCATGGCCAATGCGATCGCAGTGCTGCGCGTGCTGGAGAAGGAAGCCGGGCTGTCGCTGGCCGACAAGGCCGATTTCGTCGCGGGCCATTCGCTCGGCGAATATAGCGCGCTGTGCGCGGCGGGCGCGATCGATCTCGCCACGACCGCGAAGCTGCTGCGCACCCGCGGCGAGGCGATGCAGGCCGCGGTGCCGGTGGGCGTCGGCGCGATGGCGGCGTTGCTGGGCGTCGACGTCGAGAAGGCACAGGCGATCGCCGATGCCGCGGCCGAGGGCCAGGTGTGCACCGTCGCCAACGATAACGATCCGAGCCAGGTCGTAATCTCCGGCCACCGCGAGGCGATCGAGCGCGCGATCGGCATGGCCAAGGAAATGGGCGCCAAGCGCGCGCTGCTGCTGCCGGTATCGGCGCCGTTCCACTGCCCGCTGATGCAGCCCGCCGCCGACGCGATGGCGGAGGCGCTTGGCGGCGTGGCGATCCAGGGCGCGCTGGTGCCGCTCTACGCCAACGTCACCGCCGCGCCGGCAGGCGATCCGGAGCTGATCCGCGCGCTGCTGGTGGAGCAGGTGACCGGAATGGTCCGCTGGCGCGAGTCGGTGCTGGCGATGCAGGCGGCGGGGGTCACCTCCTTCGTCGAACTCGGCGGCAAGGTCCTCGGCGGAATGGTCAAACGCATCGCCGCGGATGCGGCGGTGATCAGCGTGGTCTCGATGGACGATATCGAGGCGCTGGCGAAAACGTTGTAGAGTGGTTCGCGCAACGACGCGACGACGCGACGAGGTTTGGACTTGAGGGATATCGAGCAGATCGCCAGCGACGTTCTGGATATCTCGGTGCGGTTGCACCGGGATCTGGGACCTGGCCTGCTAGAGTCCGTCTACGAAGCCGTCCTTGCGGCCAAGCTGACGTCGTTGGGCTATGTGGTCGCGCGGCAGCGCGCCGTCGATATTGAATTTGAAGGGTTGCGGTTTGAGGCGGCGTTCCGGATCGATCTGCTGATCGATGACCGGTTGCTTCTGGAGATTTTCGGCGGCCCCACGCTGATGGAAGGCGTTCGAAGGTTGGCCAACAACTACAACCCCGTTGCGTCGTCGCGTCGTTGCGCGAACCCATAATTCTTCTGGAGACTCAAATGTTCGACCTTACAGGCATGACCGCACTCGTCACCGGCGCTTCCGGGGGGATCGGCTCCGCCATCGCCAAAAGCCTCGCCGCCCAAGGGGCGCGGCTCGCGCTGTCCGGATCCAATGCCGAGAAGCTGGAGGCGTTCCGCGCCGAGCTCGGCGACGGGCATGTCGCGCTCGCCTGCAATCTTTCCGACGGCGCCGCTGTCGATGCGCTGGTGCCCCAAGCCGTCGAGGCGCTCGGCAAGCTCGATATCCTCGTCAACAATGCTGGCGTCACCCGCGACAACCTCGCGATGCGGATGAAGGATGAGGAGTGGGACACGGTCATCCGCGTCAACCTCGAAGCCGCGTTCCGGCTGATGCGCGCCGCTGCCAAGCCGATGATGAAGGCGCGCTACGGCCGGATGATCTCGATCACCTCGGTCGTCGGCGCGACGGGCAATCCGGGGCAGGTAAACTATGCCGCATCGAAAGCCGGGCTGGTCGGCATGTCGAAGGCGCTGGCGCAGGAACTGGCGAGCCGCAACGTCACGGTAAACTGCGTCGCTCCCGGCTTCATCCGCTCGGCGATGACCGACGGGCTGCCCGAGGCGCAGAAGACCGCCTTGCTCGGCCGCATCCCCAATGGCGATCTCGGCACGGGCGAGGATGTCGCCGCCGCGGTGGTCTATCTGGCGAGCAGGGAAGCGGGCTACGTCACCGGACAGACCTTGCATGTCAACGGCGGGATGGCGATGCTCTGATCCGAACCTGGGGGCAGGAGTGAACATCATGCGTATCCTAGCAATTGCCGGCCTGTTCCTGGTCGCAGCACCCGCCCAGGCGGCCGATCTGGCGACGATCGACTGCGTCGCCGGGAAGGTCGACGCGGCTATCGTCGCCAGGCTGCACGCCGATGTGGCGCGAAACCTGGCAGAGACGGGCAAGCGGCCTAATTACGATCCCGCGGTGGGCGCGGGCATCGCCCGGGCGGCGGCGGCCTGCGCGACCGAGTATGAATGGTCCGAGGCGGCGGTGAAGGCGGCGCGAGTCTATACGCTCGCCAAGCTGGGAATGTCGGTCGCCGAGCGGGTGATGGGCGAGCGCGGCTTCGAGCCCGCCGCGCTGGAAGAGCAGTTCCAGGCACTGCCCGAGGAGTCGCGCAACCGCCCGCTCACTGCCGAGGAAAATCAGGGGTTGGTGCGCGCGGCGGTGACCGACGAAGCGAAGCAGACCCGCGAATATGCCGAGATGGTCAACGAATATTTCGCGTTTCTGAGCACGATCCAATATGCCAGCTTCGACTTTTCGCAGGCCTGAACGTTACGCGTGCAAGGGTGTCACCCCTTGCAACGGCACCAGCGGCGATCTAGGTGCGTTCACAAGCTGATTAGAGCCCCAGACAAAGGAAAACAGGGACCATGGCCAACCAGGAAGAGATCACCCAGCGCGTCTCGGCGCTCGTTGTCGATCATCTCGGCGTAGACGCCGGCGAAGTGAAGCCCGAAGCGAGCTTCATCGACGACCTGGGTGCGGACAGCCTCGACATCGTCGAGCTGGTGATGGCCTTCGAGGAAGAGTTCGGCGTGGAAATCCCCGACGACGCTGCCGAGAAGATCACCACGGTGGGCGACGCAGTGTCGTACATCAGCGAACATCAGGAAGACTGATCGCCTTTCGGCGATCCCGGCATGGACCGGTACTGCCTTTCAACGGCTTCCCGTCCGGGCTCGAAAGAGAGGGCGGGGAGCCGTTTCGTTTTCAGCGCTTGTCGCGATTGAACAGAATATGACGGAGAGAGTGCCATGCGCCGCGTAGTTGTGACCGGGCTCGGGCTCGTCACCCCGCTGGGTGCCGATGTCGAGACGGCCTGGAAGAACATCATCGCCGCCAAATCGGGCGCGGCGACGATCACGCGCTTCGACGCGACCGAGTTTCACAGCAATTATGCCTGCGAAGTGAAGCCGGCCGGGCACGAATATGGCTTCGATCCGAACCTGCGCGTCGATCACAAAGTCCAGCGCCAGGTCGATCCGTTCATTATCTTCGGCATCGATGCCGCGGGCCAGGCGATCGAAGATGCCGGCTTGCTCGACATGGATGAGGCAACCCGCTTCCGCGCGGGCTGCTCGATCGGCGCGGGCATCGGCGGGCTTCCGGGGATCGAAAGCGAGTCGCTCGTGCTCGCCGCAAAGGGGCCCAAGCGGGTTTCGCCGCACTTCGTCCATGGCCGGCTGATCAACCTGATCTCGGGCCAGGTCTCGATCAAATATGGCCTGATGGGCCCCAATCACGCCGTGGTCACCGCCTGCTCGACCGGCGCGCATTCGATCGGCGACGCGGCGCGGATGATCGCGATGGACGATGCCGATATCATGCTGGCGGGCGGCGCCGAGGGTGCGATATGCCCGATCGGCATCGCCGGCTTCGGCCAGGCGCGCGCGCTCTCCACCAACTTCCGCGATGATCCCACCAGGGGCAGTCGCCCCTGGGACGAGAATCGCGACGGCTTCGTGATGGGCGAGGGCGCCGGCGTGGTGGTGCTCGAGGAATATGAGCATGCCAAGAAGCGCGGCGCGAAAATCTATGCCGAAGTGATCGGCTATGGCCTGTCGGGCGACGCCTATCACGTCACCGCGCCGCATCCCGAGGGTTCGGGCGCGTTCCGTTCGATGCAGATGGCTATGAAGAAGTCCGGGCTCGATTTCGCCGACATCGACTATATCAACGCCCACGGCACCTCGACGCCGCTTGGCGACGAGCTTGAGCTGGGCGCAGTGCGACGGCTGTTCGGCAGCGCGATCGACACCTTGTCGATGAGCTCGACCAAGTCGGCGATCGGTCATCTGCTCGGCGGCGCCGGCGCGGTTGAGAGCATCTTCTGCATCCTGGCGATGCGCGACCAGATCGCCCCCCCGACACTCAACCTGGACAATCCGAGCGAGAATTGCGTCGGAATCGATCTGGTGCCGTTCAAGGCCAAGGAGCGCAAGATCAAGGCCGTGCTCAACAACAGCTTCGGCTTCGGCGGCACCAATGCCAGCCTGGTGATGAAGGCTGTCTGAGAACGGGCCGTCGCCGGCCACGGCCGTACCGCGGCGGCGACGCTTGGGCGGATGCGCGCTGCTGGTAGCAGTGCTGGCGCTGCTCGCTCTCGGCGTGGGGGTGCTGCAGCTGTGGGGCGGGGCCGGCCCCGCGCCGACCAACCTGACCGTGATGATCCCCGAGGGCGCGACCCTCACCCGCGCCGCGACCGAGCTTGAGAAAGCCGGAGCGATCACGTCAGCGCGCCGTTTCGTCTTGCTCTCGAAGTTTCTCGGCAGCGGCGAGGCGATCAAGGCCGGCGAATATCGCGTACCGGCGCGGCTCAGCCAGGCCGACATCCTCAAACTGCTGCAGGGCGGACGCACGCTCCAGCGCTTCGTCATGATTCCGGAGGGCATGCCCTCGATCCTCGTTCACGAAAGGGTGATGGCGGCACCGCAGCTCAGCGGCCCGGTCACGGTGCCGGCTGAGGGAAGCGTCCTGCCCGACAGCTATTCCTACAATCGCGGCGACACCCGCCAAGCGATCCTAGATCGGATGCAGAAAGCGATGTCCGATTATCTCGCCAAAGCGTGGGAGAAGCGCAAGCCCGGCATCGCGGTGAACACCCCGCTCGAGGCGCTGACGCTGGCGTCGATCGTCGAGAAGGAAACCGGCAAACCCGAGGAGCGGCGTACCGTGGCCGCCGTCTATTCGAACCGGCTGCGGCGTAACATGATGCTCCAGGCCGATCCGACGATCATCTACCCGATCACCAAGGGCAAGCCGCTGGGTCGCCGCATCCTCCAGTCCGAACTGCGCGCGGTAAACCAGTATAATACCTATGCGATGACCGGGCTGCCGGCCGGGCCGATCGCCAATCCGGGCCGCGCCAGCATCGACGCGGTGCTCGATCCGGCGCAGACCAGCGCGCTCTATTTCGTGGCCGACGGCACCGGCGGGCATGTTTTTGCCGATACGCTCGAACAGCATAATGCCAATGTCCAGAAATGGTATGCACTGCGGCGGGCGCGCGGGGAGATGTGAGACGCTCAGTTCGCGGCCGGTCCCTGTAGCCCCGGCGGCGGCGTGGCATCCTCCGCATCGGGGTCGCGCCCCTGCTCGCGATCGAGCGAGCGCATCGCCTGGGTGACCGAAAGTCCGTGCAGCAGGATCGACAACAAAGCGACGAGTCCGACGATCGCCCAGAGCCGCTCTCCCATCCCAAGCTCCATATGGTTCAGGCCATAAGCGAGATAATAGAATGACCCCACCCCGCGAATGCCGAAGAAAGCAAGGGTGAGCTTTTCGGTCTTGCTCGCCTTGAAGCCGATCAGCGCGATCAGACCCCCCGCCGGGCGGACCACGAGCAGAATGAACAGCGCGGCGGCGATATCGACCCATTGTAGCGCGCTCAGCAGCCCGCTCACCATCGCGCCGCCGAACAGCAGCAACAGCACCATCATCGCCAACCGTTCGATCTGCTCGGTGATGTCGTGCATCTGCCGGTTGAAATCATGGTTGCGGTGCGACCGGCGCAGCGTCAGCGCCGTGATGAAGACGGCCAGGAAGCCATAGCAGTGGATCACTTCGGTCAGGCCGTAGGAGACGAAGGTCGCCGAGATTGCGATGAGCCCGTCACCGGTCTTGGCCAGCTTGGTGTCGGCGGGCACGTGGAAGGTGAGCCAGCCGAACGCCTTGCCGATCAGCCAGCCCGCAGCGACGCCGCCGACGATCTCCCACAGCACATTGTACAGCACCCATTCCCCCAGCCACGGCTCGCCGGTCGTCGCGGCGAGGCCAAGGACGATGGCGAGGTGCACGAACGGAAAGGCAAGGCCGTCGTTGAGCCCAGCCTCGGACGTGAGCCCGAAGCGCACCTCATCCTCCTCGCCCGATTTGGGCGGCCCGACCTGAACATCGGAGGCAAGCACCGGATCGGTTGGCGCCAGGGTGGCCGCGAGCAGCAGGGCCGCGACCCAGGGCAGCCCCAGCAGCCCGCCGCCCAGCAGGGTGATCGCCAGGATGCCCAGGGGCATCGTGATTGCCAGCAGTCGCCAGGTTACGCTCCACCGCTTCCAGCCGAACGGCCGATCCAGCTTCAGGCCCGCCCCCATCAGCGCGATGATCACGACGAATTCGGTGAAGCGCTCGGTGATCTCGGGATAGTCGAGCGGTAGCGGGCGCAGCGTGACCATTGGCAGCGAGAAGATCGCGGCGCCGATGCCGATGCAGATGATCGGCAGCGACAGCGGCACGCGCTTGAGCGCCAACGGCAGCCAGGCGACCAGCGCGATCAGCACGCCGGCCCCCGTCAGGATCAGGATATAGGGATCGGGGGCCAGGTCTTTGATTTCCACCGACGCCCAACGACGCATGGGCCCAAGCGTTCAGATATCGTGGGCCGAAGACGAAATATATCCCGGCGCCCGCCGATCGGCCGCCCTATCGCGGCAGCGCGGCGGCGGCCCTCGCCTTGGCTTCGACATCGTCCATCGTGCCGGTCGCGATCCAGCTGCCGCCGACGCACAGCACCGGGTCGAACGCCAGCCACTCGGGTGCGCTCGCCAGCGTGACGCCGCCGGTGGGGCAGAATTTCCCCTGATAGAAAGGCGCGGCGAGCGCCTTGAGCGCCTTGAGCCCGCCCGAAGTCTCCGCGGGGAAGAATTTGAAATGATCGAGCCCCAGATCGAGCCCGCGCATGATGTCCGCGGCGCTGGCGATGCCGGGCAGATAGGGCACGCCGCTGGCGATGATCGGCGCGGCGAGCGTCTCGGTCAGCCCGGGCGAGACGATGAACTCGACATCGGCATCCATCACCTGATCGAACTGGGCCGTATTGACCACCGTGCCCGCGCCGACGATCGCGCCGGGAACCTGCTTCATCTCGCGGATCGCGTCGAGCGCGGCGGGCGTGCGCATCGTCACTTCGAGCACGCGCAGGCCACCGCGGACCAGCGCCTCGGCCAGTGGGCGGGCGGTGGCGGCATCCTCGATCACCAGCACCGGGATGACCGGCGCGGTGCGCATGATGTCTTCGATGGTCAACGGGCATGCTCCTGGGCGAAGGCCGCGGCGGCGCCATACAGGCCCGGCTGCGGATGCGTGATCAGCTTGACGGGGATCGACGCCATCAGGTTGCGGAAGCGACCCTTGGCAACGAAACGCTCGCCGAAGCCCGATTGCAGCAAATGATCCTTCAGGCGCAAGCCCAGACCGCCGGCGATGACGACTCCGGTGGGCCCATGGGTGAGCGCCAGATCGCCCGCGACCGCGCCCAGGCTCAGGCAGAAGCGATCGAGCGCGGCGGCGGCCAGGCTGTCTTTGCCCTCGAACGCCAGGTCCCACAGTTGCCGGTCGTCGTGCCGCGGGACGGGGCGGCGCTCGAGCTCGGCCAGCGTCTCGTAGATCGCGACGATCGCCGGCCCGGCGACGATCCGCTCGGTCGAGACGCGCGTATAGGTCTTGCGCAAATGGCGCACGAACGCGTCCTCGATCGCATCGAGCGGGGCGAAATCGACATGCCCGCCTTCGGTGGCGATGATGTGATAGCCGGCGTCGTGGCGAAACACCTGCGCCACGCCGAGCCCGGTGCCGGGGCCGCAGACCGTGATCGATCCGCGATCGGGCAGGGACTTTTCGGGCCCGCACAGATGCAGGAAGGAATCGTCGTCCAGCTGGGCAACGGCATGGCCGATCGCCTCGAAATCGTTGACCAGCGTCCAGGTCTCGGCGCCGAGCCGCTCGGGGATCAAGGCGGGGCGGATGATCCAGGGATTATTGGTAAGCTTGATGATGTCGCCGCTGATCGGCGAGGCGAGCGCGATCGCGGCAGCCTTAGGCATCGGGCGATCGAGCGTGGCGGCGAACGCCTGCCAGGCGAGCTGCAGGCTCGGATGCTCGGCGACCTTCTGCGTCACCGGCTCGCTGATCGAGACCACGCGACCTTTCGCCACTTCGGCCAGCGCGAAGCGGGCATGCGTTCCGCCGATATCGACTGCGACGACTTCCATGCGCTCTCCTGGCCCGTCCTGATTTATGTCTGTCAACGCTGACAATCGGGCTATGCCCTTCTTGTCGGAAGCGCGGCGGATGTAAAGGCCGGACTCCCCTCCCTGAAAGGGAGGGGTTGGGGGTGGGTGCGAGCGAAGCGAGCCGCTTCTTCCGCGTTGGCAGAAGCGCCGGCCGGGGCATCGAGCCCCGCCCGACGCAACCCACCCTTTCAGGGAGGGGTACCCATCACAGCCCAGCGGCGGCCAGCATCGCCGACGCGCCAAGCTCGGCCTCATCGGCCCCAAGCCGCATCATCGCGAACAGCTCGCGCCCCGTGCCCTCCGCCGCCGCTGGCGCCTCGGCATGTTCGCGCGCTGCCCATTCCGCCGGATCGACCAGCGCCTCGATCGTGCCGGCCTCGGCATCGACACGGATCATGTCGCCGTCGCGCACCAGCCCGATCGGTCCGCCGCCCAGCGCCTCGGGGGACACGTGGATCGCCGCCGGCACCTTGCCCGACGCGCCCGACATCCGCCCGTCGGTCACCAGCGCGACACGATAGCCCTTGTTCTGGAGCACCCCGAGGGGCGGGGTGAGCTTGTGCAGCTCGGGCATGCCATTGGCCTTGGGCCCCTGGAAGCGCACCACGACCACCACGTCGCGATCGAGTTCTCCCGCCTGGAAGGCGTCCTGCACCGCCTGCTGGGTGGAGAAGACGCGGGCAGGGGCCTCGATGATCCAGCGATCGGGATCGACCGCGCTCACCTTGATGCAGGCGCGGCCGACATTGCCGGTCAGGATCCGGAAGCCGCCTTCGGGGGAGAAAGGTGCATCGAGCGTGCGGACGATCGTCTCGTCACCGCTCTTCTCGGGCAAGTCGCGCCAGATCAGCCGATCCTCCTCGATCGCCGACTGGCGCGCATAGGCCGGCATGCCGTCCTTCGCGATCGTCAGCGTGTCGCCGTGCATCAGCCCGCCCTTGAGCAGTTCGCGGATCACGAAGGCGGGGCCGCCGGCATCCTCGAAGCCGTTCACGTCCGCCGAGCCATTTGGGTACACTCGCGTCAGCAGCGGCACCGCGCGCGAGAGGCGGTCAAAATCCTCCCAGTCGATCACGATCCCCGCCGCGCGGGCGAAGGCGGGGACGTGGATCAGATGGTTGGTCGAGCCGCCGGTGGCGAGCAGCACGATCGCCGCGTTGACGATCGCCTTCTCGTCGACGACATGGCCGATCGGGCGATAGTCATTGCCGTTCCAACCGATCTCGGTGAGGCGCTGGACCGCGGCGCGGGTCAGTTCCTGGCGCAGCTTGGTGCCGGGGTTGGCGAAGGCCGCGCTCGGCATGTGGAGCCCCATCGCCTCCATCATCATCTGGTTCGAATTGGCGGTGCCGTAAAAGGTGCAGGTGCCCTTCGAGTGATAGGCGGCGATTTCGGCTTCGAGCAACTCGGGGCGTCCGACCTCGCCCTCCGCATAGGCCTCGCGGACCGCGGCCTTGTCCTTGTTCGCGAGGCCTGAGCGCATCGGTCCACCGGGAATCATCACCATCGGCAGATGCCCGAAGCGCAGCGCCCCCATCAGCAGCCCGGGCACGATCTTGTCGCAGATGCCGAGCAAAGCGGCGCCTTCGAACACGCGGTGGCTGAGCGCGATCCCGGTGGAGAGCGCGATCGTATCGCGGCTGAACAGCGACAGCTCCATTCCCGAATAGCCCTGGGTCACGCCGTCGCACATCGCCGGCACGCCGCCCGCCACCTGCGCGGTGGCGCCGGCCTCGATCGCCCAGACCTTCATCTGCTCGGGGTAGCGGTAATAGGTCGCGTGCGCCGAGAGCATGTCGTTGTACGAGGTGACGATGCCGATGTTCATCGCCCGCCCGTCCTTCATCCGGTCGCGCTGTTCGTCCGTTCCGGCATAAGCATGCGCCAGGTTGGCGCAGCCCAGCTTGGGCCGGTCCGCGCCCGATTCGCGCTCACGGCGGATCAGGTCGAGATAGGCGGCGCGGCGCGGCTTCGAACGCTCGATGATGCGATCGGTGACGGCGGCGATTTCGGGGTGGAGGGTCATAGCTCAGCCTTGGAAAGGAGTATCGCCCTCACCCTTCCCACTCGCTGCGCGATGGGCCCCTTCCCTCTCCCGACGGGAGAGGGAGGGAGGCGCGAAGCGCCGGAAGGGTGAGGGTGACGGTCTTCACGCCGCCCAGTGCACGTCGACCGGCAGCTCGACATCCGCCAGGATCCGCCCAACCGGATAGGGCGAAGACGCCCCCTGCTCGATCGCAGCTTCCAGAACTTCGCGCTTCTTCGCGCCCGTGATCGCAATCATCAACGCACGCGCCGAGACGATCGCCTCCCGCGTCAGTGAAATGCGATCGACCGGCGCCTCCGGCGGCATCGGATCGGGACGCACGCCGATCGCGCGCCGTTCCTTCGGCCCGTTGAGCGCCTCGTCATAATCCGGGCCGGGGAAGATCGAGGCGGCATGCCCGTCGCCGCCCACGCCCAGCAGGCACAGGTCGAGCGGCCAGTGCAGATCCTGCAGCAGCGCATCGGCCGATCGGCCCGCGGCCTTGTAATCGGTGATCGTCGCGCTGATCAGCGGCTTCACCCGCGCGCCCTTGGGGATGAAGACCTTGCCGATCGCGGTAACGTTCGACAGCGGATCGCCCAGCGGCACCATGCGATCGTCGCCGGGCACGATCGTCACGCGCTTCCAGTCGAGTTTGGCCTGGGCGAGCTTCTCGTAGATCGGCAGCGGCGTCTTGCCGCCGGCGAGCGCTACGACCGCGCCGCCGCGCGCATCCAATGCACTTTCGATGATGAACTGGACGTCGCCGGCCACGGCCGCGGCCATTTCCTCGACATCGTCATATTCCCACCATTCGATCTCGGTCGTCATGCTCATTCCTTGAATTTCGAAAGACTCGCTCGCGTCCCATATGGGTGGCGCGGCTATTCGTTCCACGTCACCCCGTCGCGTTCGGTCAGCGCGACCGAGGCCGAGGGTCCCCAGCTGCCCGAGGCATAAGGCTTGGGTTTCACGTCATTGGCTTCCCAGCCGGCGCGGATGCCGTCGATCCATTCCCACTGCGCCTCCACCTCGTCGCGCCGGACGAACAGCGTCGGGTCGCCCTCGATCAGATCGAGCAGCAACCGCTCATAAGCGATGCGGCGGCGGGTGCCGGCGAACTCATTCTCGAGGCTCAGGTTCAGCGGGACCTCGCGAAGCCGCACGCCTTCGCGGTCGAGCCCCGGCTGCTTGGCCATGACCAGCAGCCGGACATATTCCTCGGGCTGGAGCCGGATCACCAGCTGGTTGGGCTTCAGCGCGCCGCCGCGCTCGGCGAAGATCGAATGCGGCACCGGCCGGAACTGGATGACGATTTCCGAGCGGCGCTCGGCGAGCCGCTTGCCGGTGCGCAAATAGAAGGGCACTCCGTGCCAACGCCAATTGTCGACATGCGCCTTGATCGCCACGAAGGTCTCGGTAGTCGAACCTTTCTCCAGATCGGTTGCATAATCGCGCACGATCTCACCCTTCACCGCGCCGCCGCCATATTGGCCGGTGACGGTGAGCGTAGGCACGTCGCCGGCATCGATACGGCGCAACGATCGGAAAACCTTGACCTTCTCGTCGCGGATCGCGGTCCCGTCGAAGCGGGCGGGGGGCTCCATCGCGATCAACGCGACCAGCTGGAGCATGTGGTTCTGCACCATGTCGCGCAGCGCGCCGGTCTCATCGTAGAAGCCCGCACGCCCTTCGAGGCCAACGGTTTCGGACACGGTGATCTGGACGCTTTCTATGCCTTGCGCGTTCCAGACAGGTTCGAATAGTGAATTGCCGAAGCGCAGCGCGAGGATGTTCTGAACCGTCTCCTTGCCCAGATAATGGTCGATCCGGAAGGTGCGGTCCTCGGGAAATGCCTGCGCGACGATGTCATTGATCTCGCGGCTCGATTCGAGGTCGCGCCCCAGCGGCTTCTCCAGACCGATGCGGACGTTGGCGCCGGTCAGTCCGGCAGATTCGAGACCCTTGATCGTCGGACCGAACAGGCGCGGCGCGGTGGAGAGGAAGATAGCCAGCCCGCCCGAAATGTCGCCGATCTTCTCCTTCAGCGAATCGAAGCCTTCGAGCGTCGAAGCGTCGAGCGCCTGATAGGATAACCGCTCGAGAAAGCTCGCGACAGCGCTGTCATCCTGCCGATCGGAAGGGAGGAATTCGTCGAGCGCGGCGCGAGCGAAATCGCGGAACGATGCGTCGTCCTTGTCCGAGCGCGCGGTGCCGGTGATCGTCAGTCCCGCAGGCAGCAGCCCATCGGCGTGCAGCGCATAAAGCGACGGCAGCAGCATCCGCTGCGCCAGATCTCCGGTCGCGCCGAACAGCAGCAATTTGCCCACGGGCTGGTGCATCTTTCGCCTCTCATCTGCTTTGGAGTGCGAGACACCAATGGGGGGGAAAGATCAAGGTGTGGACGGCTTTACTGCCCAATTCGTCGTCATCCCGGCGAACGCCGGGATCCAGAGTTTCTCTGCCTTATCGCCTGTGACCCTGGATCCCGGCGTTCGCCGGGATGACGGTAGCGGGGTAGGGGCCTAAAGCACCAGCCCCGCGACGGGATCGAGTCCCGCCATGATATTCAGATTCTGCACCGCCGCGCCGGCCGCCCCCTTGCCGAGATTGTCGAGCGTCGCGACCAGCCGAGCCTGCCCGGTCTCGATATTGCCGAACACGCGCAGGCTCAGCCGATCGGTGCCGGCATCCTCCTCGATCCTGACGAGCGGGACGTCCGCGGGAAGAACGCGCACCAGCGGCGAATCCTTATAGGCTTCGCGCAGCACATTCTCGCACGCCTCGATCGACGGACGCCGGGTGAAGGCATGCAGCGGCAAAGGCACTTCGACGACCATGCCGCGATAGGTGTTGGCCACCGCGGGCAGGAAGATCGGGGCATGCTCGATCCGCGCATGCTTCTGCATCTCGGCGACATGCTTGTGCGCGAGCCCGAGGCCATAGATGCGAAAGGCGGTGTCGGTGAATCCTTCCGACGCCCGGTCCTCGAACTCGGCGATCATCGATTTGCCGCCGCCCGAATAGCCCGAAACGGCGTTGACGCTGAACACATGGTCGAGCGGCACCATGCCGGCGCGGATCAGCGGCCGGACCAGCGCCAGGAAGCCAGTGGGGTAGCAGCCCGGATTGCTCACGCGCGCGGCCTCGGCGATCGCGGCGGACTGGCCGGGTTCGAGCTCGGCGAAGCCATAGGTCCAGTCGGGCGCGACGCGGTGCGCGGTCGAGGCGTCGATCACGCGGACCTTTTCGTTGCGGATCATCGCGACGGCCTCGCGCGCGGCATCGTCCGGCAGGCACAGGATCACGAAATCGGCCGAGTTCAGCGCATCCTCGCGCTTGGCGGGGTCCTTGCGATCCGCTTCTGCCAGAATCAGCTGCTCGATCCCGTCGCGGCCGTCCAGCCGCTCGCGTATCTCGAGCCCGGTGGTGCCCACGGCACCGTCGATGAAGACACGAATGGTCATTGCGAATCGCCGATTGCGGTTGCGGGAATATAGCCGACCAGTCCGTGCGTGGGCGCCACCCCCCAGGCATGGACCCCGGCCAGTTCGAGCACTTCGAATGTCTCGCCGGCCGCCAGCTGCGCCATTACTTCCGAATCGATCGGCGATGCGCAGCGCAGCGTCGTCGCCACGAGAAGGGTGCGGGGAAGCGGGGCTGCATAATGCGGCGCGAAGACGCGATCGGCGAGGCGGACGTCGGCGAGGTCGCGACGCACGGCATCGACTCGCGGATCGATGGGAGCGGACCGCCCCCGCAGCGAGAAGCGCTTACGCGTTAGCTCGGCGGACGAGCGGCTCGCTGACGTTGTCCCCAGCGAGGAAATGCCCGAATTCTGCAAGAAACTCTGCCCCTTCCGGTGTGCGCGCGACGAAGATGTTTCGTTTGTCGCTATCATCGCGCTGGCGGCGCAGATAGCCGAGCGTGCCCAGTCGATTCAAGGCTCGGGTTACTACGGGTTTCGAGACGTTGAGCGCGCGGGCCAATCCGCGCACCGTATGGGGCCCTGCGTCCAGGTAAACCAGCATCAGAAGCGCCATCTGGCGATTGGTGAGATCGGGTTCGCCCGAACGCACATAATCGATCAGCGTGTTCTTCCATGACGACAATGACTGTTCTGACAATGCGTTCACGATTTCCACTCATCGTTACGTGCCCGGCACATTACGGGATCATCACTCAAACGCGCTGGGTGCATAGTGGTTTCAGTGCGTTGGCGAAATGTTACGGCTTTGTTTGGGAGGTTGTCCGGTCGCGCGGCGCGGCGGGGACGCGCGGCAAGCCGGTTGATCCGCGCGGCGCCGTCCCCTATGTCGCCGCTTTCCGCAACAGGTCCTGTCTTAGATGTTCACTTTCCTGCTCGTCGTCCACGCCATCATCGCGGCCCTTCTGGTCACGGTGATTCTCATGCAGCGCTCGGAAGGCGGCGGTCTCACCACGGGTGGCAGCCCGTCCGGGCTGATGTCGGCCCGCGGCGCGGCCGATTTCCTCACGCGGGCGACGGCGGTGCTTGCGACGGCGTTCATCGTGATGGCGATCGTCCTCGCCTTCATCGCGGCGATGCGGCATTCGACGACGATCGATACTTCGCTGCAGCGTGCGCCCGTGGCGCCGGCGGCGGCGCCCGGCGCGGCCGGGGTACCCTTCGCGATCGGCAACACGACCGCGCCGGCCCCGATCGGCGCACCCGCAGCGCCCGAGAACAGCGCTGCGCCGGCCAACGGCCAGGTCCCGCTCGCCGAATAAGCGCCCGCCGCTCCCCTCCGTGGGGAGTGCCTCGATAAAAAATATGGAGTCGCGCGCTTGTCGGCGTGCGCCCAAACCCGTTAGGCCTCTGCTCCCATGGCGCGGTACATCTTCATCACCGGCGGCGTGGTCTCCTCGCTCGGCAAAGGTCTCATGGCAGCGAGCCTGGCGGCGTTGCTCCAGGCACGCGGCTATCGCGTGCGGATCCGCAAGTTCGATCCCTATCTGAACGTCGATCCAGGCACGATGTCGCCGCACCAGCATGGCGAGGTCTATGTCACCGACGACGGGGCGGAGACCGATCTCGATCTCGGCCATTACGAGCGTTTCACCGGCGTCGCCTCGCGCCAGTCGGACAATGTCACCTCGGGCCGCATCTACCAGACGATCATCACCCGCGAGCGCAGGGGCGACTATCTCGGCGCCACGGTGCAGGTGATCCCGCACGTCACCGACGCGATCAAGGCGTTCGCCCAGGCCGACACCGCCGACCTCGATTTCGTGCTGTGCGAGATTGGCGGCACCGTCGGCGATATCGAATCGCTGCCCTTCATCGAGGCGATCCGCCAGCTCCGCAACGATCTGGGCCGCGGCAATACCGTGAGCATCCATGTCACGCTGGTCCCCTATATCTCGGCGGCGGGCGAGCTGAAGACCAAGCCCACCCAGCACAGCGTGCGCGAGCTCGCCGCGCTCGGCGTACAGCCAGACGTGCTGGTCTGCCGCTCCGAGCGCGAGCTGCCCGCGAGCGACCGCGCCAAGATCGCCCAATTCTGCAACGTCCCCACCGCCGCGGTCATCCCCGCGCTCGATGCGAAGAGCATCTACGCGGTGCCGATGCAATATCATCGCGAGGGGCTCGATTCGGAGGTGCTCCGCGCCTTCGGCATCGATCCCGGCGAGCCCCCCGCGCTCGATCGCTGGGAAGACATCACGCGCCGGCTGAACAATCCAGAGGGCGAAGTCACGATCGGCGTGGTCGGCAAATATATGGGCGTGCCCGATGCCTATAAGTCGCTCCACGAAGCGCTGGTCCATGGCGGCATCGCCAACAAGGTGAAGGTCAACATCCGCTGGCTCGACGCCGAAGTGTTCGAGCAGGACGAGGAAGTCGTCGCGGCCCAGCTCGAGCCGATGAACGGCATCCTCGTCCCCGGCGGGTTCGGCGAGCGCGGCAGCGAGGGCAAGATCGCCGGCGTCCGCTTCGCCCGCGAGCGCGGCGTGCCCTTCTTCGGCATCTGCCTCGGCATGCAGATGGCCTGCGTCGATGCGGCGCGCAGCCAGGGCATCGCCAATGCCTCCACCACCGAATTCGGCCCGACCGAGGAGCCGGTGGTCGGCATGATCACCGAGTGGATGACGCCTGAGGGCATCCAGAAGCGCGAGGCAGGCGGCGACATGGGCGGCACGATGCGGCTCGGCGCCTATCCGGCGCGGCTCTCGGGCAACAGCGTTGTAGCTTCCATCTACGGCTCGAACGACATCAGCGAGCGGCACCGCCACCGCTATGAGGTCAACACCCATTACAAGGACGTGCTCGAGAGTGGCGGCCTGGTCTTCTCGGGCATGTCGCCCGACGGCGCGCTCCCCGAAATCGTCGAGCGGCCCGATCATCCCTGGTTCGTCGGCGTCCAGTTCCACCCGGAGCTCAAGTCCAAGCCGTTCGAGCCACATCCGCTGTTTGCAAGTTTCATCGAGGCTGCCGTCAAGCAGAGCCGCCTGGTTTAAGGTCGCCCCCACACCCACACTCCCTCCGTCATCCCCGCGAAGGCGGGGATCCAGGGTCGCGGGCGGTGCGGCAGAGTAACTCTGGATCCCCGCCTGCGCGGGGATGACGGATTTGAGGATGCAAATGCTGAACGCCGACACCGCCTGGCCGCTCTGGGAAGACGCCCCCCTCGACGGTGCCTTCACTCTCCAAGACCCCGAGGCGGCCTCCGACGCCGCGATCGTCACCGCCGTGGATCGCCCCTGGCTGTTCGGCTTTGCGCCCGCACGGCCAAGTGGCCGCGCGATGCTGGTCCTCGGTGGCGGCGGCTACACCCAGCTCATGGCGGGCCGCGAAGGCGTCGCGGTCGCGCGCTGGCTCACCGGGCTCGGCTATCATGCCTATGTGCTGATCCACCGCTTCCCCACTGCCGCGCACGGCATCGCCGCCCCGCTCGACGATGCGAGGGAAGCGATGCGGATGATCCGCGCCGGCGGCTTCGAGCATGCTGGCGTCGTTGGCCTCTCCTCCGGCGGCCATCTCGCCGCCTGCCTGGCCGCCGACTATCCCGCGGACTGGCCCCCACCGGCAACGCGCCACGCCGGCCAGCCCACGCGCCCCGATGCGCTGATCATCGGCTACGCTCCCATCTCCACCAACGCCAAGGGCCGCACGATCGTCGCGGACAAGCCCCCGCTGCCGCCGCCCGAGAAACAGGCGATGTACGATCGCCTCCAGCCCGACGCGCAGCTAAGCCCGAGCCCGCCGCCCGCCTTCCTCGTCTATTCGGGCAACGATCCCGTCGTCCCGGTCGAGAATGGCCGCCGGCTGCACGCGGCGTTGGAGGCGGCGGGGGCAGGGGCCGAGCTGCACATCTTCGCCGACGCCCCGCACGGCTTCGCGCTCGACACGCCGGACCTGCCGGTGTCGATCTGGCCGCGGCTGTGCGAGGCGTGGTTGCGGCAGATCGGCTTTCTCTGAGGAAAGTCCTTCACCCGCGCCGACGCTTCGATTAGCGACACGCGCCATGCCTATCCGCTTCGCCTTGTTGGCTTTCCTGCTCCTAGCCCCGGCTTCGGCCGCCGCCCAGAACCGGCCGATCCCGGGGATGGTCCGCGTCCGCATCGATACGTCGGAGGGCCAGATCATGCTCGCGCTCGACGCACGACGCGCCCCCAGGACCACCGCCAACTTCCTGGCCTATGTCGACGACGGGCGGCTGGACGGGACCAATTTCTACCGCTCGGCGCGCCGCAAGACAGATCCCAGGCTCGGCTTCGTCCAGGGCGGCGTCGGCACCGACGCGCGGCGCATCCTGCCCTCGCCGCCGCTCGAACCGACCAACCGCACCGGCATCCGCCACACCGACGGCGCGGTCTCGATGGCGCATGGCAGCAATCCCGATTCGGCGACGGGCAACTTCTCGATCATGGTCGGGGACAATCCCTCGCTCGACGCGCGCGGCGCCTCGCGCGGCTATGCGGCGTTTGGCCGCGTGATCGCGGGGATGGCGACGGTGCGAAAGATCCTCGCCAAGCCGAACGGCGGGGGCAGGGGGCCGATGCGCGGGCAGATGATCCTGCCGAAGCCGGTGACCATTCTGCGCGCAGTGCGGCTCGATGGCGCACCAAAGCCGACCGGCCGGGTCAAACCCTGGCTGCTGATGCAGCGGCGCTAGTTCAGCGTGGCGACCAGCCGCTCGGCCTCGGCGTCATATTCGGCGGCCAGCGCGCGCAGCGCCTCGATCGCCTGGCTATCCGACGTGCAGGTCAGCAAGCGGCGGCAGCGCGCCGCCTGGTAGCGCAGATCCTCGGCCCGGCGACGATCTGTCACGTCGATCATCACATTGACTGCCCCGGCAAAATCGCCGTCTTCGGTATAAAGCGGGGTAGGGAAGGGGCGGAAACGCACCCGGCTTCCATCGGGTCGCTCGGCAAGTGCTTCCATGCCGCGCACCTCGCGCCGCTCCCGAACGGCAACCGCCATGGGACATTCCTCGTGCGGCAACGGGTGCCCCGCGGTGGTGTAGAGTCGCCACGTTACGCACCAGCGATCCTCTCCCGGCGTCGGCACGCGTCCGGCGAACGAGATGCAGGCGGCGTTATAATGGGTGAGGCGGCCCGAAGCGTCGGTGAGATAGACCGGCGCGGCGATGGATTCGAGCGCCCCGGCCCGAATGTCGGCCGGCAGGCGCGCTGCGGATAATGCGGCGCTCAACAGAACGTCCGCTGTTTCCAAATTGCACTTCATGCTCGATTTCCCGCCACCCCGTATTAGCCAAACGTTGATCTGGATCAATCGTTCCACGGAAATGCAAAAGGCGCCCGGACCGCGGTCCGGACGCCCCTGCCGCGGCGCCAAAGGGAGGAAAGCGCCGCAAAGTCGTAATGGCGTCAGGCCGCGTCGCGATGCTCGATCGCGCTCGGCTGGCCGCCGCCGTTTACGGTGATCTTCTTCGGCTTCATCGCTTCGGGCACTTCGCGGACCAGCTCGACGGTGAGCAAGCCATCCGACAGGCTCGCATCCTCGACGCGGACGAAGTCGGCGAGTTCAAAACGACGCTCGAAGCTGCGGTTGGCGATGCCGAGATGCAGATACGAGCCCTGATTGTTCTCATTCTCCTCGCGCTTCTTGCCGACCACCAGCAGCAGATTCTGCTGCGCGGTAATGTCGATTTCCTCGGGCTTGAAGCCGGCGACCGCCAGCGTGATGCGATAGCGATCCTCGGCAATGCGCTCGAGGTTGAACGGGGGATAATTCTCGCTCCCGGCCTGACGCGCGCTGGTCTCAAGCAAGTCGAACAGACGGTCGAAGCCGATCGTCGAGCGGCGGAAGGGAGTAAAGTCGAACTGACGCATTTCAAATCCTCCATATGAGCAAGTTGAACGTCCGACCGGCGCCCGGATTCCGCGGCGCGGTCTTGCCGCAGCCCTGGCGGCACTGCGGTAAGCGCTATTTGGTATCGACCGGTACGGTTTCAAGAGGGTCGGACTGCTGTCGGCGCGGCGACCAATCTGAGCTTTGCGCGCCCCAATATTCGCTTGTTCGCTAATGTCCCCTGAATCAGTGGAGATTAAACCTGACACATTGAAAGGGGATTTGATGCGGCATCTCTCACTCACGCTGGCACTGCTCGCCGGCACCTCGCCGATCGCGGCCGCGGCCCAGACGGCGCCGGGTAATCAGGCCCGCACCCCCGAGGAAGTCCAGCGCAGCTCGGTCGCCTCCGACATCGTCGTAACGGCGCGCCGCCGCGAAGAGCAGGCGCAGGATGTGCCGATCCCGATCTCGGTCGTCGGCGTGAAGGAGCTCGACAGCACCGGCAGCTTCAACGTCCAGCGGCTCCAGCAATTGCAGCCGACGCTGCAATTCTATTCGTCGAACCCGCGCAACAGCTCGGTCAACATCCGCGGCCTCGGCGCGCCGCTGGGCCTGACCAACGACGGCATCGATCAGGGCGTCGGCGTCTATATCGATCAGGTCTATTTCAGCCGCGTCGCGGTCGCCACGCTCGATTTCCTCGACGTCCAGCAGGTCGAGACGCTGCGCGGTCCGCAGGGCACCCTATATGGCAAGAATACCGTCGCCGGCGCGATCAGTATCACCAGCAAAGCGCCTAGCTTCACCTTCGAAGGCCGCAGCGAAGTCACGATCGGCAATCTCGGCTTCAAGCAGGGCAAGGCTTCGGTCTCGGGCCCGCTCGGCGACGATGTCGCTGCGCGCTTCGGCATCTCGTCGACCAGCCGCAAGGGCACGATTCTGAACGTCGCGACGGGCAATTACGTCAACGAGCAGGACAATATCGGCCTGCGCGGCGCGATTCTGTGGCGCGCAAGCGACAGCCTGAACCTAACGCTCTCGGGCGACTATAACCGCCAGGATCCCGAATGCTGCGCGCAAATCTATGTGCGCTACGGCCCCACCCAGCGCCCGGCGAACCGCCAATATCCGGCGCTCACCGCCGCGCTCAACTACACCGTGGCCAGCACCGATCCGTTCGATCGGGTGACCGATCTGGATGCCGATCTCAATGCGCGCAACGTCCTGGGCGGCGTATCGCTGCGTGGCGAGCTCGATCTCGGGTCGGGCACGCTGACTTCGGTCTCGGCCTGGCGCTTCTGGGACTGGGGTCCGGCCAACGATCGCGACTTCACCGGCCTGCCGATCACAACCAAGTCGAACAACCCTACGAAGCAGAACCAATTCACCCAGGAGTTTCGCTACGCCGGCGAGGGCAGGGGCTTCGACTATGTGCTCGGTGTTTTCGGCTTCTATCAGGACATCCACACCACCGGCATCCAGCAGCAGGGCTCGGCCGCGAGCCGCTTCCTGCTCAATCCCACCAGCGCGCTCTCGAACGATCCGAGCGTGCTCGCAGGCCTCACCGCGAACAACGACATCCGCCTCAAGAATTTCAGCGGCGCGCTGTTCGGCAAGCTCAACTGGAACGTGACCGACGCCTTCACCCTCTCCCCCGGGCTGCGTGTCAATTATGACGACAAGGTCGGCAGCTATGTCAGCGTGGTGACCGACAGCGCCGGGGTGCTCGTCCCCTATAGCGGCGGCACCGCCCGCCAGGCGGCGCAGCGCGAGGCGATCCAGCCGCAGGCCTTCAACGACGAGGCCTATCGCGCCTGGAACCTCTCCTACGATCTGACCGCATCCTACAAGCCGTCGCGCGACGTGCTGGTCTATGCGACCTACGCCCACACCTTCAAATCGGGCGGGCTCAATCTTAACGGTGTGCCGGTGGTCAACGGGGTCGTCCAGACCGATCTCGCCCAGATCGATCCCGAGAAGGTCGACCATTTCGAGCTCGGCGTGAAATCGCAATTCTGGGATCGCAAGGCGACGCTGAACCTCAGCGGCTATTGGACGATCATCAAGGACTATCAGGCGATCGTGAACAACAGCTCGACCTCGACGCTGCGCGGCTATCTCGCCAATGCCGGCGAAGTCCGCGTCCGCGGTGTCGAGGCCGATTTCTCGCTGCGCCCCTCGGATCGGTTCAGCTTCTACGTCAACGGCGCGTATACCGACCACGAATATGTCGAGTTCGCCAACGCGCCATGCCCGCCCGAACGCTCGGGCGGCAGCGCCGCACCGCTGGGCAGCGCGGGGGGCACACCGGGCGTGCCGGGCCAGCCGAGTCCGGTGGTCTGCGACATCTCCGGCCAGTGGCTCCCCGGCATCTCGAACTGGGCCTTCTCCTACGGTGCCGAATATAAATTGCCGGCCAACCTGTTGGCGCAGGACGGCGAATTCTATCTCGCCGGCGACGCCAATTCGCGATCCGAATTCTCGTCCAACGCCTCGCGCTCGATCTACACCGACATCCAGGGCTACACGCTGGCCAACTTCCGCCTCGGCTTCCGGACCGAGGACTTCAATCTGTTCGGCTGGGTCCGCAACGCGTTCGACCAGGACTATTTCGAGCTGCTCGCCACCACGCCCGGCAATACCGGCCTGATCGCCGGCAATCCCGGCGATCCGCGCACCTATGGAATTACGATCAGCAAGTCCTTCTGATCGAAACCGCGCTTCGATCTCTCGCCATGGCCGGGGGAGATTGGAGGGAAGGGGAGACGGAGCCCGCACCGTCTCCCCTTTTTCGGGTTGCGATAGAGCCCGGAAATGCAAACGGCCGGACTGTTTCCAGCCCGGCCGCCTGCGTGACGATCGCTCGTCAGCCCCCTTTGTCAGGCCCTGCCCACGCGCTCATACTTGCCTATGAGCGGGACTGGAGCCCTCCCCGAACCACGGCCATTACTGCCTGCGTTTCGACAAGGTTTCGCTACGGCGGCGCGGGGCCTTTGTCACCGCTTTTGCTACACCGCGAAACGGTTTCGCGGACCCCTGTGGCGATTTGGCAACATAAGCTAAGGTCGCGGCAACACGCAGACGCATTGCCAGTGCCGCCTGCCTTGCCCTAGAGGACGGCCTCGCACTTATCAGGGCAGCCACCAGCCGCATGCTACTATCGCGCTACGAGCGAATGATCGCCCGCCGCTATCTGTTGCCGGGCCGCAGCGAGGCGTTCATCGCCGTCGTCGCCGGGTTCAGCCTGGTCGCGGTGATGCTTGGCGTCGCTGCGCTCATCGTCGTGATGAGTGTCATGAACGGCTTTCGCGCCGAGCTGTTCGACAAGATCACCGGGCTCAACGGCCATGCCGTGGTCCAGGGCTATGGCGGCCAGTTGCGCGACTGGCGCCAGATCGTCCGGCAGGCGGAGGCCACCCCCGGTGTCACCAGCGCCACGCCGTTGATCGAGCAGCCTTTGTTCGCCAGCTTCAACGGCCGCGTCGAATTCGCCCAGATCCGTGGCATGCGAGTCGAGGATATCCGCAGCAATCCGGCACTCAAGGGCAAGGAAGTGCTCGGCTCGCTGAACAAGCTCGAGCCCGGCCGCGAGGAAGTCGCGATCGGATCTCGGCTCGCCGAATCGCTCGGCGCCAGCATCGGCAGCAAGATCACGATCATCAATCCCGCGGGCAGCGCCACGCCGTTCGGGACGATGTATCGCTCGGTGAGCTACACCGTCGCCGCGATCTTCGAAGTCGGCATCTATGATTTCGACAAGATCTTCGTCGTCATGCCGATGGAGGATGCGCAGACCCTGCTGCTGCTCGGCGACGCGGTGAGCATGGTCGAGATCGACACCAACGATCCGGACAATGTCCAGCAGATCGTCGCGCCTCTGGTCCAGAAAGTCGGTGGTCGCGGCCAGATCGTCGACTGGCGGCAGATGAACCGCGAACTGTTCGAAGCGCTGTCGGTCGATCGGGTCGTTTCGTTCACCGTCCTGTCGATCATCCTGATCGTGGCCTCGTTCAACATCGTCTCCTCGCTGATCATGCTGGTGCGATCGAAGACCCGCGACATCGCGGTTTTGCGGACGATGGGCGCGAGTCGGGCTGGGCTGATGCGCATCTTCGTCACCGTCGGCGTCATCATCGGCACCTTCGGCGTGGCCGCGGGCGCAGTGCTCGGCTTCCTGTTCATCACCTTCCGCGCACAGGTGGTCCAGTTCATCGGGCTCGTGACCGGTCAGAACGTGTGGGACCCGCAGATGCGCTTCCTCACCGAGTTGCCCGCGCGCACCGATACGTTCGAGACGATCGGCATCTGCCTGATGGCGCTGCTGTTCAGCTTCCTGGCGACGCTGTACCCGGCGTGGAAGGCGGCGAGCACCGATCCCGTGCAGGTGTTGCGCTATGAGTAGCTTTGAGGGACGCGCCGTAAACGGCGCTGGGCCGATCCTCCAGACCCGCGGGCTGAAGCGCAGCTTCAAGCAGGGGGAAACCGTGATCGAGGTCCTGCGCGGCGTCGATCTCGACGTCCAGCCGGGCGAGATCGTCGCCTTGCTCGGCCCCTCCGGCTCGGGCAAGTCGACGCTGCTCCAGGCGGTTGGTCTGCTCGAGGGCGGATTCGAAGGCTCGATCCGCATCCTCGGCAGGGAAGCCGCGCAGCTCGACAGCGGCGGTCGCACCACGGTCCGCCGCGACAGCCTGGGCTTCATCTACCAGTTCCATCACTTGCTCCCCGATTTCAACGCGCTCGAAAATGTCGTGCTGCCCCAGATGATCCACGGCGCCACCCGCGCCGACGCCGACAGGCGCGCCGAGGATCTGCTCGGCGCCCTGGGCCTTGCCTCGCGCATCACCCATCGGCCGAACCAGCTTTCGGGCGGCGAACAGCAGCGAGTCGCAGTCGCCCGCGCGCTGGCCAATCGTCCGGCGCTGGTGCTGGCCGACGAGCCCACCGGCAATCTCGACGAAGCGACCGCCGACCGCGTCTTCGCCGAATTCGTCAGCCTGGTCCGCGACGAGGGTTCGGCCGCACTGGTCGCCACGCATAACGAGCGGCTCGCGGCGCGGATGGACCGCGTCCTGCGCCTCCATGAAGGCCGGCTCACTCTCGCGGAGGTAGCATGAGCATCACCGAACTCCCCGTCCGCGCCGCCGACGGCCATGAGACCGACCTGTCCGACTATGCTGGACAGGTGCTGCTGGTCGTGAACACCGCCTCCAAATGCGGCTTCACCCCGCAATATGCCGAGCTGGAGGCGCTCTATCGCGCGCATAAGGATCAGGGCTTCGCGGTGCTGGGCTTCCCCTGCAACCAGTTCGGCGGCCAGGAGCCCGGCGACGCCGCCGAGATCGCGAACTTCTGCTCGCTTACCTATGACGTGACCTTCCCGGTCTTCGCCAAGATCGATGTCAACGGCGCCGATGCCGCGCCCCTGTTCGAGCATCTGAAGCAGGAAGCGCCCGGATTACTGGGCTCGAAGGCGATCAAGTGGAACTTCACCAAGTTCCTCGTCGATCGATCGGGCAAGGTCGTCGATCGCTACGCGCCGACCACCGCGCCGCGCGACATCGAAGCCGATATCGAGAAATTGCTCTAAAGGCGTCCCTTCTTCCGCAGGGAAGTTACCTGCGCCGGAACAACCCTAGCGGCGCTCGCCGGGAAGTCGGATCACCGACGGCGGCCGCGTGAGGGTCTTGGAGCCGTCATCGCAATCGTCGCCTGCCAGCCAGCCCAGATTGGCGAGCAGCAATACCGTGCCCGGCCCACCCTTCGACGCCCGGCCCCGGCGGTCGCGGTGTGGCGCAGGACGCGAGATGCGCGGATCGCGGCGGGGTGGGGGCGGCGCAACGCGGTGCAGCCGCTGCGCGACCGAATCGGCATCGCGCCCCGCGGCGCGCCGGACGACTCGCTGGCCCGCTGGAACCGTGCTCCAATCGCTGTCTTCGGATCGGATCAGATCGGTGCCGCAATAATGGCAGATGCTGAAATCCATATCCTGATTGTGCTCGCGGGCGGCGAAGGGGATGTGACCGATCAATGCGCAAAGCAGGGACATGGCAAGCTACTCCGAACAGGCCGGCGACTGCCGGCGTTAACCAACTTTCTCCTGCCGTATCGGCACATCGACCACCATTACGGACGAGTCCGCTCCGCGCATCTGCGCTAAGGGCTTCAACGGGTGCCGCAGGCGCGATGAAAGCTGTTGATAGCGCGGCAAGACGGGTGGCGATTCCGCGCGCGCCTGCCTAGGGTCGGGCATGGTGCATTCGGGTTTCGTTCCCCTCCGGGTCTTCTCCTCCTACACGATGCTGGAAGGCGCGATCGAGCCCAAGGCGATCGCCAAGCGGGCGCGCGAGCTCGGCTTCCCGGCGGCGGCTTTGGCCGATCGCAACGGGCTGTACGCAGCGATGCCCTTCTCCGAAGGCTGCAAGAAAGCCGGGGTCCAGCCGATCATCGGCACGCTGCTCGCGGTCAAGCGGCCCAACATGCCGGATGGCGTCAAGGCGCCGATCGACTGGCTCGCGCTGCTCGCGCAGGACGAGACCGGCTACGGTCATCTCTGCAACCTCGTCTCGCTCGCGCATCTCGATCGCCCGATCGAGGAAGACGCCCATGTCACATTCGATCAGCTAAACGGCCGCACCGACGGGCTGATCGCGCTCACCGGCGGCGCCGAGGGCGGGCTGACGCGGCTCTATGCCGAGGGGCAGGATTCGGCCGCCGAAGCCTATGCCGAGGCGCTGCAGGCGCTGTTCCCCGATCGCCTCTATATCGAGATCGTCCGCCGACTCGACGAAGTCGAAGGCCGCGCCGAACCCAAATTGCTCGATTATGCCTATGCCCGCGATCTGCCTCTGGTCGCGACCAACCCCTGCTGCTTCGCCGAGGAAAGCTTCCACGAAGCGCATGACGCGATGCTGTGCATCGCCAACTCGTCCTACATCGCCAGCGACGACCGCCCGCGCAGCTCGCCCGACGCGTGGATGAAGCCCGCCAACGAAATGAAGTCGCTGTTCGCCGATCTGCCCGAGGCGATCGCGAACACGCTGGTGGTAGCCCAGCGCTGCGCGGTCGCCGCGCCCAAGCGCAAGCCCATCCTCCCCAGCCTCGCCGGCGACCGCGAAGGCGAAGCCACGATGCTGCGCGAACTCTCCCGCGCCGGCCTCGATCGCCGCCTGGCGAAGATCGCCCAGATCGAGGGAAGGTCGTTCCCCTCCCGCTTGCGGGAGGGGCTAGGGGAGGGGAGTCCCGTGGCCGGAAAGGGGGAAGAGACCGACTGGACACAGCCCTATCGCGATCGCCTCGAATTCGAGCTCGACGTCATCATCCAGATGGGCTTCCCCGGCTATTTCCTGATCGTCGCCGATTTCATCCAATGGGCGAAGGCGCACGACATCCCCGTCGGCCCGGGCCGTGGTTCGGGCGCGGGCTCGGTCGTGGCCTGGGTGCTGACGATCACCGATCTCGATCCGCTGAAGCTCGGCCTGCTGTTCGAACGCTTCCTCAATCCCGAACGCGTGTCGATGCCCGATTTCGACATCGATTTCTGCGAAACCCGGCGCGGCGAAGTGATCCGCTACGTCCAGCAGAAATATGGCACCGGCCAGGTCGCGCAGATCATCACCTTCGGGACGATGAAGGCGCGCGCGGTGCTCAAGGACGTCGGGCGCGTGCTGCAGATGAGCTATGGCCAGGTCGATCGCCTCGCCAAGCTGATCCCCAATCTGCCCGCCGATCCCTGGACGCTCGAACGCACGCTCAACGGCGTCAGCGACTTCCACTCGGAATATAAGAACGACCCCGGCGTCCGCCATCTCGTCGATCTGTCGATGCGGCTGGAGGGGCTGCCGCGGCACAGCTCGACCCACGCCGCCGGCGTGGTGATCGGCGATCGCCCGCTCGCCGAGCTCGTCCCGCTCTATCGCGATCCGCGTTCGGACATGCCGGTCACCCAGTTCGACATGAAATATGTCGAGGCGGCGGGGCTGGTGAAGTTCGACTTTCTCGGGCTCAAGACGCTGTCGGTGCTCAAGAAGGCAGTCGAATTGCTCGGCGATCGCGGCATCGAAGTCGATCTCGAAACGCTCAGCTGGGACGATCCGCAAGTCTACGACCTGCTCCAGCGCGGCGACACTGTCGGCGTGTTCCAGCTCGAATCCGAAGGCATGCGCCGCACCCTGACGGCGGTCCGCCCGACCAATTTCGGCGACATCATCGCGCTCGTCTCGCTCTATCGCCCGGGCCCGATGGATAACATTCCGATGTTCGGTCACCGCAAGGGCGGCCGCGAGCCGATCGTCTATCCGCACCCCCTGCTGGAAACGGTGCTCCACGAGACCTACGGCATCTTCGTCTATCAGGAACAGGTGATGCAGGCCGCGCAGATCCTGGCCGGCTACAGCCTCGGCGGCGCCGATATGCTCCGCCGCGCGATGGGCAAGAAGATCAAGGCCGAGATGGACGCCCAGCGCGCCGGCTTCGTCGAGGGCTGCCTGAAGGTGAACAACATCCCGGCCAAGCAGGCGAACGAACTGTTCGACTTGATCGACAAGTTCGCCGGCTACGGCTTCAACAAGTCGCACGCCGCGGCCTATGCGCTGCTGGCCTACCAGACCGCCTGGCTCAAGACGCATTACCCGCACGAATTCTACGCCGCGTCGATGGCCTATGACATCCACCAGACCGACAAGCTCGCCATCTTCGCCGACGATATGCGCCGGCTCGACGTCGAATGCCTGCCGCCCGACATCAACGCCAGCCTCGCCGATTTCTCGGTCGAGAAGCATGGCGAGGGTCTTGCGGTGCGCTATGCGCTGGGCGGGCTCAAGGGCGTCGGCGAGCGTGCGATGGAATTGCTCGTCGAGGAGCGAGACGAAAATGGCCGCTTCCAGTC
This sequence comes from Sphingomonas sp. M1-B02, assembly GCF_026167525.1. Taxonomy (NCBI): domain Bacteria; kingdom Pseudomonadati; phylum Pseudomonadota; class Alphaproteobacteria; order Sphingomonadales; family Sphingomonadaceae; genus Sphingomonas; species Sphingomonas sp. M1-B02. Next base: position 1,075,018 of record NZ_CP110679.1, on the reverse strand, counting down.
GCTCGACGATCTTGCGCGCCGCGTCGATCCACGCCTGCTAAACAAGCGCCAGGTCGAGACGTTGGCCGGGGCGGGGGCGTTCGACAGCATCGAGCCCAATCGCGCCGGGGTCTTTGCCGCCGCCGAAACGGTGCTCGCGGTCGCGCAGCGCACGCAGGACAGCAAGACAAGCGGGCAGGGCGGCCTGTTCGGCGAATCCGAAGCCGGCGGCGGCGCGATTGCGCTGCCCAAGAGCGCGCACTGGTCGCTTGCCGATCGGATCAACGCCGAGAAGGAAGCCTTCGGCTATTATTTCTCGGCGCACCCGCTCGATCGCTACCAGCATCTCGCCCGCGTCCACGGCGCGCGCGACCTGAGCACGCTCGGCGAAATCCCGATCCCCGAAGGCGCCCGCATCGGCGCGACCGTTGCCGCCCTGATCGAGGATGCGCGCTGGCGCACCTCGGCGCGCGGCAATCGCTATCTGATGGCGACCATCTCCGACACCAGCGGCCAGATCCCCGTGACCTGCTTCGAGGAGTTGGCCGCGAAGGACATGGAAGAGGCCGCGCGGGCAGGCGGGTGCGGCGTGCTGACCGTAGAGCTCGACAAGCGCGCCGGTGAAGACACGCCGCGCGTGACCGTCAAGCGCGTCCAGCCTTTCGAGACGCTTGCCAACACCGCCCAGCTCCTGCTCGAGGTGGTGGTCGATGATCCGCGCGTGCTCGGCGTGCTCGCAGAGCTGATGGCCGATCAGCGCGGCGGCCGCGGCGAAATACTGGTGCGCGCGCCCCTCGCCGAGGGCGAGGCGACGGTGGTGCTGGGACGCAACTTCCGCCTGGACGGCGAACTCGCCCAGAAGATCGAGAAGCTGCACGGCATCCGCCACGCGGCGCTCAAGACTGCCGAAAGCCAGCGCCTGGCCGCCGCCGCCTAATCCCCCTTCTGCTTGCGGGAGGGGTTAGGGGAGGGGCTGTCGGCGCGCGAAGATCTCGATGAGACGGTCACGCCCCACCCCAACCCCTCCCCTGAAGGGGAGGGGCTTTTAGCTACGCCACTCTCGACACCCACTATCTACCGACGCTAGGTTCTCGAAAAACCGGTATGGAGAGAGCAATGCTGGGTGGAATGCAGGATTTCGAGCTCCGCGTGATGCGCCTGCTCGATCACGCCGCGCGCGAGCATGGGTCGCGGGAGATCGTCACCCGCTGGGCCGACGGCGGCGAGACCCGCACCGACTGGGCCGGAATCGCCCGCGATTCGCGCAAGCTGGCGCAGGCGCTCGAGCGGCTGGGGGTCAAGGTCGGCGATCGCGTCGCGACGCTGGCGATGAACCATAGCCGCCATTTGGTAGCCTGGTATGGCACGATCGGGATGGGCGGGCTGATCCACACGATCAATCCGCGGCTGTTCGACGATCAGCTCGCCTTCATCGCCAACCATGCCGAGGATCGGGTCCTCCTCTACGACAAGGCCTTCGCGCCCCTGGTCGACAAGATGAAGCCGCACTGGCCGACGATCGAGCATTATGTCTGCTTCGACGCGGACCCCGATGACGCCGCCAGTTTCGAAGCGCTCATCGCGCGCGAGGACGGCGACTATGCCTGGGTCGAGGGCGACGAACGCGAACCCTGCATGCTCTGCTACACCAGCGGCACCACCGGCAATCCCAAGGGCGTGGTCTATACCCACCGCTCCACCGTGATCCACGCGATCACCGAACTCCAGCCCGCCGAATTCGATCTCTCCACCCAGTCGGTGGCGATGCCGATCGTGCCGATGTTCCACGCAGTCGGCTGGGGACTTCCCTTCGCCGGCGCCGCGGTCGGCGTCAAATTCGTCTTCTCGGCGATCAACGAGCCCAAGATCCTCTGCGACCTGATGAACCGCGAAAAGGTCACCCACAGCGCCGGCGTGCCCACCGTCTGGTTCGGCATGTTCCAGTATATGGACGCCACCGGCGCGGCGCCCGAGCATCTCAAGATCGTTACGATCGGCGGCTCGGCGGCGCCGCGCGCGATGATCGAGCGGCTGATGAAGATGGGCATCCGCGTCAACCATGCCTGGGGCATGACCGAAACCTCGCCGATCGGCACGATGGGGGCGCCGTCGCACGATTGGGACGATCTCTCGTTCGAAGAACAGGTCGGCCAGGTGGCGATGCAGGGCAAGGTCCCGTTCGGGGTCGAGCTGCGCGTAGTCACCGACGAGGGCGTGATCCAGCCACGCGACGGCAAGAGCTCGGGGCGGCTTCAGGTCCGCGGCCCCTGGGTGATCCGCCAATATTTCCAGGACGAAAGCGGGCCCTGCGTCGACGCCGAAAATTGGTTCGACACCGGTGACGTCGCGGTCCTCCATGCCGACGGGACGATGCAGATCACCGATCGCGCCAAGGACGTCATCAAATCGGGCGGCGAATGGATCAGCTCGGTCGAGCTCGAAAATGCCGCGGTCGGCTGCGCGGGCGTCGCCGAAGCCGCGGCGATCGGCGTCCATCATCCGCGCTGGGAAGAACGGCCGATCCTGCTCGTCGTCCGCAAGCCCGGCGCCGAGGTGACCCCCGAGGAAATCCAGGCGCATCTGGCGCAGCATGTCGCCAAATGGTGGCTGCCCGACGAAGTCCATTTCGTCGACAGCCTGCCACACACGGCCACCGGCAAGCTGCTCAAGACCGCGATCCGCGAGCAGTATAAGGATTTCCGGCTGGCGGCTGCCTGAGGCCCGCCCCCGCCATAGCCGTCATCCCGGCGAAAGCCGGGATCCAGGGCGGCTCAGCGCAGCCCTGCTTGGCTCTGGGTGACGGCTTTCGCCGGGATGACGGCCTTACTCAGCGGGCCGCCAAAATCGCAGCACTAACTTCCGCCGCCTTCGCATCGCGGAACCGCGCGCAATTGCGGATCGATTCCACCGCCCGATCGAGGCTCAGCGTGTTTCCCCCGGCCAGCTGCGGGCGAAGCTTGGCGTCGACCGCCGCGGCCTGGTCCACGGTGCACAGCACGTTGAACATCCCCGCCGCCCGCGCCGAGAAGATCCCGCCGCCGCCAGCACCCTTCGAGAAAGCGTCGAAATTGGCGAGCATATAGTCGACCGCGATGTCGCGGGTGCCGGGTGCGCCGAGGAAGCCGGCGGTGGCGTAAAGCCGTCCGATCTGCGGCAGCCGCGGATCCTTGAAGTCGTTGAAAAACCAGCGCGCTACCTCCGGATTGCCGGAGGCTGCGACCGCCTGCAGCCCGGTCTGGCGCAGCGCCGGGATTGCCCCGCTCAGCGCCTTGTCCGCGATCAGCTGCGCCTGCGGCACGCCTTTTTCCTCGACGGAAATCGCCAGCGCGAGCTGGGCGAATTGCGGATCGAGTGCCTTGGCGTCACCGGCCAGATAGGCGTCGGCAGCAGCGCTGAGCTTCGCGCGGATCGCCGCGTCGCGGCCTCCCAAGGCCACGAGCTGGACGATATCCGCGCGCAGCTTGCGCCGATCCGGGCCATCGGTGGCGAAGGCCCCCGCCGCCGGATCGAAGCCGAGCTTCGCGAGCATCGGCGCGTAGATATCCGCGATCAGCTTGCGATGCGCCGGCAGCGCGGCATCGCTGACCAGCCCGCGCCGGACCAGCCCGCGCAGCCGCGCGCCGTTATCCAATGCCGCCGCCGAAGCGGGATGCGCCGCCATCGAGCGGGTGAGCGCGATCACCTGCGCGGTGCTCGCCTTGCCCGCGAAGAAGGAGGCCCACAGGCTGTCGGTCACCGCCAGCGCCTCGCCCTCGGGCAGGGTCGGCGCGGCGGCGATCAGCGCAGTCCAGTCGGCCGGATCGAGATCGAAGCGATAATAGCCCAGCCCCCCGGCATTGGGCACCACCACGCCTTCGCCCTTGGCATCGATCGCGCCGCCCGCTTTGTCGATCAGCGTGCAGCTGCGCACCGCGCTCCGGCGCACGCACAGCGGTACGATCCATTCGCCCGGCCCCGGCTGGGTGCCATAATAAGCATAACGCGATTGGCTCGCGACGAGCCCGGCCCCCTGCCGCTTGAGCGTCACCACCGGCACGCCCTGCTGGTCGACGAAGCTCTTGAGCGACGCCAGCACCCGCGGGTCCTTCGCCGCATCGGCAAGCGAGGCGAAAAACTGGTCGGTGCTGGCGTTGCCATGGTTATGGCGCTGCATATGCAGCCGCACGCCCGCGCGAAACTTCTCGTCGCCCAGATAGGCCGCGATCATCGCGACCACCTGTCCGCCCTTGCCATAAGTGATCTGGTCGAACGCGGCGTCGACATTGGCGTCGTTGGTGATCCGTTCGTGGATCGGCCGACCAACGCTGAGCGCGTCGAGCTGCATCGCGTCGAACGCCTCGTCGATCGCGCCCGTGCCGATGTTGAGGTCGGGCCGCCATTCGTTGCCGATGCGATAGCCCATCCAGTTGGCGAAGCTCTCGTTCAGCCAGATATCGTCCCACCAGGCCGGGGTCACGAGATCGCCGAACCACTGGTGCGCCAGCTCATGCGCGACCACCATGCCGAAGGTCTGCTTCTCCTCGGTCGGCGAGGCTTCGTCGACGAACAGGATGCTGTCGCCATAAATGTCCGCCCCGGCATTCTCCATCGCGCCGGGCATCACCGGCGAACCGATCTGGTCGAGCTTGGGGTAGGGGAAGCCCTGGCCGAAATAGCCCTCCAGCAGCGCGACGATCTTGGCCGATCCGTCGAGCGCATATTGCAGCTGCCCGGCATAAGGCTTGGTGCCGACGATGCGTAGCGGCAGCGGCTTGCTGCGCTGGGCGGTCGGCGGAACCACGCCCTCGGCGGTCGCGAACGGGCCGACGACGAAGGCGACCAGATAGGTCGGCAGCGGCTCGGTGGGGATGAAATTGTGCTTCACCAGCGCGCCCGCGGGCACCGGCTTGCCGGTGTCGGGCGCGTTGCTGATCGCGACGAAGCCCGGCTTGGTGGTTACCGATACGGCGAACGGCGTCTTGTATCCCGGCTCGTCGAACGAAGGGAAAGCGGCGCGCGCGTCGATCGACTGGAATTGCGACCAGCTATACCAATCGTCGCCCACCTTGATGCGATAGATGCCCGACGGCCCGTTGCCGAACGCCGCGTCATAATCGAACTTCAGCGTCACTTTGCCCGCGGGCACGGTCCGGCCGAAATCGACCTGCGCCAGCCCCAGCGGATTCTTCTGGGTGAAGGTGACCGGCGTCTCCTTGCCGCCGATCCGCACCACCGCCTTGCTGACCTTCAGGTCGCGCCCGTGCATGAAGATCGAAGCCGCCGGCTTCTTGAGCTGCACGTCGATCTCGGCATGCCCGCTGAACCGCTCCTGCTCGGGCACCACCGTCAGGTCCAGCCGATAGGCGATCGGCGCCGCCGTGTCGGGCAGCTTGCCGGTCGGCAGCGGCTCGGCGGTCTGGGCAACAGCGGCGGGGGTGAGGAAGAGGGCAAACGCAAAGAAGACGCGCATCGAGATTCCTTATGGGACAGCGATGCTTAAGGGCGCGAGTGGCCTAGAGCAATAGCACACCGTCGTGCCCAGACGTTCCTTGGCGGGGGCTGATTCAATTGCGGATGTTGGCTCGAGTGCGTAGATCCGAGCCGGACAGGGAGGCTTATATGCGCGAGATCGGTACGGATCGCCTATCGGCTGGATCAGTTTTCAAATTTGGCTATCTGGCCAATCTGGCGCTCATGATGCCGGTCATGCTCTTCTTCGGGATTCTGGGGATGACGGGCGGCACCGCAGTCTACCAAAACGGCCAGCCTGTTTACGGCATCACGGCTCTAGTCACCGCGGTCGCCATGGGGATCGCGTTTCCAGCGATTCTTGCCACATGGCTCATGTTGGGAACGCTAATTCTGAGATTTTTCAAGGCGCGAGCCCCGTCACTTCGTCTTAGAGGTGAATGACTACAGTCGCGATGGATCAATCCATGTCGGCTTACCACCCACTTCCTGACTCCCCACCAAGCCCCAAAAGCGCCCTTCAGGCCGCCAGTCGCGTGCGGTTCCGCCCGGAATGCTTCGCCTCATACAGCGCTTCGTCGGCGCGGATGATGAGCTGGTCGCGGGTCTCGCCGGGAATGTAGTGGGCGACGCCGACGCTGACGGTGATCGGCACGAGCACGCCGGTCTCCAGCACGATGTGGCGGCGGGCGATGCCTTCGCGCAGCCGTTCGCCGGCGATGCCCGATTCCACCTTGTCGGTATCGGGCATCAGCACCGCGAACTCCTCGCCGCCGATGCGGCCCAGCATGTCGGCGGCGCGCATCTTCTCGCGCGCGATTTCGGCGAAGCGGCGCAACACCTGGTCGCCGGCATGGTGACCGAAATTGTCGTTCACTTTCTTGAAATAATCGAGATCGACCAGCGCGATCGCCAGCGGCGCGCCGCTGCGGCTGACGCGCGCGATCTCGGTATCCAAAGCCGCCAGAAAGGCGCGGCGATTGAGCAGGCCGGTAAGCTCGTCGATTGTGGCGGCAAGGCGGAGCTGTTGCGCCAGTTCCAGCGCCTGCTGTCGCGCGCGCGACGCCGTATATCCTGCCCAGGCGACGATCAGCAGGAAGAGAAGCGCCACTGCCGACATTGCCAGGCTGGCCACATCGGCGATGAACGCGGCGCGCGCTCCGGCCGCCTCCCGCTCGGCGAGCAGGCGGCGCTCCTCATTCTCGAGCTGCGCCGTCATTGCGAGCAGCGTTTCGATATGACGCCGGCCGATTCCGGATTGGACCATTCCAACCGCCTCTGCACGCCGGCCCGCGCGATACAGGTTCACGGTCCGCTCGATGACGGCGAGATAGCGATTGAGCCGGGGAAGCAGGTTCATCAGCTGGGTGCGGGCGGCGGGCCGATCCCGGGTCAGCGCGAGCAGTTCTTCGGCAGCGACAGGCGCGTTGCGGACGCCGCGATCATAAGCGTCGAGAAATCGCGGATCGCCGGTGATCAGGTAGCCCCGTTCTCCACGCAGCGATTCGTTGATCGAGGACCGGAATTTCTCGGTGACCAGCAGCACTTCCAGCGTGTGCATCTGCCAGTCCGTCGCGGCACGGCGCTGCTGCGAGGTATAGTGCGATAGGCCGGTCGTCACGATCAGCATCAGCAGCAGCGCCACGAGTGACGCAAAGCCGAAGACGTGGCGTTTGCGGCTGGCGAGGTCGTCGTTGAGCGACGGGGCGAGGGCAGGCACGGGCGTCCTTTCGCGTCCCCCCTGCACACGGCCTTAAGCGCGCAAGTGTAAACAAGGGCTTGCGGCCTACTTGCGGGAACGCGAGCGCTGGTTCACCTTCGCGAGCGAAGGGACAGACATGAGCGACGGCGTGGCAGTGGGATCGGCAGCAGCAGGCGACGCGGCGGTAACGCTGCCGGCGCGGCCCGAGCCGATGCGCCTCGTGCCGGGGGAGACTGCGGTCGTCGTGATCGATATGCAGAATGCCTATGCCTCGCCCGGTGGCTATGTCGATCAGGCCGGGTTCGACATCGGCGGCGCGGCCGGCACGATCGGCCGGATCGGACAGGTGCTTGAAACGGCGCGCGGGGCGGGGATCCAGATCGTCTACCTCCAGAACGGCTGGGACCCCGATTATGTCGAGGCGGGCGGGCCCGGCTCGCCCAACTGGCACAAGTCCAACGCGCTCAAGACGATGCGCGCGCGGCCCGAGCTTGCCGGGACTTTGCTCGCGCGCGGCGGGTGGGACTATGCCCTCGTCGATACGCTCAAGCCGCAAGCAGGCGACATCGTCCTCGGCAAGACGCGCTATTCGGCCTTCTTCAATTCGCAGCTCGATAGCGTGCTCCGCTCGCGCGGCATCCGCACGATCGTGTTCGTCGGGATCGCCACCAATGTCTGCGTCGAAAGCACGCTGCGCGACGGCTTCCACCTCGAATATTTCGGGGTGATGCTGGAAGATGCGACCCACCATCTCGGGCCCGATTTCATCCAGCGGGCCAGCGTCTACAATGTCGAGAAATTCTTCGGCTGGGTGTCCACCAGCGCGGATTTCTGTGGATCCTTTGGCCAGAGGCCCGAGTGACGCGCTGCGTTCGCCCCACCTACACCGTCATCCTGAACCCGTTTCAGGATCCAACCCTCCCCATGCGATGCGCTAGCCCGTTACGCGATGGATGCTGAAACAAGTTCAGCATGACGGGGCTGAATAGGAGACCGAGAATGCCCTTCGAACCGATCAACCCACCCCAATTCCCCACCCCGATCGCACCTTATTCGGCAGGCGCGAAGGCGGGCAACACCGTCTATGTCTCGGGCGTGCTCGCGCTGGGCGAGGGCGGGGCGGTCCTCCACATCGGCGACGCCGCGGCGCAGACGCGGCACGTGCTGGAGGTGATCAAGACCACCCTCGAAGCGGCCGGCGCGACGCTGGCCGACGTTGCGATGAACCATATCTTCCTCAAGGACCTGGCCGATTACGCCGCGTTCAACCAGGTTTACGCCGAGTACTTCCCGGGCGCGAAGCCTGCGCGCTACTGCATCAAATGCGAGCTGGTGAAGCCCGATTGTCTCGTCGAGATCGCCAGCGTGGCGCATCTTGCTTAGATCCTCCCCGGAACGGGGAGGGGGACCAGCCGCAGGCTGGTGGAGGGGGCTCTCCACCAGCGATACCCCTCGCGGCACGCCCCCTCCGTCAGCCCTCGGCTGCCACCTCCCCGTGCCGGGGAGGATCTAGGTGTCGCGTATCGAAGGCCTCTATTACGAGCAGCACGGCACCGGCCCCCCGCTTATCCTCTCCGCGGGCCTCGGCGGCTCCGCAAACTACTGGCTTCCCAACCTCCCCGCGCTCGTCGCAAACCACCGCGTCATCCTCTACGACCACCGCGGCACCGGACGTAGTGATCGCACGCTCCCCGAACAGGTCACCGTCGAGCAGATGGGCGCCGACCTGCTGGCGCTGATCGAGGGCCTGAACCTTGAAAAGGCGACGATCATCGGCCACGCCGCCGGCGGCGTCGCAGCCCTTGCGCTGGCGCTTGCCGCCCCCGAGCGAGTCGACCGCCTCGTCCTGGTCAACGCCTGGTCCAGGCCCGACCCCCACTTCGCCCGCTGCTTCGAAGCCCGCCTCGCGCTCCTGCGCAGCAGCGGCCCGGACGCCTATATCCGCGCCCAGCCCATCTTCCTCTACCCCGCCAACTGGATCTCCGAAAACGCCGCTCGCCTCGCCGCGGAAGACGCGCACCACCTAGCCCATTTCGCCGGCGCCGAAGCCTATGAAAAGCGCATCGCCGCGCTCAAGGCGTTCGACGTCGACGCCCGACTCCACGAAATCGCCGCGCCGACCCTTGCGCTGGCCGCCGAGGATGACATGCTCGTGCCATCGAACTGCTCGCGGCGCCTCGCCGAGGGCATCGAGGGGGCAGAGCTGAGCATGATGGGTTGGGGCGGGCACGGCTGCAACGTCACCGATCCGAACGGTTTCAACCAACGCGTGCTCGAATTCCTAGGGAGCTAACACATGCAGGTCGGCGTCTTCGTCCCCATCAACAACAACGGCTGGCTGATCAGCGAAAACGCCCCGCAATATATGCCCAGCTTCGATCTCAACAAGGCGATCGCGCTCAAGACCGAGGAGCATGGCCTCGATTTCCTCCTCTCGATGATCAAGCTGCGCGGCTTCGGCGGCAAGACAGAATTCTGGGAATATGGCCTCGAAAGCTTCACGCTGATGGCCGGGCTCGCCGCGGTGACCAGCAAGATCAAGATCTACGCGACCTGCCCGACGCTCGTCATCCCGCCCGCCTTCGCCGCGCGGATGTGCAACACGATCGACAGCATCAGCCACGGCCGCTTCGGGCTCAACCTGATCACCGGCTGGCAGCGCCCCGAATATTCGCAAATGGGGCTCTGGCCCGGCGACGAGCATTTCCGCAATCGCTACCAGATGCTCGACGAATATGCCCGCATCCTTCGCGAACTCTGGGCCGAGGGGGTTAGCGATTATAAGGGCACCTATTACCAGATGGAGGATTGCCGTGTCCGGCCCAAGCCGGAGGGCGATATGAAGATCATCTGCGCCGGGTCTTCGGACGAGGGCCTCGCTTTCTCGGCCAAATGGGCCGACTACGCCTTCTGCCTCGGCAAAGGCGTCAACACCCCCACTGCCTTCGCCTTCAACAACGAACGCCTCGCCGCCGCCACCGCCAAGACCGGGCGCGACGTCTCGGTCTTCGTCCTCGTCATGATCATCGCCGACGAGACCGACGAAGCCGCGATGGCCAAGTGGCAGTCCTATAATGACGGCGTCGATCATGACGCGATCGCCTGGCTCAAGGACCAGGGCGCGGCCGACAAGGTCAACGCCACCACCAATGTCCGCCAGCTCGCCGCCCCCGAAGGCGCGGTGAACATCAACATGGGCACCCTTGTGGGAAGCTACGAAAGCGTCGCCCGCATGCTCGACGAAATGGCCGAAGTTCCCAACACCGGCGGCGTCCTGCTCACCTTCGACGACTTCCTGGAGGGCGTCGAGAATTTCGGCACCCGCATCCAGCCGCTGATGAAGAGCCGGCAACCGGCCTGAACACCCAAGAAAGAACGGAGAGGCAAATGTTGAAGCGCATGCTGCTGGCGATGCTGTTGCTGTGCCTGGGCACCGCGCCCGCGCATGCCCAGAGCCGCGAACATTGGGTGGGAAGCTGGGCCACTTCGCAGATGGTCCCCACCGCGGAAAATATCGCCCCCACCGAAGACCTGACCGACGCCACGCTGCGCCAGATCGTTCGCATCTCGATCGGCGGCAAGCAGCTGCGGATCCGCTTCTCCAACGCCTTCGGCACCGCCCCGCTCGAGATCGGCGCGGCGAGCGTCGCGCTCTCCGCCGCGCATGACAGCGCCCGGATCCAGCCCGCGACGCTGCGTCGCCTCCAATTCGCCGGCCATCCCAGCGCGACGATCCCGGCGGGTGCGGACTATTGGTCCGATCCCGTCGACCTCCCCGTCGCCGCGGGCGCTGATCTCGCGATCAGCCTCTATCTCCCAACGGCGCCCGATCGCCAGACCAGCCACCCCGGCGCCCGCGCCCACATCCACCTCGTTCACGGCCAGCAGGTCGAGGCCGCGGACCTCCCAGGCGCGAAAACCTCCACCCGCTGGTATTTCATCGGCGGCGTCGAGACCGACTCCCCCGGCGCCTCCGCGCTCGTCATCCTCGGCGATTCGATCACCGACGGCTACGGCGTCCAGCCCAACACCAATTTGCGCTGGCCCGATCGGTTGATCGAGCGGATGCGCGCCAACGCCGCCACCCGCAACATGGCTGTGCTCAACGCAGGGATCGGCGGCAATCGCTTGCGGCTCGACGGCGCCGGCCCCAACGCGCTCGCCCGCTTCGATCGCGAAGTGCTGAGCGTCCCCGGCGTGACGCACCTGCTCATCGTCGAGGGGATCAACGATCTCGGCACGCTCACCCGCGACGCCCCCGCCACCCCCGCGCAACACGCCGCGCTGGTCCGCGAGATGATCGGCGTCTTCCAGCAAATGGTCGCCCGCGCCCGCGCGCACGGCATCAAGGCGATCGGCGGCACGATCATGCCCGACGGCGGCTCGGAATATTACCACCCCGACGCCGCCAACGAAGCCGGTCGCGCCGCGGTCAACGCCTGGATACGCACCCCCGGCAATTTCGACGCGGTGGTCGATTTCGACAAGGCGATGCGCGATCCCGCCAAGCCGACGCTGCTGCGCGCGGAGCTCGACTCGGGCGACGGCCTCCATCCCTCGATGGCGGGCTACAAGGCGATGGCCGACGCCGTGCCCTTGGCGCTCCTAGCGCGCTAACCTATCGTCACCCCCGCGAAAGCGGGGGCCCATCTCGGAGAGAAGCCAGGAGCGACAACAGCCGTCGTCCTTCCTGCGCGCGCAGGAGATGGGCCCCGGCCTTCGCCGGGGTGACGGGAATTAGAACAACTCCCCCTGCGGCCCGGCAGGCGCCCGAAACAAATCCGTCCGCACATTAACCCGCGGCCCATCCAGACCATATTTGCGGCACGCGATCAGGAACCGCGTCCGCAGCAAGTCCGACCAAGGCCCTTGCCCCCGCATCCGCGTGAAGAAATCCCCGTCATTGTCCTTCCCCCCGCGGATCGACTGGATCGTCGCCATCACCTTCGCCGCGCGATCTGGAAAATGCGCGTCGAGCCAGGCGCGAAACAGCGGCGCCACTTCCCACGGCAGCCGCACCGGCAGGAAGAAGGCCGATCGCGCCCCCGCCTCCGCCGCGCGCTCCAATATATGCTCCATCTCATGATCGGTAATCTGCGGGATCACCGGCGACATCGATACGAACACCGGGATCCCCGCGTCCGAAAGCTTCCGCATCGCCGCCAGCCGTTTCTCCGGATGCGGCGCGCGCGGCTCCACCGTCATCGCCACCCTGGGATCGAGCGAAGTGACCGAAATCATCACTGCCGCCAACCCCTTCGCCGCCATCGGCGCCAGCAAATCGATATCGCGCACCACCCGGTCCGATTTGGTCGTGATCGTGATCGGATGGTCGCATTCGGCCAGCACTTCGATGCAGCCGCGCGTGATCCGCCACTTGGCCTCGATCGGCTGATAGGGGTCGGTATTGGTCCCGAACGCGATCGGCTTGCATTCATAGCCCGGCTTCATCAGTTCCTGCCGCAGCAGCGCGGGCGCATCGGGCTTGGCGAACAGCTTCGTCTCGAAATCCAGCCCCGGCGAGAGATCGAGATAGGCATGGCTCGGCCGCGCGAAGCAATAGATGCAGCCATGCTCGCAGCCGCGATACGGATTGATCGATCGATCGAAGGCGATATCGGGCGATTGGTTGCGGGTGATGATCGTGCGCGGCGTCTCCACCGTCACCGTCGTGCGCAGCGGCGGTGCCTCGCCGTCCACCGCCAGGCGATCGTCGAGCCAGTCGCCATCCGCCTCGCGCGCGGGCAGGTTGAAGCGCGCGCTCGCCCGGTTGAGCGTGGCGCCACGGACGGGGCGATTCTTTGCCATTGCCCGACGCTAGGCCCGGCGCTAGAACGAAGCAAGAACATTGGGGGATGAACATGCCAAGAATCAGCTATGTCGAATTGCCGGTCCATCAGGTGGCAAAGGTGCGTGATTTCTACGCGCAGGCCTTCGGATTCGGCTTCACCGATTTCGGGCCCGACTATGCCGCGACCACCAGCGGCGATGTCCACCTCGGCCTGAACGGCTCGGACGAGGGAAGGCCAACGCATCCGTTCGCCCTGGTCGAGGTAGACAATCTGGAGGCGGCCGAGGAAGCCGTCTTCAACGCCGGCGGCACCGTCACCGTGCCGATCTACGCCTATCCCGGCGGCCGCCGCTTCCACTTCTCCGATCCCGACGGCAACGAGCTCGGTGTGTTCGTGAACGAGCCCGAGGCCTGAACGGCGCCGATTGCGGCCCCGTGCAGGGCTGCTAGAGTTCAGGTTCGAAGGGGCAAAGAGGGGAAATTCATGCGCAGATTGATCGTGGGCGTCGTCGGCGCCTTGTTTCTGGCGCCGTTCGCGCAGGCGCAGGATCGCGTGGTGGATGTCAGCTCGCTGCCTGCAATCGCCAAGATCCTGCAGGAGGAAGGCTATAAGGCGGCGCTGAAGAAGAGCGAGGCGGGCGAGGAATTCCTCGAAAGCGCGGCCGGTGGCGCAACTTTCACCATCCAGATGTTCGGCTGCGAACCGGCCAAGGGCTGCACCTCGGCGCAATTCAACAGCTGGTACAAGAAGGCACCCTGGTTCTCGACCGACGTCGCCAACCGCTGGAACGCGCGCAACCGCTTCATCAAGGCGGCGATCGACAAGGACGGCGATCTCTCAATCTATCTCGACGTCTCGACGCTGGGCAAGACGACCTACGCCAACTTCGCCGACACGATCGACTGGTGGGCAGTGATGACCGCCGAACTGGCCAAGTTCATCGAAGCCGAGCGCGTGGCGGCGGAGGGGAAGTAGGTCCCGTCAGCGGGACCCGACCGTGCCGTGAACTCGTGAAAGCGGTCGGTCGGCAAGCGACCCACTTGCGGCCATTCAGGGACCGTCGGCCCTGACCTAAAAGCTGCCCTTGGTTCGGCGAGAAGGCTGTGGCGCCGTCGCTATGCTTGACAGGTCGGTTGTGGCGTCAATCGCGACACCGGCGCCCTTTCGCTCCGAATAGCGGTCGACGAGCTGGGCGGCGTGGGGTCGCAGCAAGACAGTGAAGCGAACCAACTCCTCCATGACGTCTACGATCCGGTCGTAGTAGCTGGACGGCTTCATCCGGCCGGCATCGTCGAACTCCTCGAACGCCTTGGCGACGCTCGACTGGTTGGGAATCGTCACCATCCGCATCCAGCGGCCGAGGATGCGCAGCGTGTTCACGCTGTTGAACGACTGCGACCCCGCCGACACCTGCATAACGGCGAGGGTCCGGCCCTGCGTCGGCCGCATCCCGCCCATCGACAGCGGCAGGTGATCGACCTGTAGCTTCATGATCCCGGTGATCTGGCCGTGCCGCTCGGGGCTGCACCACACATGTCCCTCCGACCACATCGACAGCTCGCGCAGTTCGTGGACGGCCGGGTGATCGTCGCCGGCCACCTGGTCGGGCAGCGGCAGATTCGAAGGGTCGAAGATGCGCGTCTCCGCACCGAAGAACCGCAGCAGGCGCGCCGCTTCTTCGACGCACAGCCGGGAATAGGACCGCTCCCGCAGGGAGCCGTAGAGCAGAAGGATGCGCGGGGGTGGGTCGGCCGCCCCCAGGCAGAGGGCGGGACGATCCAGCGCGTAGCGGCGATCGAGGGCGGGCAGGTGGTTGGGGTCGGAGAGGAGGCGCAGGGGCATCAGGCAGCGTGTCCGATCAGGTTGGATGGTTTCCGGGGCATCAGGCGGCACCGAGGCGCAGCGCGAGCGCGGCGAGCGTCACCAGCAGCACCGGAATGGTCAGGGTCGTGCCGATTCTGAAATAGTAGCCCCAGCCGATGCGGATGCCTTTCTCTCCAAGGACGTGCAGCCACAGCAACGTCGCGAGCGAGCCGATCGGCGTGATCTTGGGGCCCAGGTCGCAGCCGATCACGTTGGCGTAGATCATCGCTTCCTTGACCGCGCCCGTGGCGTCGGTCGCCTCGATCGACAAAGCGCCGATCAGGACCGTCGGCATGTTGTTCATCACCGACGACAGGAGCGCGGCGATGATGCCGGTGCCGAACGCCGCGCCCCAGACGCCGCCTTGGGCGGCGCGATCCAGGAGACCGGCAAGGTGATCGGTGAGGCCGGCGTTACGCAGGCCGTAGACGACGAGATACATGCCGAGCGAGAAGATAACGACCTGCCAGGGCGCGCCCCGCAGCACCTTGCGGGTTTCGATGACCTGGCCTCGTGCGGCGACCAGGAGCAGCAGGACCGCGCCGGCAGCGGCGACCGCGCTGACCGGAACGCCGATGGGTTCCAGTAGGAAGAAGCCGGCCAGAAGGGCGGCGAGAACAACCCAGCCGGCCCGGAACGTGGCCCGATCGCGGATGGCATCGGCCGGCGCGCGTAGCTGCGCCACGTCGTAGCGGGTCGGCACGTCGCGGCGGAAGAACAGCAGCAGCACGACCAGCGTAGCAGCGATCGATGCAAGATCCACCGGTACCATCACGGATGCGTAGTCGGCGAATCCGATGCGGAAGAAGTCGGCCGATACGATGTTGACCAGGTTGGAGACGATCAGCGGCAGGCTGGCCGTGTCGGCCACGAATCCCGCCGCCATGACGAACGCCAGCGTCGCCTTGTCGCGGTAGCCGAGCGCCCGCAGCATCGCGATGACGATCGGCGTCAGGATTAATGCCGCGCCGTCGTTTGCGAATAGCGCTGACACGGCCGCGCCGAGAATCACGATCAGGACGAACAGCCGTCGGCCATGCCCGCCGCCCCATCGGGCGACGTGCAGCGCTGCCCATTCGAAGAAGCCGGCCTCGTCCAGCAGCAGGCTGACGATGATGATCGCCACGAACGTCGCGGTTGCATTCCAGACGATGCCCCACACCACCGGGACGTCGGAGAGCGAGACTACTCCGACGAGCAGGGCCACCGCCGCGCCGCCCAGCGCGCTCCACCCGATGCCTAGGCCTCGGGGCTGCCAGATGACGAGCGCGATCGTAAGGAGGAAGATCGCGAGGGCGAGGAGCATCAGGCGATGCGCTGGCCGGAGGCGTCCACAACCTGTTCGCCATCCTCCTTGGCGAACGCGCCCCGCTGCGCATTGGGCAGCAGATCCAGGACAGCTTCGGACGGGCGGCAAAGCCTTACGCCGAGGGGTGAGACGACCAGTGGCCGGTTGATCAGGACCGGGTGCGCCATCATGGCGTCGAGCAGGGCGTCGTCGGTCAGCGAGCCGTCGGCTAGGCCGAGTTCAGCGTAGGGCGTGCCCTTCTGGCGCAGCAGCTCGCGTGGCGTGATGCCCGCGCGATTGACCAGCTCGGCCAGCAGGGCGCGGGAGGGCGGGGTCTTGAGATACTCCACGACGTGGGGCTCGATGCCGGCGTTGCGAATCATCGCCAGCGCATTGCGCGACGTGCCGCAGCCGGGGTTGTGATAGATCACGACGTCGACGGCCACAGGATGTCCTTTCAGCAGCAAGGGGTGAGTTCGGCCAGGAGGGGTGCGCACAGCTTCGGCGAGCCGGCGCAGCAGTCCTTGACCAGGAACAGCGTTAGGGCCCCCAGGCCGTCGAGGTCCGCACGGTAGATGATGGACCGGCTGTGCCGCTCGGATCGGACGATGCCGGCGCGGGCAAGGATGCCCAAATGCGCGGACATGGTGTTTTGGGGCACGTCGAGCTCGCGGGCGATCTCACCCGCCGCCATCCCGTCCGGCTCCTGTCTCACCAAGAGGCGGAACACGTCGAGGCGGGTGCCTTGCGCGAGCGCGCCGAGCGCGGCAATGGCCGATTCGTTATCCATATATCGAGCATAGCAGATATATGGACTGCCGCTAGTCCATGATCTTCAAGGGCGGCTCTTTACCGCTACAGGTGTGAAAAGCTGACTTGTAGCTAGCCGCCCAAAGTCGGCCGAGCCCCTGCGCCGAAAGCGGTCACTCATGGGTTCACGACCTAAATTTGCCCACCCCCGGCGAAGGTCGGGGCCTGGCTGCGCGCCATTCGTGGTTCGGGGTGCCGCGCGCAGGATCCGTCGATGCTGGGCTCCGGCCTCTGCCGGGGGGCCGCAAAGCGCCACCCCCCTCAGCGCTCCAGCAACCGCGGCATCAGCTCGACGAAATTGCACGGCTTGTGCCGGATATCGAGCTGGCTCGCCAATATCCCGTCCCACGCATCGGTAACCGCCCCGGTCGATCCCGGCAGCGCGAAGATATAGGTTCCCCGCGCCACGCAGGCGGTCGCGCGCGATTGGATCGTCGACGTCCCGATCGTCTGGTAGCTCAGCCAGCGAAACAGCTCGCCGAAGCCCGGAATTTCCTTGTCCCACACTCGCGCTAGCGCCTCGGGCGTGATGTCGCGCCCGGTCACGCCGGTGCCGCCAGTGGTCAGGATCACGTCCACTTGCGGCGCGTCGATCCAGGCCTGCAGCTTGCTCACGATCGCCTCGACATCGTCGGTCACGATCGCGCGATCGGCCAGTTCGTGCCCCGCGCCGGTCAGCCGCTCGACCAGCCGGTCGCCGGAACGGTCGTCGGCCAGCGTGCGCGTATCGGAGATGGTGAGAACCGCGATCCGAACCGGGCGGAACGCGATGCTTTCGTCAATTGCCACGCGCGACCTTCGGATCGGGCACCATCGAAACCTTGCGCCCGCCGATCTTTACCGACTGGTTCCCCGGAAGCCCCGGGAATTTGGGCCACAGCCCCTGCGCCAGCGCCGCACGGCTGACCGACTTGCGCCCCTCCTGGCCCTCGTACATCCAGTAATTGCGCAGCACGGTCATCACATAGCCGCGCGTCTCCCAATAAGGGATGCTCTCGATATAGAGCAGCGGATCGCCGCCATCGCGCGACATCGTGTTCCACAGCGCCACCGGCGTCGGCCCGGCATTATAAGCGGCGATCACCTTGGGCAGCAGCCCCCCCGTGAAGGGCAAATCGCGCAATTGCTCGAGATAGGATTGGCCGATCTCCATATTGACCGACGGCTTGGTGAGGTCCGCGCTGGCATAGGTCACGCCCTTGCGCCGCCCGACATCGGTCGCCGCGCCGGATTTCACCTGCATCAGACCCATCGCCCCCGCGGCACTGCGGATTTCGGCGTTGAAGCGCGATTCCTGGAGCGTGTGGGCAAAGACCAGCGCCTTGTCGACGCGCCAGCCGCCCGCGGGCGTCCAGTTGGGGGAGGGGTAGCGCGCCTGCACCAGTGGACGTGCGCCCGCGGGGCCATTGTGCGAGAGCCACAGCTGCGTCGCGGCAAGGCTCAGCCGCCCGGCGATGCGGGTCAGCGCGCCATGTTCGGTCGGATTGCAGAATTTCGCCTGGTGGCGCAGCACTTCGTTCGCGAGGCGATCCTCGCCGATTTCGACCAACGCCGCGGCGACGCGAACATTCGGCCGCCGCTCGAGCACCTGCCAGTCGGCCGCGACAAAGGCCTCGCCCTTTACCGGCTTGTCCTCGACCCCCAGCGCGGCCTTGGCCAGCAGCCCATAATAGGTCTCGCCGAACTGCGACGCGCTCTTGAGCTTGGCGGATACCTTTTCGGGCCGCGCGCACGCCATGTCGGCGCGCGATCCCCAATAGAGCCCGGCCGAGCGCAATTCGGTGTCGGTCGCCCGTGCCGCAACCCGCTCGAAGGCGAGCCCGGCGGCGGTGCAATCCTGTTGGCGCCATGCGGCAAGCCCCGCGACCCAATCGGCCTGTCCGGCCCATTCGCCCATCCCGGCCTGCGCCTTGGCGGCCATGCGGCGCGCGTTCGAATCGTCGCCCGCGACATAATAGATCCAGGCGACCTTCTGCTGCCATTCGGTCAGCGCCTCGGGGGTGAGGTCGGCGGCGAACTTCTCGACCACCATCTCGGCCTGGATGCCGTCGTCGGCCTTGACATAAGGCTGGATCGCCAGCGCGATCTCGGTCGCGGCGGTGTCGCTCTTGATCGAGCGCGCGCGCTGGCGCACCGGCGCGGCGTCGAACCACATCAGCCGCTGGGCGAGGGGAAGGGTGGGGGTCTCGAGCGTCCCGCGCGCCTTCGCCATGCGGACAAGCTGCTCGGCCTGGGGAAGCTCGGGCGCCTCGCCGAGCACCGCCATGATCGCCTCGATCCCGGCCTTCGGTGAATTCTTCGCGGTGAGGATTTCGGCGCGGGCGATCGCATGCAGCGGACCGGGCTTCATCGCCGCGAGCGCGATCTCGGCGTCGGCCCATTGCTCGCCGCGGATCGCCGCGAACACCTTGCGGTAGCCCTCGCGCTGGTCGCCATCCAGCTGGTCGGGTACCCCGTCGCCGCTACGTTGGGGCGCGGCCACGGCGTCGCGCGGCGCCGCGGAGGTCAGATCTTCGGCATGGGCCATGGCAGGCATCGCAAGCGCCGCGGCGGCTAATAGATAACGCATCTTCACTCGACCAATCCCCGGTTCAACTGCAGCAGGTGCTTCCAGGCTTCGCTCTTGAATGCGGGCTTCCCTATCAGAAAACGCGGGTGATAGCTCGCAACCGATGCCATCTCTCCCGCAAATTGGTTAACGCTCTCTTTACCGTGGCTAGGGTCCGAACCGGAAGGCGGCGCCAGGATGCGCGCCGTGGCATTCCCCAGCAGCAGCAATCTGCGCGGCTTGAGCAGCGAGAGATGGTGCCGCGCCAGCTGCACCAGCCGCGCTTCCTGGTCGCCCGGTATCTGCCCCCCCAGCGGATGCGCGACCGCCAGCGAGGCAAGATAGACCGAATCGCGCCGCAAACCGATCGCGCCAAGCATCCGATCGAACATCTTTCCTGCCGAACCGCCCAGCAGCCCCTCCGAATCGTCAGCTTCGGGCATGTCGACGAACACCACCCACTCGGCGTCCGCCGGCCCCTGCGGTGCGATCCGCGGGGTCATCCAGTCGGCCTCCGGCGCACCTTCGCCCAGTCGCCAGGCAAGGAATGCCTCGAGCGTAGCCGGCAAGACCTCCGCAACCGGCGCCGCTACGTCCGCCGCGACCGTTGCGGTGGCGGCCCGCGCCACCGGCACCGCCAGCCAGTCGCGCGCGTCGTCGTCGACGAGCATGTCGACCCCGGCGTCGCTCCACCAGTCGAGCGTGCTCGCCAGGCTCTTCCGCCATTCCTGAACCGGTTCTGCCCCCATACCCCACCTTTGAATCCCTGTTGACGCCACAGTCAATCTGCCTTCATCGACGCAGGGACAGGGCGGTGCCGACGCGCGACCACAAGCGCGAAGCGTCGTCCCCGGAAGCAGTTCGAAGGATTTGAGGATGAACGAACGCGAGTCGATGCCCTATGACGTCGTGATCGTCGGCGCCGGCCCCGCAGGGCTGGCCGCGGCGATTCGGCTGAAGCAACAGGCGGCCGCCGCGGGCTCCGACCTGTCTGTCTGCATCCTCGAAAAGGGCTCCGAAGTCGGCGCGCATATCCTCTCGGGCGCCGTGATCGACCCCCGCGCGCTCGACGAACTGCTCCCCGATTGGCGCGACGATTGCCCGCTCGCCCAATGCCCGGTGACCGAGAACCACCATTGGGTGCTGAGCAAAACGGGCAAGGCGGCGATGCCCGAATTCCTCACCCCGCCATACCTCCACAACAAGGGCACCTACACCGGCAGCCTCGGCAATCTGTGCCGCTGGCTAGCCGGCAAGGCCGAGGAACTGGGCGTCGAAATCTTCCCCGGCTTCGCCGCCGCCGAGATCCTCTATCACGACGACGGCAGCGTGAAGGGAGTCGCCACCGGCGACATGGGCGTCGCGCGCGACGGCACCCACAAGCCCGATTACGCCCCGGGCCTCGAACTCCACGCCAAATATACCTTCTTCGGAGAGGGCGTCCGCGGCCATCTCAGCAAGCAGCTCCAGCGCCAGTTCAACCTGTGCGAAAATGCCCAGCCGCAGGTTTACGGCATCGGCATCAAGGAATTGTGGGACATCGACCCCGCCAAGCACGTCCCCGGCCGAGTCATCCACACCCAAGGCTGGCCGCTGACCGAGGGCACCAACGGCGGCAGCTTCCTCTATCACCAGGCCGACGGACAGGTCGCGCTCGGCTTCGTCGTCTGGCTCAATTATACCAACCCCTGGCTATCGCCCTTCCACGAGATGCAGCGCTGGAAGACTCACCCCGAGATCGCCAAGATCCTCGAAGGCGGCAAGCGCGTCTCCTACGGCGCCCGCGCGATCAGCGACGGCGGCTGGCAGTCGGTGCCCAAATTGGTCATGCCCGGCGCGGCGTTGATCGGCGACACCGCCGGCTTCCTCAACGTGCCGCGGATCAAGGGCACGCACACCGCGATGAAGTCCGGCATGATGGCCGCCGAGGCCGCCTTCGCCGCGATCCAGGCCGATCGCGCCTCGGACGAGCTCACGGCCTACCCGGAGGCCTATGCAACAAGCTGGGTCGAGAAAGAGCTGCGCGGCGTCCGCAACGTCGTGCCGCTCGTCAAGAAGTTCGGCGACACCTGGGGCACCGCCGTCGCCGGCGTCGCGATGTGGATGGAGCATCTGGGGCTGCGCTGGCCCTTCACGATGAAGCACCACCCCGATCACGAAAGCCTCCACCGCGCCGATCAGTCGAAGCCGATCGACTATCCCAAGCCCGACGGTGTGCTGACCTTCGACAAGCTCTCCTCGGTGTTCATCTCGAACACCAATCATGCGGAAGACCAGCCGGTGCACCTGACGCTCAAGGATCCGGACATCCCGATCGGCTACAACCTTCCGGTCTATGCCGAACCGGCGCAGCGTTACTGCCCCGCCGGCGTCTATGAAGTCGTGGGGGAGGGCGCTGACCTGCGCTTCCAGATCAACGCGCAGAATTGCGTCCACTGCAAGACCTGCGACATCAAGGATCCGACCCAGAACATCAACTGGGTCGTCCCCGAAGGCGGCGGCGGTCCCAATTATCCGAACATGTAGCCCGGCATGATCCGCGAACCTGCCCGCGCCAAGCTCAACCTGGCGCTCCACGTCCGTGCCCGCCGCGCCGACGGCTATCATGAGATAGAGACGCTGTTCGCCTTCGTCGCGCTGGGGGACGTGCTGCACGTCGCGCCCGCCGAACAAGCCAGCTTCACGATTGGCGGTCCCTTCGCCGCCGGGCTCGCAGGCGAGGGCGACAATCTGGTGACTCGCGCGGCCACGCGCTTCGCCGAGCGCTTCGGCGGTGGCACGCATGCGATCGCGCTGGAAAAGCATCTCCCGGTCGCCTCGGGCATCGGCGGGGGATCGGCCGACGCCGCCGCCACGCTGCGCGCGCTGGCGACGCTGCACGACGTGGCCCTCGACGATCCCGCTCTGTTCGCCATCGCCGACAGCCTCGGCTCGGACGTCCCGGCCTGCCTCCTCGGCCAGACCGCGATCGGGCGGGGCAGGGGCGAGCGCCTCCAGCCGATTTCGGGCCTGCCCGGCACCCCGGTCCTGCTGGTGAACCCCGGCGTCGCGGTCTCCACCGCGGAGATATTCCGTCGATGGGACGGAATCGACCGAGGCCCGATGGCAAACGGCCCGCTGCTCGACGTCGCGCGCGCGGGTCGCAACGATCTGGAGGCCCCCGCACGCGCCGTCGCTCCCATGATCGGCGAAGTGCTCGCCTCGCTCTCCGCGCAGCCCGGCGTCGTGCTGGCCCGCATGTCCGGCTCCGGCGCCACCTGTTTCGCCTTGTTCGAGAGCGAAGCTGCCCGCGCTGCCGCTGCGCACGCGCTCGCCCACCCCGGCTGGTGGTGCGCCGAAACCCATTTGGTATGAGCGCCGTTTACCACCCCTATAGCCAACTTGTTATCGAACCGCGCTTATTCGCCCTTGCAGCGGATCAGACGCCCGGCGCGGGACGTCCGCCAATGGCCCGGCCATGCTGCGCCATGCGCGTGACAGGCTCTGCTCCAATGGGGCAGAGCCTGCACATGACCCGCATCGGGCAGGAGAGCCCCGTCGCGGTTCTCGCACCTGCCCGTCTCGAAGCTCGCAAATGCGTTCCCGAACGCAGCTCGTGAAGCGCTCGACGCTGCCACCCATGACTTCGGCGCAGCCCGTGCGCTAATCCTGCCCCCTCCGACTGCGTGAGGCGATGCGCGTCGCGATCGATGCGCTCGCCGCGCTGCAGCTAAAGCAGGCTGGCGCCACCGGATAGGTGAAGCGGCGATCTGGAAACCCCAGGCCGGATCGGTTATTCCGCACTCTGGTGGAGGAAGCATGGCGGACGCTACGGGTACGATTGCCAGGGATATCGGCAGCGAAGCCTTCTGGCGCGCGCACTTTCCCAATCTCCACATCGGCCAGCTGCTCAGCCAGGAGCTCCGCGAGAAGACGCTCGACGCACCGCCCCGGAACAGCCTCGCGCTCAATGTCGAGCGAATGAAGGTCGATGGTTACTTCCAGGACCGCGACGATACGGTCGCGCGCCTCGCGCCAATTCTGGGCGATGCGGTTCGGACCTGCAACAGGATTGATATCCCCCCGGCGTTCATCTTCCTGTTCGACGAAGCCTGGGAATGCTTTTACGCGCTGCACCAGCATTTGACGCCGTTCCTTGGTGACTATCAGATCCTGCCCGATTTCTGGGCGTGGCATGTCGATCCGAAGGCATCTGAATCCGGATGGTCACCGCACCGTGACAAGGGCTATGGCGCGCTGGATGTGAACGGCAACCCGCTGTCCCTGACGGTCTGGATTCCGCTTTCGGAAGCGACGCCACTGTCCAGCTGCATGTACGTCCTCCCCAAGAGCAGGGACCCGGTCTACGGCACCCCAGAAGACAAGAATTGGAAGATCGACTATCCCTCGATCCGCGCGCTGCCCGGGAAGCCGGGCGACTTTTTCTGCTGGGATCAGGCAGTGCTGCATTGGGGCAGCGCTTCCAGCCCCTTCGCCAACGGTCCACGCATCAGCATGGCGCTAGAATTCCAGCGAACGGACGCCGCGCCCTTCAACAAGCCGCTCCTGCCTGCCTTCTGCAACCTCGATTTCAAATCACGCCTGTGGCTGGTGGGCAAGCAGATCATGCAATATCGGCACATGTATAAGGTCCGGCCGGAGTTCGAGGCACTGGCCACCTCGCTGTTGAAGGTCGGACAGGGCACTGCCTAACCGGTAATTCCCCTCGTCCGACGATTGCGGCAACTCTCTTGCGCTGAACATGCCTATCGCGACATAGGCTTGCGCCATGAGTGAACGATTCGACAAATCCCGCCTGCCCAGCCGCCACGTCTCCGTCGGCCCCGAGCGCGCACCGCACCGCAGCTATTATTATGCGATGGGCATATCCGAGGAGGATATCGCCAAGCCGTTCGTCGCGGTCGCTTCCGCGGGCAATGACAGCGCGCCCTGCAACACCACGCTCAACTTTCAGGCCGACGCCGCGCGCGAAGGCGTGATCGCCGGCGGCGGCATGCCGCGCCGATTCAATACGATCACCGTCACCGACGGCATCGCGATGGGCCATCAGGGCATGAAATCCTCGCTCGTCAGCCGTGAGATCATCGCCGATTCGGTCGAAGTCTCGGTCCGCGGCCATTGCTATGACGCGCTGGTCGCCTTCGCCGGCTGTGACAAGTCGCTCCCCGGCATGATGATGGCGATGCTCCGCCTCAACGTGCCGAGCATCTTCGTTTACGGCGGCTCGATCCTCCCCGGCCGCTACGAAAATCGCGATGTGACGGTGGTCGATGTGTTCGAGGCGGTCGGCCGCTATGCCGCCGGCACTTGCCCGGTCGCCGAACTCACTGCGCTCGAAAAGGTCGCATGCCCCGGCCACGGCGCCTGCGGCGGCCAGTTCACCGCCAACACCATGGCCTGCGTCGGCGAGGCGATCGGGCTCTCGCTGCCCAATAGCAACATGGTCCCCGCGCCTTATCAGTCGCGCGAGCAGATCGCCGTCGCCGCCGGCGCGCAGGTGATGGAACTGATCGCGCTCAACCTGCGCCCGCGCGACATCTGCACCCGCGAGGCGTTCATCAACGCCGCGCGCGTCGTGGCGGCCACCGGCGGCTCGACCAACGCCGCGCTGCATCTACCGGCAATGGCCAGCGAAGCGGGGATCGACTTCGATCTCCACGACGTTGCCGAAGCCTTCAAATCAACACCTTACATCGCCGATCTGAAACCCGGTGGGAAGTATGTCGCCAAGGATATGCACGAGGCCGGCGGCGTCTACATGTTGATGAAGACGATGCTTTCGGGCGGCTTCCTCGACGGCAATTGCATGACCGTCACCGGCCGCACGCTCGGCGAGAATATCGATCAGGTTACCTGGAACCCTGATCAAAAGGTCATCTACGACGTGAAGGCTCCGCTCTCGCCGACCGGTGGCGTCGTCGGCCTGCGCGGCAGCCTCGCTCCCGAAGGCGCGATCGTGAAGGTGGCCGGCATGCATCGCCTTCAGTTCAGCGGCCCGGCGCGCGTGTTCGACTGCGAGGAGGAATGTTTCGAGGCGGTCGAGCATCGCCTCATCAACGAAGGCGAAGTCATCGTCATCCGCTACGAAGGCCCCAAGGGCGGTCCCGGCATGCGCGAGATGCTCTCCACCACCGCCGCGCTCTACGGCCTCGGCCTGGGCGAAAAGGTTGCGCTCATCACCGACGGCCGCTTCTCCGGCGCCACCCGTGGCTTCTGCATCGGCCATGTCGGCCCCGAAGCCGCCGAGGGCGGCCCGATCGCGCTCGTGCAGGACGGCGACACGATCCGCATCGATGCCGAGGCCGGCACGATCGATCTCGACGTCCCCGAAGACGTCCTCGTCGAACGCCGCGCCGCCTGGCAACCGCGCGTCAACGATTACCAGTCCGGCGCGCTCTGGCGCTATTCCCGTACCGTCGGCCCCGCCTATAAGGGCGCCGTAACACACCCGGGAGCCAGCGCCGAACGCCATGTATACGCGGATATCTGATAGAGCTCTGCTGGCCGCGCTCCTCCTCCTCACCGCCTGCAACGGCAAAATCCCCGACAAGGCCACGATCGCCAAGCAGCAAGCCCACCAAAAGGCAGTCGACGAAGCCGAAGGCAAGATCCTCTGCGCGCCCCCCGGCACCGAGGATTTCGCCCTCGTCTGCGCGATCGACCGCGTCGAATCGCAGGACGGCCTGTTCCTCACCCTGCGCCACCCCGACGGCGGCTTCCGCCGCCTGCTGGTAACCCGCGACGGCCGCGGCGTGATTGCGGCGGACGGCGCCGAGCAGGCGGTGGTAACCCCGCTCGCCCCCGATCGCATCGAAGTCGCCCTGGGCGGCGCCCGCTACCGTCTCCCCGCCACCGTCCGCCAGGCCAGGCCGTGACGATTCCCGCCGGCGCCCCGATCGTCACTGCCGCCGAGATGCGGCTCGCCGAGCAGGCGCTGTTCGCCGCCGGCATGTCGCAAGACGCCTTGATGGAGCGCGCCGGCGCCGCGGTCGCGCGCGAAGTCGCCCGTTTCGCGATTGGCCGGCCGATCCTCATCCTCGCCGGCCCCGGCAACAATGGCGGCGACGCCTATGTCGCCGCGCGCCTGCTCCAGCAGGAGGGCCACGACGTCGCCTTGGTCGCCACCGGCGCCCCCAAACCCGGCGCCGCAGAGCGGATGCACGGCTTGTGGAACGGCCCCACCACCTCGCTCTACGCCGCGCGCCCGCGCGCCGTTCTGGTCGACGGCCTGTTCGGCACCGGCATGGAGCGCCCGCTCGAGCGTGGCCTTGCCGCCGTGTTCGCCGATCTCACCGCCAATGCCGACTTCACGCTGTCGATCGATCTCCCCTCGGGGCTGGAGACCGACACCGGCGCAGACCTCGGCGCCCCCCGCGGCATCGACGCCACCATCGCGCTCGGCGCGCTCAAGCCCGCGCACCTGCTCGACTGCGGGCTCGAACGCTGCGGGCAGCTGATCCTCGCCGATATCGGCATCCCGGTGCCCGACGAGTGGCGCACCGCAGCCCGCCCCAGGCTCGCCACCCCCCACGTCCACAGCCACAAATATACCCGCGGCCTCGTTGCCGTGATCGAAGGCGCGATGCCCGGCGCCGCGCGCCTGTCCGCCCGCGCGGCGATGGCCGGCGGCGCGGGCTATGTCGTCCTTGCCGGCAGCGAGCCCTGGGCCAGCGCCCCCGACGCCCTGGTCCGCCGCGGCGTCGGCACCAGCGACGATCTGTCCGAGTTCCTCGCCTGGGACCGGATCGACGCCGTCGTGCTCGGCCCCGGCCTCGGCCGCGATCGCAGGGCCGAAAGCTTCCTGCGCGCAGCCTTCGCGGTGAACAAGCCGCTGATCGTCGACGGCGACGCGCTGACCCTGCTCGGCGACGGCGCCGCCAAGTGGCTCGACACCCGCACCGCCGCCACCTGGCTGACCCCCCATTCGGGCGAGTTCGACCGGATGTTTCCCGGCGAAGGCAGCAAGATAGAGCGCACGCTTGCCGCCGCGTCGCAAGTCCGCGCGACGATCGTCCACAAGGGCGCCGACACCGTCATCGCCGCGCCCAACGGCGATGTCCGCATCCTCGCCGGCGCCTCGCCCTGGCTCTCCACCGCCGGCACCGGCGACGTCCTCGCCGGACTCGTGGCGGCGCAGGTCGCGCAAGGCGGGAAGGGGGCCGCCCCCGCCGAAGCCGCCGCCTGGCTCCACGCCCGCGCCGCGCGGCTTGCGGGACCCGCTTTCTTCGCCGACAGGCTGATCGACCAGCTACCGGAAGCGATCGACGAATGCCTGTAACCGATGATGAAGTGATCCGCGTCGCCGCGCGCGGCGATGGCGTGACCGCCGACGGCCGCCACGTGCCCTTCACCGCGCCCGGCGACCGCGTGCCGATGGAGGGCATGGTCCTCCCCGGCCCGCACCACCAGCGCCCCCCCTGCCGCCACTTCCCCGAATGCGGCGGCTGCCAGCTCCAGCATCTCGACGACGAATCGTGGAGCGGCTTCATCGTCGATCGCGTCCGCGATGCGCTCGCCGCGCATCATCTCGAGACCGAGATCCGCGCGCCGATCCTCTCGCCCCCGCGCACCCGCCGCCGCGCCACCCTCCACGCCGAGCGCCGCGGCCGCCAGGTCCGGCTGGGCTTCACCGAGCAGAACAGCCACACGCTGATCGATCTCGACGAATGCTGGGTGCTCGCGCCCGAACTCTTCGCGCTCGTCGCACCCTTGCGCGGGCTGCTCGCCGCGCTCCTCCCCGGCACCCGCCGCGTCAACGTCCACCTCGCTTTGGCCGATCAGGGCCGCGACGTGCTGATCGACGGCATGGAAGCCGAGGGCCTCGCCGCCGCCGAGGCGATCACCGCCTTCGCCAGCCGCCACAAGCTGGCCCGCTTCGCGATGGACGAGGGCTTCGGCCCCACGTCGCGCTGGGAGCCCGAGCCGGTCACCATTACCCTCGCCGGCGTCCCCGTCGGCTTCCCCCCCGGCAACTTCCTCCAGGCGACGCCCGAGGGCGAGGCCGCGTTGATCGCCGCGGTCCAGCAAATCGGCGGCGCCGCGCGCACCGTCGCGGACCTGTTCGCCGGCCTCGGCACCTTCACCTTCGCCTTCGCCGACGCCAAGGTCTACGCGGCGGAGGCCGCCCGCGATCCGATCCTGTCGCTGAAGGCGGCCGGCACCCGCGCCCAGCGCCCGATTTTCGCCGATCACCGCGACCTATTCCGCCGCCCGGTCACCGCCACCGAACTCGCCAATTTCGACCTCGCTGTCCTCGATCCGCCCCGCGCGGGAGCCCGCGAACAGGTGATCGAAATCGCCGCCGCTAAGACCCCGCTCGTCGCCTATGTCTCCTGCAATCCCAACACCTTCGCCCGTGATGCCGAGACCCTGTGCAAAGGCGGCTACCGCCTCGACTGGGTCCAGCCGGTAGGCCAGTTCCGCTGGTCGACCCATGTCGAGCTGGCGGCGAAGTTCAGCAAATAGGCGCGGCGCGAAAGCTCATTCCGCAGCGCGCACCTCGGGCAGATCGGGCTCCCCCGCATGGCTCGCCAGCAATTCGATCGGCGGGATCGACTCGATCTCGCGCGCGCCCGTCTCGATGTTCAGCTCCTTGAGCTTGCGCGCGCTCACCAATGCGCGATTTTCGAGGCTGCTGGCGAAGGTATTGAAATTCTTGACCGCGGTGTTGAGCCCGCTGCCCACCACGCGCAGGTCGCCCAGCGCCTTGGCAAGCCGATCGTACAGTTCCTTGCCCAGCTCGCCGATCTGACGGGCTTCCTTAGCGAGCTTTTCCTGACGCCAGACCGCGGCGACCGTGCGGGCGATCGCGATCAGATTGGTCGGGGTCGATAGCAGGACGCGCTTGTCGAAGGCGAAATCCCACAGCGTCGGGTCGTGCTCGAGCGCGGCGGAGAGGAAATGTTCGCCGGGGACGAACATGATCACATAATCGGGCGCATCCTCGAACTGGTTCCAATAGGCCTTGTTGCCGAGGCCGTTGATGTGCGCGCGCATCGAATCGGCATGCGCCTTGAGCCCGGCGAACCGCTCGACATCATCGACCGCGCCGAACGCGTCCTGATAGGCGTTGAGCGAGACCTTGGCGTCGATGACGAGCGCGCGGCCGCCGGGGACGCGGACGATCGCATCGGGGCGCAGCCGGCCGCCATCCTCGCTTGCGGCGTTCACTTCGGTCTGGAAATCGGTGTGTTCGGACAGGCCGCAGGTCTCCAGCACATTCTTGAGCTGCTGCTCGCCCCAGCGCCCGCGCGACTTGGGGGCGTTGCGGAGCGAATTGACCAGCTTGGCGGCCTCGCTGCTGACCTTTTCCTGGCCGATCCGCATCTGCTCGATCTGCCCCTTGAGCTCGCCGAACGCGTCGCGTCGCTCGGCCTCGACCTTGGCGACGCCCTCCTCGTAGCGCAGCAAGCGCTCGCTGACCGGCTGGAGCATCGATTTAAGGTTGAGCCCGGCGACCTCCTCGGCCTCCTTGAAGCGGGCCGAGGCGCGTTCGAGGAACTTCTCCTGCGCCTTGTCGAGCAATGTATTGGCGACTTCGCCGAACTGGGCGGCCATCACTTCCTTGGCCTCGCGCATCTCGATCAGCCGGGCCTCGAAGGCCTCGGCCTTGGTCCGCAATTCGGTGAGCTGGAGGCGGGCGAGATCGCGCTCGTCGCGAAGGGCGGCGGCTTCCTCGCGGATCGTCGCGACTTCGCGCGCGCGCTCCTCGGCGCCGGCGAGATCGATGATCGCCGCCTTGAAATCGGCCTCGCGCGCATCGCGCTCGGCGCGCATCTGGGCGGCGCCGCGGGTGCCGAGAAACCAGCCCAGAGCGACGCCGGCAAGCAGGGCGGCGATCGCCAGAATGATGAAAATGGGGTCCACGACGCCTCCTGGGAACAGAAGGCGAACCTAACGGGGGATGCGAGTCAGGGCAACACCTACTCCGTCACCCCGGCCTTGTGCCGGGGTCCAGCATGCGGCTGGGCTGAACCCTGCAGCCTCTCCCCTGTCGATTGCGGAGAGATGGACCCCGGCACAAGGCCGGGGTGACGCCCTATTTCGTTGGCGCGATGTTACGCCGCAGCCTTACGCGCCTTGGCCAGCTTCTTCAGGATCATGTCGCGCTTCAGCCGCGAGATATGATCGAGGAACACGATCCCCTCCAGATGATCCATCTCATGCTGGATGCACGTCGCGAGCAGCCCGTCGAAGCGCTCGTCGTGGGGCTCACCCTTCTCATCCAGCCACGTCACCCGGCAGCTGGCCGGGCGCTCGATATCGGCGAACTGGTCGGGGATCGACAGGCAGCCCTCGGTATAGACCGACAGCTCTTCGGAGGGTTCGAGGATTTCGGGGTTGATGAACACGCGGGGCTGACGGATCGGCTTG
This sequence comes from Sphingomonas sp. M1-B02, assembly GCF_026167525.1. NCBI lineage: Bacteria > Pseudomonadati > Pseudomonadota > Alphaproteobacteria > Sphingomonadales > Sphingomonadaceae > Sphingomonas > Sphingomonas sp. M1-B02. The sequence goes on along the minus strand of NZ_CP110679.1, from coordinate 1,044,215 downwards.
CCCTCCTCGTCTTCCTCCTCCTGCAGGTCCATGACGACGACCCGCTTGGGCACGCCCACCTGGATCGCGGCCAGCCCGATGCCGGGGGCGTCATACATCGTATCGAACATATCGGCGACGAGAGTGCGCACCTCGTCATCGACCGTGTCCACGGGGGTGGAGATCAGGCGAAGGCGCGGATCGGGTACTTCTAGGATTTGCAGGACGGCCATGGGGGGAATTTAGGGGAGCCGCGGGTTTGTCGCAAGCTTTTGGGCAATTTCGGTTCACGCGAAGGTGCGAAGGCGCAACGAAGACAGCTTTGTTCGCGCAACGACGCGACGACGCAACGATGTGCCGCAGCTGCTGAGCGAAATCGCCGCGCAGCGGCATCAATGCCGGCGGTATCGAATCAAAAAGTCGGCGGGTGCCTCAGGGGCGAACATCGTCGCGCCGCGGCGTCGTTGCGCGAAAAAATCTTCGCGCCTTCGCGCCTCCGCGCGAACCAGTTAGTCTTTCTAGGCCACCGGCCGACGCGCCCGAAGCGCCTGCGCCAACGTCCCCTCGTCGAGATAGTCGAGCTCGCCCCCCACCGGCAGCCCATGCGCGAGCTGCGTCACTCGGACCGGAAAAGCCTCGATCCGCTCGGCAATATAATGCGCGGTGGTCTGCCCCTCCAGCGTGGCGTTCATCGCCAGGACGACTTCGTCGATCCCGCCCTCGGCGATGCGGCGCACCAGGCTGTCGACGCGCAGATCCTCGGGACGTACGCCTTCGAGCGCCGAGAGCCGCCCGCCGAGGACATGGAACTTGCCCGGAAACAGCCGTGAGCGATCGAGCGCCCAGAGGTCGGCGACTTCCTCCACCACGCACAGCGAACGGGCGTCGCGGCGCGGATCCGCGCAGATCGCGCAGGGGTCGATCGTGTCGACATTGCCGCAGATCGTGCAGGTGCTCAGCCGCTTGCTGACCGCGGTCAGCGCGGCGAGCAGCGGATCCAGCGCAGTCTCGCGCTTCTTGAGCAAGTGCAACACCGCGCGCCGCGCCGAACGCGGGCCAAGGCCGGGCAGGCGGGAGAGGGCCTGGGTGAGGGCTTCGATTTCGGGGGAGGCCATGGGTTGGAGATAGCTATGCGTTGCAAGGAAGCCAATCACCTCCCTCCCTCTCCCATTGGGAGAGGAGGGAGGCGCGCAGCGCCGGAAGGGTGAGGGTGACTGGCATATCTCCGGCGAGTGCGGCTAAGGGCAAAGCATGCGGATCATCTTCATGGGAACCCCCGATTTCGCCGTACCGGTGCTCGATGCACTCGTGGCCGCCGGGCACGAGATCGTCGCCGCCTACAGCCAGCCGCCGCGGCGCGGCAATCGGGGCAAGGTCGCGCCTTCGCCCGTCCAGGCGCGCGCCGAGGCGCTGGGGATCGAGGTGCGGACTCCGCTCTCCTTTCGCAAGGAGCCCGAGGCGATCCATGCCTTCGCCGCGCTCGGCGCCGATGTCGCCGTCGTCGCGGCCTACGGACTGATCCTGCCCGTGCCGGTGCTCGATGCGCCGCGGCTGGGCTGCCTAAACGTTCACGGCTCGTTGCTGCCGCGCTGGCGGGGTGCCGCCCCTGTGCAACGCGCGATCCTTGCCGGCGATGCCGAGACCGGCGTCGGCATCATGCAGATGGAAGCGGGGCTCGATACCGGCCCGGTGCGGCTCGAGGGACGCACTCCGGTGGGGTGCAAGACCGCGGGCGAACTGGCCGCGGAGCTCAGCGCGATGGGTGCACGGCTGATGGTCGAGGTGCTCGCCGATCTCGACGCCTATCCCCCGGTGGCGCAGCCCGAAGCGGGCGTCACCTATGCCCCCAAAGTCGACAAGGCCGAGCTAAGGCTCGATTTTGCGCAATCGGCGGAGCAGGTCGAGCGGCAGGTCCGGGCGTTCCACCCCGGCGCGTTCTTCGAATTCGGGGGCGAGCGGATTCGCATCCTCGCCGCCTCCGTTCTCTCTGCCACCATTCTCTCCGCCTCAATTCGTCATCCCCGCGAAGGCGGGGATCCAGAGTCGCAGGCGGCGTCGTCGATTGCTCTGGATCCCCGCCTTCGCGGGGATGACGGCGTGGGGTTGGACAATGCTGTAGTTCTGGACGACGCACTGACCATCGCCTGCGGCCAGGGCGCACTCCGCCCCACGCTCGTCCAGCGCGCGGGACGTGGCGTCATGACCCCGGCCGAACTGCTCCGCGGCTTCCCGATCCCGGCGGGCACCCGGCTTTGACTCGCTTCGCACTAACCGTCGAATATGACGGCCGCCCCTTCATGGGCTGGCAGCGGCAGGATCATGGGCCCAGCGTCCAGCAGGCGCTGGAGGACGCCGCTTTCGCGGTGACCGGCGAGCGGACCGCGGTGCATGCCGCGGGGCGCACCGACGCGGGGGTCCATGCGCTCGGCATGCGCGCGCATCTCGACATCGCGCGCGCGATCACGCCGTTCCGGCTGATGGAGGCGTTGAACGCGCGGGTGCGGCCGCATCCGGTGGCGGTCCTCGATTGCGTCGCGGTGCCCGACGATTGGCATTCGCGCTTCTCGTGCCTCGGCCGCCATTACGAATATCGCATCGTCCAGCGCCGTGCGCCGCTCACCTGGGAGGCGGGGCTGGCGTGGCGGATCGCCGCCGAGCTCGACGAAGCCGCGATGCAGGCGGGCGCGCAGCAGCTGGTCGGGCGGCACGATTTCACCACCTTCCGCTCCGCCCATTGCCAGGCGGACAGCCCGTTGCGAACGCTCGATCGGCTCGATGTGACGCGGGAAGGCGACCGGATCGTGGTGCGGGCCTCGGCGCGGTCCTTCCTGCATCACCAGGTGCGCTCGATGGTGGGGTGCCTGGCGCTGGTGGGGCAGGGGAAGTGGACCTCCGCCGACATGCGCTCGGCGCTGGAGGCACGCGATCGTGCCGCCCTGGGTTTCAATGCGCCGTCGGACGGGCTGTTCTTCGTGGCGGCGGACTATCCCTGACGGTCGGCTTGCGCAGTAGGATTTCCTGTGAGAGCATCCAAAAGCGTCGCATTCCGCGCCAAACCGAGACCAAAGTGCGCAATTTTATGTCACAAAACACGCGAAAAGTGGGAATCTAAGCCCGGCGTTGCTGGTTGAGCACCTCATAGGCCATCACCGCGGTGGCCACCGCCGCGTTGAGGCTGTCGGCCTTGCCGAGCATCGGGATCTTGACCAGCAGGTCGCACGCCGCGGCCATGTAATCGGGCATCCCCTGCGCCTCGTTGCCCGTAAGCAGGAACGTAGGCGTCGCATAGTCGGCGGCCTGATAGTCGACCTCGGTATCGAGGCTGAGCCCCACCAACTGCCCCGGCCCCGAACGAAGCCAGGTCGCAAATTCCGCCCAAGGCGCCCGCGCCACCGGCACCGTGAACAGCGCTCCCATACTCGCCCGCACCGCCTCCACCGAAAAGGGATCGACGCACTCGTCAACCAGGATCAACCCGCCCGCCCCGATCGCGTCGCCCGTCCGCAAAATCGTGCCCAGGTTGCCCGGATCACGCAGCCGCTCGGCGACGAGCCAGATCGGCGCACTGGCGCGGTCCAGGTCTATGAGCTTCGTCTCGAACTCCGGATAGACCCCCACCACCGCGCCGGGATTATCCTTGCCCGAAAGCTTGGAAAGGATGTCGGCGTTGGTCTCGATCGCCTCGCCGCCCGCCGCCTCGGTCGCCTCGACCAGCGCCTCGACCAACGGATGGCTACCGCTGTCGCCCGCGAAAAACAGAAACTCGGGCAGCCGCCCCGCCTCGCGCGCCTCGGTGAGAATGCGCAGGCCTTCGGCCAGGAACAGCCCCTCGTCGCGGCGATGCTTCTTGTCGCGCAGCAGCCTGACGCGCTTGATCAGCGGGTTGGAAAAGGCAGTGATCTCGCGCGGCATCAGTCTTCGCCGAAGCGCGCCTCGACCAGCTCGGCCAGCGCCTGCACCGCCTCTTCGGCCCCGTCGCCCTCGGCGCTGATCGTGATGCAGTCGCCCTTGGCGGCGCCCAGCATCATCAGGTCCAAGATAGACGTACCCGATGCACTCGAACCGTCCTTTTCGACGGTGAGCTCAACGCTATGGCCGCTGGCGAGAGTGACGAACGCCATGCTCGCGCGGGCGTGCAGCCCTCGCCGATTCTCGATCGTGACGGTGCGCGTCGAGCGGCTCACGCAGCCGCCTCTCCCAGTACTTCGGACGCGATTGTGATATATTTGCGGCCAGCGTCCCTTGCAGCCGCCACCGCATCGGTGACCTTCATCGTCCTGCGCGCGCTGCCAAGGCGGATCAGCATGGGCAGGTTGATCCCCGCAATCACTTCGATCCGCCCCGCTTCCATCAGCGAGATGGCCAGGTTCGAAGGGGTACCGCCGAACAGGTCGCTGAGCACGATCACCCCGCGGCCTTCGTCGACGCGCGCGATCGCCGCGGCAATGTCGGCGCGGCGACTTTCCATGTCATCGTCGGGGCCGATGCTGATCGATTCGATCCGCTCCTGCTGGCCCACGACATGCTCCATCGCGACCACGAACTCTTCGGCGAGCCGTCCGTGCGTCACGAGCACCAAACCGATCATTTGCAACTCCGCCCCTTCATATGGTCACCGGGGCCCCTTCCAGCGAGTCCTGCGGCGCGGTCTTCAAATCGCGGTGCGATACCGTGGGCGAAAATCCGTCCTCGCGCAACCGCCGCGCCATCCGTTCGGCGACATGGACCGAGCGGTGTCGTCCGCCCGTACAGCCAAATGCGACAGTGACATATGCTTTTCCTTCAGCCTGATAGCGAGGAAGGAGCAGTCGCAGCAGCGACTCTATCTGTGCCATCGCCTGTCCGTAAGCGGGATCCTCGGCAATATATTCGGAGACTTGCGGGTCGCGGCCGGTCCCCGGGCGCAATAGCTCGACCCAATGCGGATTGCGCAGGAAGCGCATGTCGAACACCAGATCGGCGTCGCGGGGCAAGCCGCGTGCGAAGCCGAACGAGGTGATCGTGAGCACCGTGTCGCCCGATCCCTCGCCCGAAAAGGTCGAGCGGATTTGTTGGGCGAGTTCGTTCGACGAAAGGTTGGTGGTGTCGATCAGCCGGTTCGACCATTCGCGCAGCGGCATCAGCAGCTCGCGCTCGCGGGCAATGCCGTCGCTGGCCGGACGGTCCTGCGCCAGAGGGTGGCGGCGCCGAGTTTCCGAATAGCGGCGTTCCAGTTCCGAGCCGGCACATTCGAGGAAAAGGGTGCCGATCTCATGGCCCTCCTCCTCGCGCATTTTCTTGATGCGCCGCACGATGCTTTCTGCGTCGAAACCGCGGGTCTGGGTGCCTATGCCGAGCGCCAAGGGCCTGGCGTCGCCGTCGGCGCCTTCGCCGGGCGCAGTGTCGAGCAGGCTGTGGAGCAGCAAGAGTGGGAGATTATCGACGACTTCCCAGCCTAGATCTTCGAGCGTCCGCAGGACCGTCGATTTCCCCGCGCCGGACATCCCGGTCACCAGCAGGATATGCTTGGGACTTAGCCGGCTCATCGATCGCGTTCCACCAAAGGCAACCGCACCACGAACTGCGCTCCGTTCACCTGATTCCCTCGGGACTTCACCACGATGCTTCCCTGATGGCCTTCGACAATCGTGCGCGCGATGGCAAGTCCAAGTCCGGAATGCTGGCCGAACGCCTCGCTTTCGGGGCGCACCGAGTGGAAACGTCGGAAGACCGCGTCACGCGCTTCCTCGGGGACTCCAGGCCCCTCATCCTCGACGCATATCGTGAGCATGTCGCCGTCGCTGGAGGCTACGAGCGTCACGAGCCCACGGTCGGGAGAGAAAGACAAGGCGTTGTCGATCAGATTCTCGAACACTCGCTCGAGCCGCGCGCCTTCACCGAGGACGTTAAGCGGACGGCGATCAGGGCGATCGAAATGGATTCGGATTCCATGGGGAAGCCCACGCGCTTCGCGCTGGGCGAGGAGCGCGGCGATCATCTCGCCTATGTCTATCTTCTCGAAGGTCGCCCGGCTGAGCTGTGCGTCGAGGCGCGATGCCTCGGATATGTCGGTAATGAGCCGATCGAGGCGGTGAACGTCGTCGCGGACGATGGCGAGGAGACGTTCCTGCAGGACTGGGTCCTTGACGTGAGTCAGCCCCTCGACCGCGGAGCGGAGAGAGGCGAGAGGGTTCTTGAGCTCGTGGGTGACGTCGGCGGCGAAGCTTTCGGTCGCGTCGATACGCGCGCGTAGGGCCTGGCTCATGTCGGACAGCGCGCGGGCCAGCATTCCGATCTCATCATGCCGGTCGGGAAGGCGAGGGACCACAACTTCGCGGGCGCGGCCTAGCCGCACCCGGACTGCGGCGCGCGCGAGCCGGCGCAAGGGTCGGACTATCGTGCGCGCAAGAAACAGCGAAAGAAGGATCGAGGCGATGCTGACGATCAGCAGCACCACGCCGAGTCGATAGCGCTCAACTCGCACCGTCTCGGTGATGTCGCGCGCGTTGACGGTAGTCATGACCACGCCGAGCTGGGTTATCGGGGCAGCGGCAGTGATCACCGGGGTACGATCGGGCGCACGCCAGACGGTAGCGGGAGTGCCGTGGGTCGATCGCGCCGTGTTCACGTCGGGCCAATCCAGCCCCTTGTCTGGTGGAAGCTCGCGATAGAGCGGCGCCCGGTCGGCGCCGACGACTGTGTCTATCACCGCGTCCAGAAAGCGGGCAGTGGCCTGCCCCCAGGGATCCTTGTCCGGGTCGCGCAGCACGAGGGTCCGGAGCCCAAGTTTCTGACTGTCGGCCATCAACTCGCCGCTCTCGGTATAGAGGCGGATACGGCTGCCGGTGTCGCGCGCGAGACTGAGCACCAGCAGGTCCCGCCGCTCCGGGGTGGCGGAGGCGATTGCCTGGGCGATCAGTCGTACCTCGCGGGTCGCCTGCTCGACGCGGCTGTCGACGATCCGGCTGCGATAGGAATCGAGGTAGAAGAATCCGCCCGCGAGCAGCGCCAGCGCGAAGATGTTGACCGCCAGGATCCGCGGCGTGAGGCTGACGCGGTTCGACCATTTGAGCGCCAGATCGGGCTCTTCATTCGTCGGAGAAGCGATAACCGGCGCCATAGAGGGTTTCGATAGCATCGAACTCGGGATCGACCTGCCGGAATTTCCGGCGGACGCGCTTGATGTGGCTGTCGATCGTGCGATCGTCGACGTAGATATCATCCTGATAGGCCGCGTCCATCAGCTGGTTGCGAGTCTTCACGATGCCCGGGCGCTGCGCCAGCGTCTCCAGGATCAGAAATTCGGTGACGGTCAGCGTTACGTTGACGCCACCCCAGGTCACCCGATGGCGGGCAGGGTCCATGGTGAGCCGCCCGCGCTCCAAACTCTCGGCAGGCGCGACTTCGCCGCCCTCGACGCTCGGATGGGGCACTTCGGTTCGCCGCAGAATCGCGCGGATGCGAGCGATCAGCAGCCGCTGGCTGAACGGCTTGGCGATATAGTCGTCGGCGCCCATTGCTAGCCCAAGCGCCTCGTCGAGCTCGTCATCCTTCGACGTCAGGAATATGACCGGGATCGCGCTCTTCTCGCGCAGGCGGCGGAGCAACTCGAGCCCGTCGAGGCGAGGCATTTTGATATCGAGTACGGCGAGATCGGGCGGATTTTCGATCAGCGCCTTCAACGCACTTTCGCCATCGGAATACACGCGGGTCAGAAACCCTTCGGCCTGGAGCGCGATCGAGACCGAGGTCAGGATATTGCGGTCGTCGTCGACCAGCGCGATCGTGGCGGTCATGCGAAGAGAGGGGAACTGCAAGGCATCGACTGAGGGGGTTAAACCAAATCGGACAACGGTCAATCGCCTGACACCGCTTACCTAGATTGACGCGATTTCCGCGGGCCTCCATGCGCATTGTTACACGATATAGCGGGCCCGCCGAAAATGAGGCCCGCGACTTTTGGAGGGTATGGCCTTGGACACGCGGATTTCGCGTCACGGTCTCGATGCGCAGGGCATCGGGACGAGCGCGCAGCTATTCTGGAACCTCGAGGCGCCGCAGCTGGTGGAGCATGCCGTCCGGCGCGGCGAGGGCAAGCTATCGCGCCACGGCGCGCTGGTGGTCAGCACCGGCAAGCATACCGGGCGATCGGCCAAGGACAAATATATCGTTCGCGATGCCGAGACCGAGCCAAGCGTCTGGTGGGGCAAGGTCAACAAGGGCATGTCGCCCGAACATTTCGCCGCGCTAAAGGCTGATTTCCTCGCCGAGATCGCGCAGCGCGATACGCTATACGTCCAGGATCTGTTCGGCGGCTCGCAAGCGGAGCATCGCGTTCAGGTGCGCGTGATCAACGAGCTGGCGTGGCACAGCATGTTCATCCGCACGTTGCTGGTGCGACCGGGTGCTGAAGCGCTGGCAGATTTCGTGCCCGCATATACGATCATCGACCTGCCCAGCTTCCGCGCCGATCCCGAGCGTCATGGCTGCCGCAGCGAAACCGTGATTGCAGTCAACTTCACGGAGAAAATGATCCTGATCGGCGGCACCGCTTATGCTGGCGAAATGAAGAAGAGCGTGTTCGGGCTACTCAACTATCTGTTGCCGCAGGACGGCATCATGCCGATGCATTGCTCGGCCAATATCGGCCCGAATGGCGACACCGCGGTCTTTTTCGGCCTGTCGGGCACCGGCAAGACCACGCTCTCGGCCGACGCCAGCCGAACGCTGATCGGCGATGACGAGCATGGCTGGTCGGACACGGCCGTCTTCAACTTCGAAGGCGGCTGCTACGCCAAGATGATCCGCCTCTCGGCCGAGGCGGAGCCCGAGATCTTCGCGACCACGCGACGCTTCGGCACCGTGCTCGAAAATGTCGTGATGGACCCCGATACGCGCGAGCTCGATTTCGACGACAACAGCCTCGCCGAGAATAGCCGCGGCTCCTATCCGATCGACTTCATCCCCAATGCCTCGCGCGACAATCTCGGGCCGGTCCCGACCAATATCATCTTCCTGACCGCCGATGCCTATGGCGTGCTGCCGCCGATCGCCAAGCTGACGCCCGACCAGGCAATGTATCACTTCCTGTCGGGCTACACCGCGCGCGTGGCGGGGACCGAGATCGGCGTGACCGAGCCCGAGGCGACCTTCTCCACCTGTTTCGGCGCACCGTTCATGCCGCGGCATCCCTCGGTTTACGGCAATCTGCTCAAGTCGCGGATCGCCAAGGGCGGTGTCGATTGCTGGCTGGTCAATACCGGCTGGACCGGCGGCATGGCGACTCAGAAGGGCATCAGCCGGATGCCGATCAAGGCGACCCGCGCATTGCTCAACGCGGCGCTGGACGGCAGCCTCAACGACGCCGATTTCCGGCGCGACCCCAATTTCGGCTTCATTGTGCCCGTGGAGGTGGCCGGGGTCGATCCGGCGATGCTCGATCCGCGCGAGGCGTGGGCGGACAAGGCCGCCTATGACGCGACCGCGGCGAAGCTGGTCGACCAGTTCGTGGAGAATTTCGCGCAGTTCGAAGGCGAGGTGGACGAGGGCGTGCGACAAGCCGGACCGCGGACGACGGTGCTGGCCTAGCATCGATACGCCGTCGTCTTGCGCGGTACGAGAAGTCCTTAAGGTGCGCAGACGCGAACACGCACCCCCAGCCCCTCCCTTTCAGAGAGGGGGGTAAGTTGGTCCCCGACTTGCCCGTCCCTATGCCAGGCCGTTACTATGCCTATCCAATGCCGATCCACGCTCCCCGCCTGTTCGCATCCGACGCAGAGATAATCCGGCTCGGCGAAGGCCTGCTCGCCTGCGCGCTGCCCCGCGAAGACTGGACCCATGAGGCGCATCTCGCCGCCTGTCTCTATCTGCTGCGCGAGCGGCCCGACGTTGACGTGGACGTGGAGATCGCCGGAATCATCTCGCGCTTCAACGAGAGCGTCGGCGGGGTGAATGACGATAGCGGCGGCTATCACGATACGATCACGCGCGCCTATCTGGCAGGCGTGAAGCTGTTCCTGCGCGCCTATACCGGCGGCGGGCTCGCCGAACGGGTCAACGCATTGCTGGAATCGCCGATCGGGCGACGCGACTGGCCGCTGGGCTTCTACAGTCCCGAACTGCTCTTCTCGGTGCCCGCGCGCCGCGACTTCGTGCCGCCGGACCTCGCGCCCTTGCCGTAGGCGTCGGAAGGGGATCAGCCCTCCGGCGGCAGCGGCGCGTCGGTTGGCTTCTCCAGCTGAAGCCCGTGGCGCATCAGCATCGGGATGTTGAGCATCGCGAAGACCAAAGTGAGCGGGATTACCGCCCAGGTCTTGAAGGTCACCCATTGGTCCCAGCTCAAGACCTGGCGCATGACTTCGTTGAGCAGCGCCATCGCGATGAAAAAGCCGGCCCAGTTGATCGTCAGGATTCGCCAGCCCTTGGCCGAGAGGCCGGGATAGGCGCTTTCGAGCAGCATCTGGAGTAGCGGCTTGCCGGTCGCCAGCCCATAAGCCAGCACGACCGCGAACATCGAATAGACGATCGTCGGCTTAATCTGGATGAAGCTTCGATCGTGGAAATAGAGGGTCAGGCCGCCGAATACGAGCACCAGCGCACCCGAGATCCACAGCATCGGCGAAATGTGCCGGACCTTCCAATAGGAAAGCGCCATCGCCGCGCCCATCGCGATCATGAACGCCGAAGTCGCCGCGAAGATACGACCGAACTCGGGGCCACCGGCGAGGCTGTTGACTGCGAAGAAGACCGCGAGCGGGCCGAAATCGATCAGCATGCGCAAGCCCGGGGGAAGGGCGGGTTTGGTGGTTTCAGCCATTGGTCAGCTCTCCCACGCCGGCGATGATCCGCGCAACCTCGTTCGCATCGAAGGGGCGCAGATCGTCGACTTTCTCGCCGACCCCGATCGCGTGGATGGGGAGGCCGTATTTCTCCGCGGCCGCGACGAGGACGCCGCCGCGGGCGGTGCCGTCCAATTTGGTCATCACGAGGCCGGTGACTCCGGCGACTTCCTTGAAGACTTCGATCTGGTTGAGTGCGTTCTGGCCGGTGGTGGCGTCGAGCACGAGGACCACGTCGTGCGGGGAGGCGGGATTGATGCGGCCCAGCACGCGACGGATCTTGCCGAGCTCGTCCATCAGCTCGCGCTTGTTCTGGAGGCGGCCGGCGGTATCGACGATGAGGACGTCGATGCCCTTGTCGGTCGCCTGCTTGACCGCTTCGAAGACGATGCCGGCGGCGTCGCCGCCCTCCGGCCCGCTGACGATCGGTACGCCGATGCGATCGGCCCATGTGCGCAGCTGGCCGATCGCGGCGGCGCGGAAGGTGTCGCCGGCGGCGAGCATCACGCCATAATCCTGCTCGACCAGCAGGTTCGCCAGCTTGGCGATCGTGGTGGTCTTGCCGCTGCCGTTGACGCCGATGACGAGGATCACCTGCGGGCGGGGAAAGGCCTCGATCTCCAGTTTCCGGGCGACGGGCTCAAGCACCTTGGCGACTTCCTCGGCCACCACCAGGCGGATGCCGAGTTCCTCCATGTTGCGCTCATATTGCCCCTCGGCAAGGCGGGCACGGACCTTTGCCGCCGTCGCGGGGCCGAGATCGGAGGCGATCAGCGCTTCCTCGATTTCGTCGAGCGTGGCGTCGTCGAGCCGCGCGCCCGAGAGGCCGGCAAGGTTGCCGAGCAGCCGATCCGAGGTGCGCTTGAAGCCGCCGAGCAGGCGATCGTGCCAGGAGGGGTTGGTGCTCATGCGTGGATACTCAGGTCGCGGGGGGGACGGACGGGGGACGCGACCAGCGCGCCGTCGGCTACGCTGCCAATCTGGACCTGCACGATCGAACCAACCTCTTGTTCTGGAAAATGAACTTCGGCGAAATTGCCAGCATGGCCCCGGTCGCCTGGGCGCTCGACGAGAATGTCCTGCACGCTGCCTACCAGGGCTTCCAGCCATCGCGAGCGGCGAAGCGCCGCCGCCGCGCGCAACCGTGCCGCGCGGGCCTTCACCACTTCGGGTTCGACCAGCGGCATCCGCGATGCAGGCGTGCCGGCGCGGGGGCTATAGGGGAAGATGTGGGGGTGCACGATATCGCAATCGTCGAGGAGAGCCAGGGTGTTGCCGAACATCGCCTCGGTCTCGGTCGGGAAACCGGCGATCAGATCGGCGCCGATCGCGATTTCGGGGCGCGCCGTCTTGAGGCGCTGGATCAAAGCGACGCTCTCGGCGCGGCTGTGGCGGCGCTTCATGCGCTTGAGGATCATGTCGTCGCCCGCCTGGAGCGACAAATGGACGTGGGGCATCAGCCGCGATTCTTGCGTGAGGAGCGCGAACAGGCGGTCGTCGATCTCGATGCCGTCGAGCGAGGAGAGGCGGAGGCGCTGGAGTCGGGGCACATGCGTCAGGATGCGCTCGACCAGCTGGCCAAGCGTGGGCGCGCCGGGGAGATCGGGGCCGTAGCTGGTGAGATCGACCCCGGTCAGGACGATCTCGGCATGGCTTTCCGCCAACTGGGCGATGCGATCGATCACCGCGCCGGCGGGGACCGAGCGGCTGTTGCCGCGGCCCTGGGGAATCGCGCAGAAGGTGCAGCGATGGTCGCAGCCATTCTGGACCTCGACGAAGGCGCGGGCGTGGGTGGAGAAGCTGGCGGCCAGGTGCGGCGCGGTATCGCGGACCGCCATGATGTCCTGGACAAGCACCGGCTCGGCCGACGCCCAGGCGGCGGGGCGCAGCTTCTCGGCATTGCCGACGACGCGATCGACCTCGGGCATCGAGGCGAAGGCGGCGGGATCGATCTGCGCGGCGCATCCCGTGACCACCAGCTGCGCGTGCGGGCGCTCGCGGCGGGCGCGGCGGATCGCCTGGCGGGTCTGCTTGACCGCTTCATTGGTCACCGCGCAGCTGTTCACCACGATCGTGTCACGGCCCGGCAGCAAGGCACGGATCGTCTCGCTCTCCGCGAGGTTCAAGCGGCAGCCGAGAGAGATGATATGAGGGGATGCCATTGCGCGACGATCTAGGGACCCCGGGGAGCGATGTCCACGCGGAGGCGGAGCGGGTGCTCGCCTTCTGGTTCGACATGCTCATGCCCGAACAATGGTTTTCCAGAGCGAGCGGAGTCGACCAGGAGATTCGCGACCGCTTCGCTACACTGCGGGAGGAGGTGCTGGCGAACGATGCGGCCGGGTGGCGCGAGGATCGGCGGACGCTACTGGCGGCGATCCTGCTGCTCGACCAATTCAGCCGCAATATTCACCGCCGCTCAAGCGAGGCCTTTGCCGCCGATGCGCTTGCCCGCGAACTGACGCTGCAGGCGATCGACAAGGGCTGGGACGAAGGGCTTTCGCGTGAGCAGGCGCAATTTCTCTACATGCCGCTGATGCATGCCGAGGATATCGAATGCCAGGCGCTCTCGCTGGCGAAGTTTGCGCTGCTCGGCGATGAGAAGGTGCAGGCGTTCGCGCGCGAGCATTTCCAAGTGATCGAGCGCTTCGGCCGCTTCCCGACGCGCAACGAGGCGCTCGGCCGGCAATCAACCGCGGCCGAGAAGGACTATCTCAGCCAACCAGGCGTTGGCTGGTAGCAGCATCCGGGACGAGGGCGGCGGGCGCGGGCGCGGAATTCTGGAGGAGGCGACGCTCGGCAAGCAGGCGCCGTGCGGCAGTTACCGAGAGCGGGCGGCCATAGAGCCAGCCTTGCGACTTAGAACAGCCGAGCGCGCGCAGCCGCTCCTCGATCGCGGCATCCTCGACGCCTTCGGCGGTGATCGGCAGGTTGAGGCTTTCGCCGAGCGATATGATCGCGTTGACGATCGCGGCAGAATCGGCGCTCTCGTTGAGCGACATGATGAAGCTCTTGTCGATCTTGATCCGATCGAACGGCAATGCGCGCAGATGCGCGAGCGACGAATAGCCGGTCCCGAAATCGTCGAGCGCAAGCCGGACGCCCTGATTCTTGAGGCTGCCGACGATCGACTGGGCGAGCGGCAGATTGTCGAACAGCGAGCTTTCGGTGATCTCGATCTCGAGCCGGCTGGCGGGAAAGCCTGTTTCGGTGAGGACCTTGATGATCTTCTGCGCGAGCCAGGCGTCGCGCAGCTGCGAGGGTGAGATGTTGATCGAGATCGACAGGCCCTGGTCCCAGTCTCGCGCCGCCATGAAGGCCTGGCGCATGATCGACAGCGACAACTCGGCGATCATGCCGGTTTCCTCGGCAATCGGGATGAACAGATCGGGTGCGATCAGGCCGCGTGTGGGATGCTCCCAGCGCGCGAGCACTTCGAAGCCGTGGAGGCGGCCGGTCGAAAGATCGACCTGCTGCTCGAAATAAGGGACGATCTCCTGACGCGGAATGGCGAGGCGCAGGCCGCTTTCGAGTTCGTTGCGGACCTGAAGCTCGCGCTCCATCGACTGATCGAACCAGGCATAGCGATTGCGACCCGATTTCTTGGCGGCGTACATCGCGATGTCGGAGGAGCGCATCAGTGCGTCTATGCTGGCGCAGTCGAAATCCGAGCGGGAGATGCCGAGCGAGCAACTGATGTGGAGCCGGAGCCCTTCGGCCTCGAACGGCTGCGCCATGCGGCTGACCAGCTTCTCGGCGATCCGCTCGACGGTGCCGGGCTCGGCGGGATCGAACATGAAGCCACAGGCGAATTCGTCGCCGCCCAGTCGCGCAGTGAGCGCAATCGGCGGCATTACATGCGCGATTTCGCGCGCGACCGCGCGAAGCAGGGCATCGCCAACGGCATGGCCGTGCATGTCGTTGATCGTCTTGAAATGGTCGAGATCGAGCATCATCAGCGCCATGCCCTTGCGGCGGCGCTGGGCGCGGACGAACATCGCCGCGCCTTCCTCGGCCAGGCTGCGGCGGTTGAGGAATCCGGTGAGCGGATCGCGGCTGGCGAGATGCTGGGCGCGCTCCTCGGCGGCCGCTCGGATCTGTACTTCCTGGCTGAGCGCGGCGTGGCGGCGCCACCCGAAGAGGATCAGCGCGACGTTGAGCAGCAAGGCGATGACGAGGGTGCGATCGGCCGGCGCGCCGCCTTCGAAATAGTGCTGGAGCGTCTTCGAAAGCACCGAACTGCCGGTGCCGACGAAGAGCAGGATTGCCGCGACGCTGATCGCGCCGGTCAGCAGGCTGGGGCGCGGTGCGTCCGCCTGCTTCTTTTCTTCTTCCTGATCCAGCTGCATTGCCGGCACGTGCCCCTTGTTGGTAATTGGCGGGTTCTGGCACGGCTAGAATGTAGATCGGGTTAAATCCGGACCTTTCCGAAAGGTTATCTTCACGGCCCGACGTGAGGTTGCGCGAAAGCGCTTTGCCCGCTATGTGCCGGCCCGACCGTTCCCTTGGAGCGTGAAGCGATGCCACCCATGCGGTGACGCCGGCCGACGAGGTTTCGTCCGCCGGCTCGTTTTGCGTTTGGCGGATTCGGTGCCGATTTTGGAGTGATGTTGGTCCCATGTTCGAAAGTCTGAGCGATCGGCTAGGCGGCGTCTTCGAGCGACTGCGGGGCCGCGGCGCGCTCAACGAAGCCGATGTCCGCACCGCGATGCGCGAAGTGCGGATCGCACTGCTGGAGGCCGATGTCGCGCTTCCGGTGGCGCGCGACTTCGTCGACAAGGTGACCGAACAGGCCGTTGGCCACCAGGTGCTGCGTTCGGTGACGCCGGGCCAGCAGGTGGTGAAGATCGTCCACGACGCGTTGGTCGAGATGCTGGGCTCGGACACGTCCGAGCTCGAGATCGCGGTCACGCCGCCCGCGGTGATCATGCTCGTCGGCCTCCAGGGCTCGGGCAAGACCACGACGACCGCCAAGCTCGCCAAGCTGCTGGCCAAGAGCCAGGGCAAGAAGGTCCTGATGGCGTCGCTCGACGTCAACCGGCCGAACGCGCAGGAGCAGCTGGCGGTGCTCGGCACCCAGACCGATACGGCGACGCTGCCGATCCTGGCGGGGCAGCAGCCGGTCGATATCGCCCGCCGCGCGCTCCAGTCGGCGAAGCTCCAGGGCTTCGACGTCCTGATGCTTGATACCGCGGGCCGTCTCCACGTCGATCAGGCGCTGATGGACGAGATGAAGGCCGTGGCCGACATCGCGAGGCCTGCCGAAATCCTGCTCGTGGTCGACTCGCTGACCGGCCAGGACGCGGTTAACGTCGCAAAGAACTTCTCCGACCAGGTGCCGCTGACCGGCGTGATCCTGACGCGGATGGACGGCGATGCGCGCGGCGGCGCTGCGCTCTCGATGCGCGCGGTCACCGGCAAGCCGATCAAGTTTGCGGGCATGGGCGAGAAGCTCGACGCGATCGAGCCCTTCCATCCCAAGCGGGTTGCGGGCCGCATCCTGGGCATGGGCGACGTCGTCAGCCTGGTCGAGCGCGCGGCCGAGGCGGTCAACGAAGAAGACGCCGAGCGGATGGCGAACCGGCTCGCCAAGGGCCAGTTCGACATGAACGACCTGCGCAGCCAGCTGGCGCAGATGCGCCGGATGGGCGGCATCGGCGCGCTTGCCGGCATGATCCCCGGCATGAAAAAGGCGCAGCCGGCGATGGCCGGCGGCGCGGTCGACGAGAAGATATTGCTCCGGATGGACGCGATGATCGGATCGATGACGCCCAAGGAACGGTCGAGGCCCGAACTGCTCAACGCCAAGCGCAAGATCCGCGTCGCCAAGGGCAGCGGCGTGACCGTTCAGGACGTCAACAAATTGCTCAAGATGCATCAGGAAATGCAGACCGCGATGAAGCGGCTGAAGAAGATGGGTGGATTGAAGGGCATGCTGGGGATGCTCGGCAAGGGTGGCCCCGGCGGCGGCATGGGCGGCGTCGGCAACGCGCTGGGCGGCGCCGAGCTGGGCGACATGATGGGCAAGATGGGCGGAAGCCTGCCGGGACTCCCCGGTGGGCCCAATCTGCCCGCGGGGCTCGAGAATCTGCTCAAGAAGAAATAGCGCCCCCCGTCATCACAGCGAACGCTGGGTCTCGTGAGGCAGAACATCAACCAAAAAGCCCCAGTTCGCTGGGATGACGATAAACAGAAGGAAAATTAATGGCTCTCTCTATGCGTCTTTCGCGCGGCGGCTCCAAGAAGCGCCCCTATTACCGGATCGTGATCGCGGACGCCCGCAGCCCACGCGACGGCAAGTTCATCGAGAAGATCGGCACCTATAATCCGCTGCTCGCCAAGGAAGACGAGAAGCGCATCATCCTCGACACCGATCGTGCGAAGCATTGGCTGAGCGTCGGCGCGCAGCCGACCGACCGTGTCGCCCGTTTCCTCGACGTCACCGGCGTCAAGGAGCGCGCCGCGCGCAGCAACCCGAACAAGGGCAAGCCCGGCGAGAAGGCCGTCGAGCGCGCCGAAGAGCGTGCCGAGAAGGCCAAGGCTGCAGAGGAAGCCGCTGCCGAGGCAGCCGCAGCACCTGCGCCCGAGCCCGTTGCCGAGGAGGCACCTGCCGAGGGTTCGAACGAAGAGACCGAGGCGGTGATGGCAGCCGAAATCGAAGCGGCCACCGAAGAGCCCACCCCGGAGGCCACCCAGGTCGCCGAGGCGGTTTCGGAAGAGACCCCGCCGACCGACGCGCCGGCTGCCGAAGAAAAGGCCGAAGGCTGAGGCATTTGGTGGCCATCATGCGTTCCCCCCGGACCGCAATGTCCAAAGGAGCGCATGATGGCCAGCCAACCGCCCACCGGCCCCGATTCGACCGACCGCGAGGAACCGGGTGATACCCAGACCAACCCCGCCGGCGTTTCCAACGATGAGCCTGCCGAAGGCAATGACGATGCCGCGCCCAAGCTTCCGGGTTCGCCCGAGGGGTGAGACCGATGGTCCTCTGCTCCGCCATTCCGGGGAAAGCCGGGATGGCGATTGAGGAGGGCGTTATGACAGACAAACCGGTCACTCTGGCCGCCGTGATCGGTGCGCATGGCATTGGCGGCGAGGTTCGGCTCAAGGTCTTTGCGGACGACCTTTCCGACCACACAAGCTTTAACCAAGGCGCGTTAACGCTCAAGAGCCTGCGCCCAGGCTCAAACGGCGCGATCGCGCGCTTTGTCGAGGTCACCGACCGCAACGCGGCGGAGGCCCTGCGCGGCACCGCGCTGACGGTGCCTCGCTCTTCGCTGCCGCCGCTGGCGGAGGGGGAATATTATCATGTCGACCTGCTGGGCCTGCCCGCCGTCTCCGACGCGGGCGAGGCACTGGGAGCGGTGATCGCGATCGACAATTTCGGTGCGGGTGACGTGATCGAGATAGAGCGGCCCGACGGCAAGCGCTTCATGGTGCCGATGCGTCCCGAAGCGGTGCCCGAATGGGACGGCGAGCGGATGGTGATTGCCCGCGATTTCATCGTCTAGGTGGCCCGCCTGCGGGGCGGTATCGAGCCTTCCGGCGCACCTCGACCTAGCGACGGATCGGACGTTCTTCGTTGAGCATGTTGCGAATCGTGGTGGCGGCAACGCCCGCTTCGCCCATCGCGTGACTGATCTGGTCGAGACCCTTGGCGACGTCGCCCGCGGCGAAGAGGCCGGGGACGGAGGTGCGCTGATGGTCGTCGACTTCGAGGCAGCCGTCCTCGGCCGCCCGCGCGCCGGCCTGAACAGCAAGGCGGGAGCGGATCCGCGAACCCAGCGCGGGATAGATGCTGTCGAACGCCATGCGCCCCTTGGCGGTGCCGGTGCTGATCTGGTCGCCTTCGATACGGAAATCGCCGCAGGGGCCGTCGATATGGGCGATGCCGGCGTCGTCGAGCGCCTTCTGGCAGCTTTCGGGAAGCTCGTGCGCGGCGCCCGGGGCGATCAGCGTCACGTCGGCGGTGAAGCCGCGAATGAACAGCGCCTCCCGCATGCCGTGATCGCCGGTGCCGACCACGCCGACGCGCTTGTCGGTGACTTCATAGCCGTCGCAGACCGGGCAATAGCGCAGCAGCCCGCGCTGGAGCGCTTCGTTGTGGAGCGAGTCGGGCATGTCAGGGCGATGGTTTACGACGCCTGTCGCGAGCAGGATCGAGCGGGCGGGATAGGTGCGATCACCGACGCGCACTACAAACCCTTCCTCGGCGACGTGCAGCCCGGTGACTTCGGCCAGATCGCGGGTGGCGCCATATTTCTCGGCCTGCTCGAGCATCCGCGCGAGAAGTTCCTTGCCCGAAATGCCGTTCGGGTAGCCGGCATGGTTGTGCGTGCAGGGGATCATTGCGCAGCGGCTATTGCCGGAGTCGAACATGCGGATCTTGAGGTGATAGCGCGCGAGATAGATCGCCGCGGTGAGGCCGGCGGGGCCGGCGCCGATGATGATGCAGTCGTCCATCTTGCCAATCTATCCCGAGCAGGGGAAAGGCCCTTATGGCCTTCGCCGCAACCGTCCTAACGCTTTATCCCGAGATGTTTCCCGGGCCGCTCGGCATTTCTCTTGCGGGCCGCGCGCTGCGCGAGGGGCTGTGGAGCCTCGACGCCGTCCAGATCCGCGATTTCGCGACCGACAAGCATCGTTCGGTGGACCATACGCCGGCGGGCGGCGGGGCGGGGATGGTGATGCGGGCGGATGTGCTGGGCGCGGCGCTGGACAGCGTGCCGGCGGGGCGGCCGGTGCTGGCGATGACGCCGCGCGGCCGGACGCTCGACCAGGCGCGGGTGCGCGCGCTGGCTGAGGGGCCGGGGGTCACGATCCTGTGCGGGCGGTTCGAGGGGATCGACGAGCGGATATTCGAGGCGCGCGCGATCGAGCCGGTGTCGATCGGCGACTATATCCTGTCGGGCGGCGAGATGGCCGCGCTGACCCTGCTCGATGCTTGCATTCGCCTGCTCCCCGGCGTAATGGGCGCGGCTTCAAGTGGCATGGACGAGAGCTTCGAGACGGGGCTGCTCGAATATCCGCAATATACCCGACCCGTCGAATGGGAAGGGCGCACGATCCCCGAAGTGCTGCGATCGGGGGATCATGCGCGGATCGCGGCATGGCGCAAGTCGATGGCCGAGACCGATACACGGCTAAGGAGGCCGGACCTTTGGGAGCGCCATGAGGGCGCTCGGGTCCTGTCTCCCTCTGGTGCGCGGCGACAGAAGGAAGAATGACATGAACGTCATCCAGACGATCGAGGCGGAAAACATCGCCAAGTTCAACGAGACGAAGAAGATTCCCGAATTCCGCCCCGGCGATACGCTGAAGGTCGGCGTGAAGGTCGTCGAAGGCGAGCGCACCCGCGTGCAGAATTATGAAGGCGTGTGCATCGCACGCTCGAACAAGGGCATGGGCTCCAACTTCACCGTGCGGAAGATTTCGTTCGGCGAGGGTGTCGAGCGCGTATTCCCGCTATATTCGCCTAACATCGACAGCATCGAAGTCGTCCGCCGCGGTGTCGTGCGTCGTGCGAAGCTCTATTATCTGCGTGGCCGCACCGGCAAGTCGGCCCGCATCGCCGAGCGCCGCGATCCGCGTCCGGCCAAGGATGCGACCGCAGCCGAATAAACTTCGGGAAGTTTGCGATTTGGGGCGCGGGGCGAAAGCTTCCGCGCCCTTTTCGTTTCGGGCGAGGATATTTCCGTCCTTCGGCCCGTTCGGCTATCATGGCATGCATGGAACAGGCGACGAGCAGGAGCGGGTGGGGGCAGCTGAAGCTGTTCGTCGCGTCGCTCTGGCTGACGCTGGCCACTGCCGTCTTCTGTGCGGTCGTGCCGGCAGGCTTGCCGCATACGGCGCCGCTGGGGTCGGCATTCAACCCATCGACGAGCGCCGTCGCGCTGCATCCATCGGATCGTCTCCGCGTGCAGCTCGAGCGCGCGGACCGAAAGGAGCCTGTCGCCAAGAGCGCGGGCGCCGGGGTTGCGATCGCGGCTGCGGCTCCCATGGTTATTGCCTGGATCGGCGCGCGCGCGTCGGTCGTCGGCGGCGCGCCGGCCACGCTTTCCTTCATACGAATCCTCGCCGCGCGTTTCCCGCGTGGACCGCCGATCGCCTGACCCCTCGCCGCGGCGCTTCATGTGCCGCCTGTGCCCGCAACGCCCCGAGGGGCTTGTGGCAACTCTCCTATGAGGGACAGGTCATGCGAAAAAATAGACGCAAGCGCCCGCCATGGTGGTTCGTGACCGCCATCTGGGGCGGAATAGCAGCATCGGCGGCGGCATTTGCCGCAATCGTCGGCGCGACGGTGGAGTAGCCGTCGCGCCAGGAGGAAGGCGCCGGGTGGGAATGGCCCGCCCGGCGAAGGATGGATTTGACTATGCACCACACACCCCTGATCGCGATGATCGTCGCGGGGCTCGTCATCGCTTTCGTGATGGGATCGATCGCGCATCGGCTAAAGGTCTCGCCGATCGCAGGCTATCTCGTCGCGGGCGTGCTGGTCGGGCCGTTCACGCCGGGCTTCGTTGGCGATGCCGATCTCGCGGGCGAGCTCGCGGAGATCGGCGTCATCCTGCTGATGTTTGGGGTGGGGCTGCATTTCTCGCTGAAGGACCTGCTCTCGGTGCGGAAGGTCGCGATCCCGGGCGCTGTCGGTCAGATCACGGTCGCGACGCTGATGGGCATGGCGCTGGCGTGGAGCCTGGGCTGGAATTTGCTGGCCGGCTTCGTCTTCGGGCTGGCCTTGTCGGTGGCCAGCACCGTGGTGCTGCTGCGCGCGCTGCAGGGGCAAAATCTGGTGCAGACCGAGCGGGGCCGGATCGCGGTCGGCTGGCTGATCGTCGAGGATCTGGCGATGGTGCTGGCGCTGGTATTGCTGCCTGCGCTTGCCGGAGCCCTCAATAGCGCGGAGGGCGCGACTCTTGCCGATGTCGCGGCGCCGATCGCGAGCACCTTCTTCAAGGTGGCCGGTTTCGTCGCAGTGATGTTGCTGATCGGGCGGCGGCTGATCCCGGCGGTGCTGCAATGGGTGGTCGACAGCGGCTCGCGCGAACTGTTTCGCCTCGCAGTGCTGGCGATCGCGCTGGGCGTGGCGTTCGGCGCGGCGTTCGTGTTCGACGTGTCGTTCGCGCTTGGGGCATTCTTCGCCGGCATGATTCTGGGCGAGACGCCGATGAGCCGCCAGGCGACGGAGGAGACGCTTCCGCTGCGCGACGCCTTTGCAGTGCTCTTCTTCGTGTCGGTGGGCATGTTGTTCGATCCGGCGGTGCTGATCGAGCAGCCCCTGCCGCTGCTGGCCACCGTCGCGATCATCATCGTCGGCAAGTCGGTCGCGGCCTATGCGATCGTCCGCGCGCTGAAACATGGTGGAATGACCGCGATCACTGCCGCGGCGAGCCTGGCGCAGATCGGCGAATTTTCCTTCATCCTGGCGACGCTGGGAACCAGCCTGAACATATTGCCGCCGGAGGGCCGCGACCTGATCCTGGCCGGCGCGATCATCTCGATCTTCCTGAACCCGTTCCTGTTCAGCTGGCTCGTTCCCGGGCGGCAGGATCCAGCGGCGGTGGCGCACGATGCCCCGATCTTGCAGCGCGAGCATGAGGGGCATGTGGTGCTGATCGGCTATGGCCGGGTGGGCCGGCTGATCGCCGCCGACTTGAAGGCGGCGGGGCAGGCCTTTGCACTGATCGAGGACCAGAGCGACGTCGCCCGCCAGGCCGAGGAAGCGGGGATCGACGTGGTCCGCGGCAACGCGCTCGACAGCGACACCCTGGCCGCCGCCAATATCGGCGCGGCGAGCCGGCTGCTGATCGCGATTCCCGAAGGCTATGAGGCGGGGGTGATCGCCAAGCGAGTGCGCGAACTCAATCAGGAACTGCAGATCATCGCGCGTGCGCATTCGGACGCCGAGGTGGCGCATCTGCGCAACCTCGGCGTGCTGGAAGTGGTAATGGGCGAGCGCGAGATCGCGACGCGGATGCTCGCTCTCTGCTGAGCGTCAGCTTGTCGCTTCGAGTGCGTCGCGGAACTTGCGCGACTGGTCATGGCCCTCGATCACCGAGCGGTAGCAGGTCTGGACGACGCCTCGCACGCCGGGCGACATGCGCTCGTCGGCGAGCACGCGGTCATATTCCTCCTTGAGATAGTCCTCGCCGCGCTCGATCTCGCTCAGGATGGCTTCGTCGCCGCCGCCGAGTGCGCGGCGCAGATCTTCCCAGCGGCGGTGAAGCGTCGCAGCGGTGGAGCCATAATCGGCGGGCGTGCCGCCGAGCTCTCGGCTCTTTTCCGATAGCGCCTCCACGACGCGGCGACGCTCCGCCGCCATTTCGGTGAAGAACTGCGCGAAGCGACTGGTCTTGGCGTGCTCGGCGGAATGCTCGTAGCCGCGGATGCTGTCGATCGTGGTGACGATGAGGTCGTCGAGCTTCGAGACGTCGTGATTGTCGGACATAGTGCATTCTCCTTTGGGGATACCGTCCCGGCTAGAACCGGCACGGCGGCGTATGGCTCCGGTCAAAGAGAGTGAATGGGAGGTTAGCGGCAGGTTGCGAAGACCGCCTCCGGCCTTGCAAGCCCGCGATGCGACCGCGATAAGCGCCGCCAAGGAGAGTTTGGAATGCGCAAATGGCTGCTGGGACTGGCTTTGTTGGGAGTGCCGACGATGGCGAATGAGGCCGCCGCGCAGACGCGCGACCTGACGCTCGAGCGCGTCTTCGCCAGCCCCGATCTGGCGGGAAGCGCGCCGCTCCAGCCGAGACTTTCGCCCGACGGCAAACTTCTCACACTGCTGCGCAACCGTGCGGACGAGAAGGAACGCTACGATCTGTGGGCGATGGACACGACCAGCGGGCAATGGCGGATGCTGGTCGATTCGAAGAAATTGGGGACCGGCGCCGAACTTTCCGAAGCCGCGAAGATGCAGCGCGAGCGCAACCGCTCGATCGTCGGCAAGACCGGCATCGTCGGCTATGATTGGGCGCCCGACGGCAAGGCGATCCTCGTGCCGCTGGACGGTGACCTGTATCTCGCTTCGCTCGACGGCAAGGTGCGCCGGCTGACCAGCAGCGAGGCGACCGAACTCAATCCGGTGATCAGCCCGCGCGGCGGCTATGCCAGCTATGTGCAGGACCAGAATCTGGTGGTGATGGACCTGGCGACCGGCAAGCCGCGTCAGATCACCACCGAGGGCAAGGACACAGTTCACTGGGGCGAGGCCGAGTTCGTCGCGCAGGAAGAGATGGGGCGCTATACCGGCTATTGGTGGTCGCCCGACGACCGGCGGATCGCGGTGGAGCGGTTCGACGAGGCACCGGTGGGGATCGTCGCCCGTGCCGCGATCGGCGCGGAAGGCACCAAGATCTACAACCAACGCTATCCGAAGGCGGGCACGCCCAACGCGCTGGTCGTGCTCTATCTGATGGGGCCGGCGGGCGAGGACAGAGTCAAGGTCGATCTCGGCCGCGAGACCGACATCTATCTGACGCGAGTCGATTGGGCAAAGGATGGAAGCGCGCTGTTCGTCCAGCGGCACAATCGCGCGCAGAGCGTGCTCGACATCCTCAAGGTCGATCCCGCGACGGGCAAGTCGGAGCTGCTGTTCAGCGAGAAATCGGGGCCGAAGAGCTGGGTCAACCTTTCCAACGGGCTCACCCCGCTGGCCGATGGCAGCCTGATCTGGTGGTCGCAGCGCGACGGTTACGGGCATCTCTATCGCTGGAATCGCGGCAAATGGACCCAGCTGACCAAGGGCGGTTGGGAGGTCGACGGCGATTTCGTCGCGGTCGACGAGGCAAAGGGCCGCATCTTCTTCCGCGGCAACAAGGATGGCGTGCTCGAGCGGCACATCTATTCGGTCGATATCGCCAAGCCCAACGCGCTCACCCGGCTGACCGAGGCGGGCTGGTGGAACATGGCGACGATGGACGCGGCGGCGAGCCGGATCATCGTCTCGCGTTCCAACACCAATCAGCCGTCGCAAGTCTATCTGGCCGATGCAACGGGCAAGCGGCTGGCATGGGTCAACCAGAACGACGTCACGGCGTCCGATCATCCCTATAACGCCTATCTCGCGAGCCACCGCGAGCGGAGCTTCGGCACGATCAAGGCCAAGGATGGCTCGACGCTGCACTGGGAGATGATCACGCCGAAGCGGGAGCCGGGCAAGCGCTATCCCGTCTTCTTCCAGCATTATGGCGGCCCGCATTCGCAGACGGTCAGCCGCGCCTGGGGCGGGGCGTTGCAGCAATATATCGTCGACCGGGGCTATGTCTGGTTCCAGATCGACAATCGCGGCTCGGCCAATCGCGGCAAGGCGTTCGAGGACCAGATTTTCCAGGCGATGGGATCGGTCGAGGTCGAGGATCAGCTGGCGGGCGCCGCCTATCTCCAGTCGCTCGACTTCGTCGATCCGAAGGCGATCACCACCTATGGCTGGTCCTATGGCGGCTATATGACGCTCAAGATGCTCGAGGCGTCGAAGGGCGTGTTCGCCGCGGGGGTCGCGGGTGCGCCGGTGACGAAGTGGGAATTGTACGACACCTATTATACCGAGCGCTACATGGGGAACCCGACCAAGGTGCCTGCGGCCTACAAGCGCTCGGACACTATCACCGACGCGGGCAAGATCGGCGATCCGCTCCTCATCCTCCACGGCATGGCCGACGACAATGTCGTGCTGGAGCATACCACCGCAATGGCAGCGACGATGCAGCAGCAGGCGGTGCCGTTCGAGATGATGCTCTATCCGGGCAAGACCCACCGCGTGGGCGGGCCGGGCGTGAGCGAGCATCTGTGGACGACCATCCTGGATTTCACCGATCGGCATGCGGGTCTAAAAAAGTAGAAGCGGGCGCCCGCCCGAGCGCGGCTTTTCCCACGTAAAGCAAAAGGGGCTTTACGCGGGCGCCGCGCGCCAGCATTTGCGCGCACACCGGCGAATGGGTGCCGGCTCTGGAAGGAATGACGATGGGGTACCGTGTCGTGGTCGCGGGAGCGACCGGCAATGTCGGGCGTGAGATGCTGAACATCCTGGCCGAGCGGGAATTCCCGATCGACGAGCTGGCGGTGCTCGCCTCCTCGCGCAGCCAGGGCGACATGGTCGATTTCGGCGAGACCGGGAAACAGTATAAAGTCCAGAATATCGACAATTTCGATCCGGCGGGCTGGGATATCGCGCTGTTCGCGATCGGCTCCGAGGGCAGTGCGCTTCACGCGCCGCGCTTCGCCGCGGCCGGCTGCACGGTGATCGACAATGCCTCGCTCTACCGGATGGATCCGGATATCCCGCTGATCGTGCCCGAAGTGAACCCCGAGGCGATCGACGGCTACAAGGTCCGCAACATCATCGCGAATCCGAATTGCTCTACCGCGCAGATGGTGGTGGCGCTGAAGCCGCTGCACGATGCCGCGACGATCAAGCGGGTGGTGGTCGCGACCTACCAGTCGGTCTCCGGCGCGGGCAAGGCGGGGATGGACGAGCTGTTCGAGCAGAGCCGCAACATCTTCGTCGGCGATCCCGCGGTGCCGTCCAAGTTCACCAAGCAGATCGCCTTCAACGTGATCCCGCACATCGACAGCTTCCTCGACGACGGATCGACCAAGGAAGAGTGGAAAATGGTGGTCGAAACCAAGAAGATCATGGGCGCCAAGATCAAGGTCACCGCGACCTGCGTGCGCGTGCCGGTGTTCGTCGGCCATTCGGAAGCGATCAACGTCGAGTTCGAGGACGAGATCAGCGCCGAGCAGGCGAAGTCGATCCTGCGCGAGGCGCCGGGCATCATGCTGATCGATAAGCATGAAGATGGCGGTTACATCACGCCGATCGAATGCGTCGGCGAGTTTGCGACTTTCGTGAGCCGGGTGCGCGAGGATCCGACGGTGGAGAGCGGGCTGAGCCTGTGGTGCGTCAGCGACAACCTTCGCAAGGGCGCGGCGCTCAATGCAGTGCAGATTGCCGAACTGCTCGGGCGGCGGCATTTGCAGAAGGATTGAGCTCCAAGGTCACACCGGGGTCACACCAGGGTCAAACTATCAGCCACGCTCGGCGATATCGATACGGTTGCGTAACGACCTTCGAGAGCCGGGGCGGCCTTGAGGCTGCCTCCGCCCCTCGATCCTTTCACATTCGATAGTGCAAGCAGGATGCTGCGTCTCGCGATGCTCCTGACCCTCAATGCCCCGCCGCGCCGGGATCGGGCTTGGCCATCGGGCCCTTGGGCTTGCGCAGGAAAAAGACCAGGGGGACGCTGAGCGCGGTGAGGATCATCATCGCGTAGAAATCGTTGAGATAGCCGATCATCAGCGCCTGGCGATTGATCTCGAGATCCGCCATCGCCATCACGGCATCGCTCGATCCGCCCAGCATCTGGAGCAGGTTGGGATCTATCGTGTTCAGCGTTTCGGCGCGGATGTTGGGGACCAATGCCTCATGGCTGGTCTGGATGCTGCGCGCGAGCAGGGTCGTCACCAGCGAGATGCCGACCGATGCGCCGATGTTGCGCGACAGATTGGTGAGCGACGCAGCCTCCGTGCGGAAGCGCGGCGACAGCGTCGAGAAGGCGATGCCAGTGAGCGGCATGAAGACGAGTCCCATGCCAAGGCCCTGGACGAAGCCCGACACGATTACCGGCCAGGCGTCCATGTCGAGCGACCAATGGGTCATCTGCCAGAGCGAGAAGGCCGCGATCGACATGCCGGCGCCGACCAGATAGCGCGGATCGAAGCCGCGCTGGGTGAGCTGTGCGGAAACCGCCATCGTCAGCACGACGCCAATTCCGCGTGGCATCAGCAGCAGGCCGGTATCGAGCACCGAATGACCGTACAGGGTCTGCATCATCGGTGGCAGGAGCGCCATCGTCGCCATCATCACCACGCCGACGACGAGCATGAAGGCGATCGCGGTGACGAGATTGCGATCCTTCCAGATCTCGCGATCGAACATCGGCTGCTTGGCCGTCGCCATGTGCACGGTGAACATCCAGATCGCGATGACCGCGATCAGCATCTCGACCCAGACTTCGGTCGAGCTCAGCCAATCCTCGCCCTGGCCGCGATCGAGCATCAGCTGGAGGCCGGCGATCCCGAGCGATAGCATCGAAAAGCCGAACAGGTCGAAGCGCCTTTTGGTGATCGGGCGGGAGGGCAGCAGGAACCAGAGGATCGCGACGCAGATCACGCCGATCGGAAGATTGACGTAGAACACCCAGCGCCAATCGAAATTGTCGGTCAGCCAGCCGCCGATCACCGGACCCATGATCGGGCCGACCATGATCCCCATGCCCCAGATTGCCATCGCCTTGGCCTGGCGCTCGGGCGGATTGATATCGAGCATGACCGTCTGGCTGAGCGGGTTCATGAACGCCGCCGAAATGCCCTGGAAGATGCGGAAGATGACCATCTGCTCGAGATTCTGGGCCATGCCACAGAGTGCCGATGCGACGATGAAGCCGACGGTCGAGACCAGGAACAGGTTGCGCGAGCCGACCCGATCCGAGAGCCAGCCGGTGATCGGGATCGCGATCGCCGACGCCACGATATAGCTGGTGAGCACCCAGGTGACGGTATCGGCGGTGGCGCCGAGCGCGGTCGTCATGTGGGGGAGGGCGACGTTGGCGATGGTCGAATCGAGGATCTGCATGATCGTCGCCAGCATCACCCCGAGGGTAAGCAGGCCGCGATTGGCGACGGGCAGCGCCGCGACGCCGTGTTGCGGGCGCGGGGGAGCGGCTGGGGCGGGGGTACCGCGAGGGGGAGCTGCAGTGGCCATGTCAGATCCATTTTCGTCACCCCGGCGAACGCCGGGATCTTTGGTCGGCGGCGCAGCGCCTGCGGCAGGAGACCCCGGCTTTCGCCGGGGTGACGGTTAAATTCTACTTTGTCGGCGTGTCCTCTACGTCCACCTTCACGTCGGCCGAGAGGCCGGCGATCAGCGGGCGGGGGCTGGCTTCGTCGATGGCAATGCGGACGGGCACGCGCTGAGTGACCTTCACCCAATTGCCGTTGGCGTTCTGCGCCGGCAACACTGCGAATTCGGAGCCGGTACCCGCGCCGATGGAGGCGACGTGGGCCTTCAGGTGCAGGCCCGGATAGGCATCGAAGCTGACTTCGGCCTTTTGCCCGACGCGCATCCTGTTGAGGTCGGTTTCCTTGAAATTGGCCTCGAGCCAGGCGCCCTGGCCGCGGACGATCGTGACGGCCGGAAGCCCGGTCATCATCATCTGACCGACCTGGAGCCGATCCGCCTGGCTGACGATGCCATCGGTGGGCGCATAAACGCGGGTACGGCTCAGATCGAGCAGCGCCTTTTCGCGCTGGACGCGGGCGGCGGCGAGCTGCGGATTTTCCCCGGCCGAGCCGGTCGACAGTTTCGAGCGCGCTTCGGCGGCGTCGGCGGCGGCGCGATTGACGGTGGCGCGGGCCTGCTCGACCGAATGCTCGGCCTGCTGGAGACGGGCGCGCGTGGTGAAGCCACTCTTCATCAGCTCGGCCTGGCGGCCATAATCTTCCTGTGCGGCCTGGAGCGTATCGCGCGCCGCCTGAATGTCGGCGCCGGTGCCGGCATAGCTGGTCTGGAGCGTCTGGACCTGGACCTGTGCCGCGGCGATCGCGGCGTTGGCCGAGGCTACGGCGATGCGATACGGTTCGGGATCGATCTCGAACAGCAGATCACCTTTCTTGACGACCTGATTCTCCTTCACCGCGACCGTGACGATGCGACCCGCGACGTCGCTCGAGACCGAAACCTTGTCCTGGCTGACATAGGCATTGTCGGTCGAGACGGTGCCCCCGCCGGTGAAGTAGAAATAGCCGACGATCGCCAGCAGCAGCGCTGGCACGCCGAACTTGAGCAAGGGCGCCAGCCAGCGCCGCCTGGTGCGGACTGGGGCTTCGGCCTCGGCGACCGGGTCGGGCATAACGACAGGATCGATCGCGATCGCCGCTTCCGACTTGCTGAACTTGGGATCTGCGTCAGCCATTTGCGGCCTCTTTGCTTTCTGGAGTCTGGGAGATGTTCGATCGGACGATGTTGAGAAGTGCGACCAGTTCGTCGCGCTGGGCGGAACTCATCCCCTGGAGCGCGTCTTCGATCATGCCGCCGGCGACATCCTTGAGATCGGCGAGGACCGGGCGTGCCTTTTCGGTCAGATGGATCCGCCAGGCACGGCGATCGGCGGGATCGCGGCGGCGTTCGACGAACCCGGCCTCCTCCACGCGATCGATCATCCGGCAGCAGGTAATCGGTTCGACTTCGAGCAACTCTGCGAGCTGTCCCTGGTTCAATCCCTCGTGCCGTTCGAGTATCTTGAGCATTCGCCATTGCGCACCCGTCGCGCCGCTGCTGCGTGCGCGCTCGTCGAAACGGCGGCGCATCAGGCGGGAGGTGTCGCTTAACAGAAATCCCAGAGTGTCGGTCATGGCGCGCATATAATAAGCAGGCTTATTGATTGCAACACGCAACCTAGTTGCGTTGTGCGGCGCAGCAATTGCAGAGGAGACAAGCGTGACGGAGAGCATGAGCGGCGGATGCCAGTGCAAGCGGGTTCGCTATCGCGTGACGATCGAGGACGACGCGGCATATCTGTGCCATTGCCGGATGTGCCAGCGCGCGACCGGCGGCGTCTCGATCGCATTCAAGGGGGTTCGCAAGGCCGACGTGACGTGGGAGCGGGAGCCCGACCTCTATCGATCGTCGGTGATCGCCGAGCGCGGCTTCTGCGCGCTTTGTGGGACACCGCTGACCTTCGCCTTCCTGGACGGCGACGGGATGGACCTGACCGTCGGGAGCTTCGACGATCCCTGGAGGTTCAAGCCTGTATCGCATTCGGGCAGCGAAAGCTGGCATCGCGACTGGCTTGACACCAGTCCGCTGCCTGCATCACGGACCGACGAAAATCCCAACGTCACGAACCGCTGGATGGAAAATCTTGGCAAGCTTCCCGACTGAAACGCATCATTTCACCAGCTTCGACGGAGTCGACCTGGCGTGGCACGAAGTCGGGACGGGGCGCCCGGTGGTGCTGATCCACGGCTATTTCTCGAACGCGTTCATCAACTGGATCCGCTATGGCCATGCGGCCATGCTTGCCGAGCGTGGCTTCCGGCTGATCCTGCCCGATCTGCGCGCGCATGGCGAAAGCGCGAAGCCGCACGATCCGGCGGCCTATCCCCCCGATGCTCTGATGCGCGACGGGATGGCGCTGATCGCGCACCTGGGGCTGACCGATTACGATCTTGGCGGCTACTCGCTTGGAGCGCGGACGGTGGTGCGGATGCTCGCCAACGGCGCGGCGCCGCGGCGCGTCGTGCTGGCGGGGATGGGGCTCACGGGGCTGGAGAAGACCGGCGGACGCGGCGAATATTTCCGGCGGGTGCTCACCAATCTCGGCAGCTTCGAACGTGGCAGCACCGAGTGGATGACCGAGGCATTCCTGAAGACGACGAAGGGAGATCCCGAGGCGTTGTTGCTGATCCTGGAGACTTTCGTCGATACGCCCGTGGAAGCGATCGGTGCGATCGTGCAGCCCACGGTGGTGATCTCGGGCGCCGAGGATTTCGACAATGGCTCGGCGGAGGAGATCGCCGATTTGCTGCCCCGAGGCAGCTTCGTCGAGATACCGGGAAACCATATGAGCGCGGTGAGCCGGCCCGAGCTTGGACAGGCGATCGCCGAGTTTCTGGGCGGTTGACGGGGCGGGGGCAGGGGCCGACTGTCGGGCATCTCCGCTCAAGGGCACCCCCATGAAACATATCGGCATTTCCACCTTCGCACTTGCCGCGGTGCTCGCTGTCTCGCCCGCTTCGGCGCAGGCGCAGGCGCAGACCCCGGCCTCGACCCAGGCCGCGCCGACCGCCGCCGAGGCTCAGGCCTTCATCGAGCGTGCCCAGGCCGAAGCGACTGCGTTCAGCCTCGAAGCCTCGCGGATCGACTGGATCAATGCGACCTATATCACCGACGATACCGATGCGCTGGCCGCGACCTATGGCGCGCGGCGTACCGAGATGGCGGTACGGTGGGCGCTGGAGGCGGCGCGGTTGCAGAAGGCGCCGGGGCTTTCCGCCGAGCAGAAGCGCCAACTGACGATGCTGCGCGGCGCGCTGACGCTGCCTGCGCCGACCACGCCGGGCGCCGCCACTGAGTTGAGTGCGATCGCGACCAAGCTCGGCTCGCAATATGGCAAGGGCAAGGGCACGCTGAACGGCAAGCCGATCAACGGCAGCGACATCGAGGCGGCGATGGGCGAAAGCCGCAACCCGGCCGAGCTCAGGGAGATGTGGACGAGCTGGAACGACCAGGTCGGCGCGCCGATGCGCGGCGATTATGCCAAGATGGTCGGGATCGCCAACCAGGGCGCGGTCGAGCTAGGCTTTGCCGATACCGGGGCGATGTGGCGATCGGGCTATGACATGCCGGCCGACGATTTCGCCAAGCTGACCGACAAGCTCTGGGCCGACGTCAAGCCGCTCTATCTGGCGCTACACAGCTATGTCCGGCGCAAGCTCAACGAGAAATATGGCGACGCCGTTCAGGCCAGGACCGGGCCGATCCGCGCCGATCTGCTCGGCAATATGTGGGCGCAGGAATGGGGCAATATCTATGATGTCGTAGCTCCCGCCGGAGCGGGCGATGTCGGCTATGACGTCTCTGACCTGTTGAAGGCACAGGGCTTTGATCATCTCAAGATGGTGAAGGCGGGCGAGAATTTCTATTCGTCGCTGGGGCTTGCGGCCTTGCCCGCCAGTTTCTGGGAACGTTCGCTGTTCCTCAAGCCCGCGGACCGCGAAGTCCAGTGCCATGCCTCGGCCTGGGATATCGACGAGAAGGACGACATCCGGATCAAGATGTGCATCAAGGTGAATGCCGACGATTTCGTCACGATCCATCACGAGCTGGGCCACAATTACTACCAGCGCGCCTATAAGGCGCAGCCGCAGCTCTATCGTAACGGCGCGAATGACGGCTTCCATGAGGCGATCGGCGATTTCGTCGCACTTTCGATCACGCCCGAGTATCTCGTCCAGATCGGGATGCTCCAAAAGAACAAGGTGCCGAGTGCCGACAAGGATATCGGGCTGCTGCTGCGCCAGGGAATGGACAAGATCGCGTTCCTGCCGTTCGGGCTGCTGATCGACAAATGGCGCTGGGGCGTGTTTTCGGGCGCGATCCCGGCGGGGCAATATCAGGCGGGTTGGGACAAGTTGCGGCTCGACTATCAGGGCATCGCCCCGCCGGTGGCGCGCGACGAGACCCGGTTCGATGCGGGCGGCAAATATCATATCCCGGGCAACACGCCTTATGCGCGCTACTTCCTCGCGCGCATCCTGCAGTTCCAATTCTACAAGGCGGCATGCAACCAGGCCGGGTGGAAGGGGCCGCTGCATCGCTGCTCCTTCTTCGGCGACAAGCAGGTCGGCGCGCGGCTCAATCAGATGATGGAAATGGGGGCATCAAAGCCTTGGCCCGATGCGCTGCAGGCGTTCACCGGCAGCCGCGAGATTTCGGGCAAGGCAATGGTCGAATATTTCGCGCCGCTGAAGAAATGGCTCGATCAGCAAAATAAGGGTCAGCCGCAGGGGTGGTGAGGCTTATTCCGGGATCTGATCGGGGATCGTGTTTTCGTCGGCGATCCCCGCGTCGAATTCGGCCGAAGAATCGGTGCCGTCGGGCTGGTGGGCGTGGGTTCCCTCTTCGTTGGCGGGCTTGGGGGCTGTGGGCTCGGGGTTCATGCTGGGCTCCTTCCGGAGGCTGAACGCTCCGAAGACGAACAGATATCCCGCTCAGCCGTTAGCGAAACGGCGGCTCGTTGAACGCGCGCAGCTTGCGGCTGTGGAGCTTGGCGCCTTCGCGGCGGAGTTCTTCGCACGTCTCGATGCCGATGCGGAGATGCTCGTTGATCGCGCGCTCGTAGAAACGGTTTGCTTGCCCCGGGAGCTTGAGCTCGCCGTGGAGCGGCTTGTCCGAGACGCAGAGCAAGGTGCCGTAGGGGACGCGGAAGCGATAGCCCTGGGCGGCGAGGGTGGCGGACTCCATGTCGACGCCGACGGCGCGGCTTAGCGAGAAGCGGAGTGCGGTCGCGGAGTAGCGCAGCTCCCAGTTGCGATCGTCGGTGGTGACGATCGTGCCGGTGCGCAGGCGCTGCTTGAGCTCGTCGCCCGACTGGCCCGAGACGGTCTCGGCGGCGCGGGCGAGCGCGAGCTGGACCTCGGCAATCGCGGGGATCGGGATTTCGGGGGGCAGGACGTCGTCCATGATGTGATCGTCGCGCAGATAGGCGTGGGCGAGGACATAGTCGCCGATCCGCTGGCTGGGACGTAGGCCGCCGCAATGCCCGATCATCAGCCATGCCTCGGGGCGCAGCACTGCGAGGTGATCGGTGATCGTCTTGGCGTTGGACGGGCCGACGCCGATGTTGACGAGGGTGATGCCGGTGCGGCCCTCGGCCATCAGATGGTAGGCCGGCATCTGGTGGCGGCGCCAGGCGCTGCTGTCGTTGAGCAGGCGATCGGTGTCGTCGCCGGCCTCGACGAGGATGCCGCCGGCGCCCGAGACGGAGGTGAAGCGGCTCGGCTGGCCATTTTCCTGAGGACCGAGCTGGTTGCAGGCGAAGCGCACGAACTCGTCGACATAGCGGTGATAGTTGGTGAACAGGATATATTGCTGGAAATGCTCGGTCGGCGTGCCGGTATAGTGGCGGAGGCGGGCCAGCGAGAAATCGGTGCGCAGCGCATCGAACAGCGCCAGCGGGCGGGTGTCGTCGCTGGAGATCCACAGGCCGTCGGCGATCTCGTCGCCGATATGGGCGAGCTCGGTGGCGGGGAAGTGGCGGGCAATGTCGATCGCCGAGACTTCGTCGAGGCTCAGCGCGTGGCCCGGATCGAGGACATAGGGGAAGGGGATTTCCTGGCGCCCCGGGCGGGCAGAGACCTCGACCTCATAATCCTCGATCAGGAAGGTGAGCTGTTCGGTGAGATAGTCGGCGAACATCGCCGGCTTGGTGACGCTGATCCGATAGTCGCCCGGCTCGACGAGGCGACCGAACGAGCGGCGCGGGACGGGGCGATTGGTGCCGCCGCGATAGCGGACGCTGATTTCGGGGTAGGCGAAGCTGCCGTCATGCCGCGATTGCGGGTCAGGCGGGGTGCCTTCGGTGAGGTATAGCGTGAGAGAAGCCTGGAGCCGCTCGACCGATGCGCGGTACAGGCGATCGAGTTCGGCGACGATATCGGATGCTTGGGTCATCTTCGACGGCTAATGCGCGAAAATGACTCTGGCAAGACCGACGGCCCCTCCCGCACGAGGAGGGGCCGGCTCGGATTACTTCTTGGTGGACTTCGAAGGGGCTTCCTTCTCGCCGCCAAGCTGGGTCGCCGCATAGACTGCGCCGCCCACGGCCGCCGCCGCGCCGGCCGCGATGGCCGCCGCCGCCACCGGATGCTCCTTCACGGCGCCGACGGTCGCGTCGACCGCGCCGCTGATAGCTTCCTGAGCGGTATCGAGGAAAGACTTGCTCGAATCCGAGGCCGCGCCGGCAGTATCGCCCGCCGACTGGCCCGATTGATTGCTGTTAGTGTTGGCCATGGTGCTTCCTTTCAACAAGTTCCGTCATTCAACTCACGCGGCAGCGCAGCGTTCCGTTACGGATGCGATGTTACAGCCGGCCGAGCATATAATCGGCCGAACTGACTTCGAACTGGCCCGGCGCCTCCACATTGAGTTGCTCGACGACGCCGTCATTGACCAGCATCGAGAAGCGCTGGCCGCGGCCGCCCATGCCGAACTTGCTGCCGTCCATCTCGAGCCCGACCGCCTTGGGGAAGGCGCCGTTGCCGTCGGCGAGCATCGTGACCTTGCCGTCGACCCCCGAGGCCTGGCCCCAGGCGCCCATCACGAAGGCGTCGTTGACCGCGGTGCAGGCGATCTCGTCGACGCCCTTGGCCTTCAGCGCGTCGGCCTTTTCGACGAAACCCGGCAGATGCTTGGCCGAGCAGGTCGGGGTGAAGGCGCCGGGGACCGAGAAGAGCGCAACCTTGCGGCCCGCGAAGAAGCTGTCCGAATCGACCGGCTCGGGGTCGCTCTCATTGACCTTGATGAAGGTGGTGCTGGGAATGCGATCGCCGATCTGGATGGTCATAGGTCTCTCCATTGTGAGTCCCGGCTCCAATCGGCGTGCGCGCGACCTTTTTCAAGCATGGCGGAGCCGAAGCCGCCCCGGTAAGTTGGTCCGGCATGGAGTCGACGCCCTATCTTACCGGACAATTTCTGCTGGCGATGCCCGGCATCGGCGACCCGCGCTTCGCCCGCGCGGTGATCGCGATGTGCGCGCATGACGAGGATGGCGCGCTGGGCATCGGCATCGGCGAGACGATCGACGGGCTGGGGCTGCACGATCTGCTCAAGCAGTTCGAGATCGATCCGGGCGAGGCGCCCGACCGGCCGGTGCATTTCGGCGGGCCGGTGGAGCCGCGGCGCGGATTCGTGCTGCATTCGACCGACTGGGGTGGGCAGGACACGATCGACGTCGGCGGCCGCTGGGCGCTTTCGGGCACGATCGACGTGCTGCGGGCGATCGCCGAGGGCAAGGGCCCGAGCCAGTGGCTGGTCGCGCTGGGCTATGCCGGCTGGGACGAGGGGCAGCTGGACGAAGAGATGACGCGGCACGGCTGGTTCAACACCGAGGCGGATACCGAGCTTCTGTACGGCGTGGAGGCCGATGACCGCTGGGCGAAAGGATTCGCCGCGGCGGGGATCGATCCGCGGTTGTTGGCAAGCAGCACGGGAACCGCCTGAAGCGAAGATCCGCCTTAGCTTCCCACTTTTCATGTGTTTTGTGAAATTTCGTGGCGATTACGTATTTGACAAACCCAATAGGAAGGTGTAGATATTTCGGCACAGGAGCAATGCCGTTATGTCCGTCCTTTCCCAGCCCCGCTTTCACGACGAAGCCAAGGCTTTCGAGTATCTGGAAGACCTGATCTGGGCGGACGGCAAAGTCTGCCCGCACTGCGGCATTGTGAACGGTCGCGTTTACGATCTCGCGGGCGTCCGCTCCAAGCCGAGCAAGAAGAATCCGGAAGGCGTTGTGCGCCACGGCCTCAAGAAGTGTGGCGAGTGCCGCAAGCAGTTCACGGTCAAGGTCGGCACGGTTTTCGAGGATGCCAAGCTCCCGCTCCACAAGATGCTCCAGGCCGTTCACCTGATGATGTCGAGCAAGAAGGGCATCAGTTCGCACCAGCTCAGCCGCATTCTCGAAATCCAGTATAATTCGGCGTGGTTCCTGTCGCATCGCATCCGCGAAGCCATGCGCTCCGGCGATCTTGCCCCGTTCGGTTCGGGCGGCGGCATGGTTGAGGTCGATGAGACCTACATCGGTCGCAAGAAGGGCGCGGGCTACAAGGGTGGCGGCGGAAGCCACAAGATGAAGGTTCTGGCGCTCGTTGACCGCGAGACTGGCCGGTCGCGCGCTATGGTGATCGACTCCACGACGCGCGCCGCGATTGAGCCGATCGTACTGGCGAACCTCGCCAAGGAAGCGCGCCTGATGACCGACGAAGCGCTGCTCTATAAGAAGATTGGCGTGAACTTCGCGGACCATCAGGTCGTACGCCACTACGGCAACGAATACGTTCGTGGCGAGGCTCACACCAACACCGTCGAGGGTTATTTCAGCATTTTCAAACGCGGAATGCGCGGCGTTTATCAGCACTGCGGCGAGCAGCACCTTCACCGCTACGTTGCGGAGTTCAATTTCCGCTATGACAACCGCGTCGGCAACGGCGTGGATGATCGCCAGCGCGCCGACATCGCGCTCAAGGGCATCGTCGGCAAGCGTCTCACTTATAAGTCAGCTGACGAGCAATAGGCCGTCCGCCGAGACTGCCTCGAAAAAGACTAGAACTCGATGGATTACTAAGGCTCATCGCAGATATCGGTTTACCGCTTGATTCTGCTCTGATAGAATCCGCCTATGGCGGATTTTGATACCATAGTTTTATTGATTCCGGTCGGGGTGATTTTCTCTCAGGACGTTGGTTTGTGACGCAAATTGCCGTCAAGAAAGAGATGCTGACTTGGGCTAGAGAGTTCCGCGGCCTCACGATTGATGAGGCCGCGGAGCGGCTATCTCTGCCCGCCGAGGATATCGTTGCGCTTGAAGCGGGCGCACCCATGAATCTTACGCAATTCAGGCGCTATGCGAACAAGCTGCGCATCCCACTTGCTACATTCTTAAGGCAGACCGCACCCGAGACCCCGCCGGTCCCGCTCGACTTCCGCACATATGAAGGGAGACCAGCGACGCTCGGTTTCGACGCCCGGTTGGCGATCAGTTACGCTTACACAATCGAGCAAAACATCCTCGAATTGGTCGAGACCGACGCAGCTCCTCCCACGCCAGTGCTGCCAAGATTGCGGCTCACCGAAGACGCAGCCGAGGCTGGCGAGCGAGAGCGACGAAGGCTCAACGTTGGACATGCTGCTCAAATCAGCTGGGACACACAAAGCGCTTTTCGCACTTGGCGGACGGTCATTGAAGACGCTGGCGCTTACGTGCTGCAACGCAAGTTTGAATTGAAGGACTGCAAAGGGTTCACGATATTCAGAAACCCGAACGCTCCGATTATTATGATCAATAAGTCGGAGGAGTTTGAGACCGCCAAGATTTTCACGATGGCCCACGAATACGCCCACCTCCTTTTGCGTCAGCCTGGCATATCTGATCTGAACGAACGAAACCCTGTCGAGGCGTTC
The DNA here is from genome assembly GCF_026167525.1 of Sphingomonas sp. M1-B02. Classification (NCBI taxonomy): domain Bacteria; kingdom Pseudomonadati; phylum Pseudomonadota; class Alphaproteobacteria; order Sphingomonadales; family Sphingomonadaceae; genus Sphingomonas; species Sphingomonas sp. M1-B02. The sequence goes on along the minus strand of NZ_CP110679.1, from coordinate 1,005,680 downwards.
TGCAACCGCTTCGCCGCAGGGTTTCTGATGCCGCGCGCGTTGATTCGAGAATTGTTGCCGTATTGGCCTGATCACCCGATTCAGTGGGCGTTTGACGATATAGCTCGTTGGGCGCGCAAGCTTAAGGTCAGTCAGCAAGCCCTGTCTCTTCGGCTTGAGCAGTTGGGGGTCGCCCCCGTTGGATTTTTCCAAATGCTGGTCAGTCAGCAAGCGCACGCTAACACCCGCGAAAGTGCGGGCGGAAACGCCGTATCCACTCAGGTCTCAGAGATCGGATATCGTTTTACGCGCGCTGTGCTGAATGCGGAGGATGAGGCTCGAATAAGCGCTTCAGAAGCATCTGAAATGCTTGACGTCGCCCCTAAGCATTTCGCCTTGATCAAGGATCGGCTTGATCAGCAATTTTTCAACGTAAACGCGGGGCTCGGTGCCTTACCTTATTGATACCGACGCCATCGTGCATATCGCTGATAGGCCCGACGGAGATGCGGTCTATCAAACCTTGATTCACCTTGTCGGGGCGGGTGAACTTAGGACTGTCGAGCAAGTCTTTGATGAGCTTCGAAGGTGGCCGGATATCCAATCATTGTTTCAGCCGCTAAAGAAGGAAATGATAGTCGAGCAATACATTCCGGAAGTGATGAACCACGTTGGGTACATTTCGGAGAATTTCGACTTCTTGTTTGATCTCACTGGAGCAAAAAATCCCGATCCCGCTGATCCTTGGCTGATTGGATGTGCAAAGCACTATGACTATACCCTTGTCACCGATGAGCGAAAACAGAGCACCAAACGGATCCCGTTTGTCTGCCGACAGCAAGGCGTGGACGTGCTATGTATCTCGGGCACCGAACTCGTTTGGAGCGTGCATGGAAAATCCTGAAAAAACCCAACTCGACAAGTTCAAGCAAGCCGCGCGCGAGCTAGAGACGGACGACGACGAGCAGCGCTTTGACGAGCGGCTAAAGAATCTGGTGAGGCATAAGCCGGTGGAGAAGCCGGAGTGACGGATGTTGTTTTTGGCCCCTGTTGCTTTTGCGCGAAGGACATCGTGGAGACCGATACCGACCCTTGCTCGGTGACAGTCGCCACGGCGGGCGACAAATGGCAGGTTTGGTCCGCGCACGGAGATTGCTTCAAAAGACTGCTCACCGATCCCGATTACGCGCCCGGCTTCTTCGAACCCGCCCATTTCTAGCGGGTTTGTAAACTACGCAATCGCCAATTTCGTTTCCGGAAGGCGCAAGAAAGTACCGGCGCGGTCACGCGATGGGTCGAGCGCAGGACGAGCGCTCCTGAGAAACGCGGTGCGAACATAAGCAGAACATAACAGAAAGAAGCGCTGTTGGAAAGCTCTGCTGGGCACGTTTGCGCCGGCTAATTCGAACAGCATCATATAAAGATATCTTTATATCCGACTTGCGAATTCCCATCTTTCTCTGTAGTGCGCGCCCATCGTGATCGGCGAGTCCGGCGCGCATCCTATTATCTCTCGTGGAGAAGCAGCTCGTGGCAACCGTGCTCGACAAAAAGAACGACTATGTGATCGCGGACATCGCGCTCGCCGAATTCGGCCGCAAGGAAATCGAAATCGCCGAGACCGAGATGCCCGGCCTGATGAGCCTGCGCAGCGAATTCGGCGCATCACAGCCGCTCAAGGGCGCGCGGATCACCGGTTCGCTCCACATGACGATCCAGACCGCGGTGCTGATCGAAACGCTGACCGCGCTAGGCGCGCAGGTGCGTTGGGCGACCTGCAACATCTTCTCGACCCAGGATCATGCCGCCGCCGCGATCGCCGCGACCGGCGTGCCGGTGTTCGCCGTGAAGGGCGAGAGCCTGGCCGATTATTGGGACTATGTCGGCGACATCTTCAACTGGGGCGCCGATACCGACGGCACCACCGCCAACATCATCCTGGACGATGGCGGCGACGCGACGATGTTCGCGCTCTGGGGCGCCAAGCTCGAAGCCGGCGCGACTCTGGGCGAGCCGGAGAATGACGAGGAAGTCGAGTTCCAGCGCGCGCTCAAGGCCTTCATCGCGAAATATCCGGGCTACCTGACCGAGACGGTCAAGAATCTGAAGGGCGTTTCGGAAGAGACGACCACCGGCGTGCACCGCCTGTACGAGATCGCGAAGAAGGGCGAGCTGCCTTTCCCCGCGATCAACGTGAACGATTCGGTGACGAAGTCGAAGTTCGACAATCTTTATGGCTGCAAGGAATCGCTGGTCGACGCGATCCGCCGCGCCACCGACGTGATGCTCGCCGGCAAGGTTGCCTGCGTTGCCGGCTTCGGTGACGTCGGCAAGGGTTCGGCCCAGTCGCTCCGCAACGGCGGCGCGCGCGTGATGGTCACCGAAGTCGATCCGATCTGCGCATTGCAGGCGGCGATGGAAGGCTTCGAAGTCGTGACGATGGAAGAGGCCGTGCAGCGCGCCGACATCTTCTGCACCGCGACCGGCAATGCCGACGTGATCACCGCCGATCATATGCGCGCGATGAAGCCGATGGCGATCGTCTGCAACATCGGCCACTTCGATTCGGAGATCCAGATCGCCGCGCTCAGCAATTATGAGTGGGACGAAGTGAAGCCGGGCACCGACCTGGTGAAGTTCCCCGACGGCAAGCAGATCATCATCCTCGCCAAGGGTCGTCTCGTGAACCTCGGCTGCGCGACGGGCCATCCGTCGTTCGTGATGTCGGCATCGTTCACGAACCAGACGCTGGCGCAGATCGAGCTCTTCACCAAGGGTGAGAACTACAAGAACGAAGTCTATGTTCTGCCGAAGCATCTCGACGAGAAGGTCGCAGCGCTACATCTCGAGAAGCTGGGCGTGAAGCTTTCGAAGCTTACCCCCAAGCAGGCCGGCTATATCGGCGTGCCGGTCGAAGGGCCGTTCAAGCCCGACCACTACCGCTACTAAGCCTTTCGGCTTCAGGCTATCGGGCCGCGTTTCCACCAAGGAGGCGCGGCCCTTTTGCATTCAGCGGAACGCGCCACGGCGTGCGACGTTAGTCCCTTGAGGGAGGCACGAATGCTGCGCGGGTGGATGGCCAAGGTTGCACTGGGGTTTGCCGGTGCGTGCACCGGCGGAATGCTCGCCGGGATGGCGCTTGCCAATTATGTCGCGTCCGGCAGCTTCGATTTCTACAGGCAGTCTCATGTAGCGGAGTGGAGGCCGGATCCGGCCAGCGATGGTTTTGCGACCCGAGAGTTTGGATCGATATCCAACGAGCATCCCGATCTGCTTGCCGCTTCCTACGATCGCTGAGGGGTGAGCGACGAGCCGCCCGAGGTCGATCCGGCACGTGCGCGCATCGGCGAGATTTTGCGCGGCGCGATCGAGCCCCCCGACGACGAAGTGCTGGAGGACGAGACGCGGCGGCTGATGCTGCATCTGTCGCTCGAGCCCGTCGCCCGCGCGGAGCCTGCGCGTTCGGAGATCGTCGTCAGGCCGCGTCGGCGCTGGCGGTTGCGCGGGATCCTTGGATCGCTGCTGCGGCGACTGTGGGGAAAGCGCTTCTCCCGCCCCGATTGAGCGCAAGCCGCTTTGCGATCCGCGGTGCTTTGCCTAAGGGTTGGGCATGATGGTGCATGCTGGCCGCGGAGGCGCGGTTTGATTGAAATTCCGCAATCGGCGGCGGTGCTCGCGGGCGCCGCCCTGGCGCTGCTCGTGTTGGGCGCGACATGGATGCTGTTCGTCGGCTTGCGCGCGCGTGCGACGGCGAGCGACCTGGCCGACGGCAATGCGCGGCTGACCGCCTTGGTGGGCGGATCGCCGGCGCAGGCGATGGTGGTGCGCGCCGACGGACGGATCGAGCTTTCGCGGCGGCTGGGCGACTGGCTGGGGCTCGACGCCTTGCCGCGCGAGTTGAGCGAACTTTCCGGCGCGGAGAATGGGTTGATCCCCGAAGATGCCGAAGCGCTCGCGGCGCAGGTGACCGCCGCGCAGAAGGCGGGGCAACCGTTCAGCCTGTCGGTGCGTGCGCGCGGATCGGAGCGCGCGCTGCTGGTGATCGGCGAGCGCGCCCCCGAAGACGTGCATGCGCCGGGCGGGGTGGTGCTGTGGTTTCTCGATGCGACCGAGGCGCAGGACGAGATCAACCGGCTGCAGCGCGAATCGACCCGGCTGCGCGCGGCATTCGATGCACTGACTTCGCTGATCGAGGCGGCGCCGATGCCGATGTGGTATCGCGGCGGCGATCTGAAGCTGCTGATGGTCAACAGCGCCTATGTCCGCGCCGTCGAAGGCAAGGACGGCGAGGATGTCGTGGAGCGCGGGCTGGAGCTGGTCGAGGGCGCGGGGCTGGGCGGGCCGCTGGCCAATGCCGCGATCGCGCGCGATACCGGCGAGCCGCAGACCGCGGCGATGCCGGCGACGATCGGCGGCGCGCGGCGGATGCTGCGGCTGCACGACATACCGCTGCCGATCGGGGGCGTGGCGGGCTTCGCGGTGGACATCGAAGAACTGGAGCAGCTGCGCGGGGGGATGAAGCGCTTCGGCGAGGCGCAGCGGGCGATGCTCGACCGGATGTCTGCAGGCGTGGCGCAGTTCGCATCGGACCGCAGCCTGGTATTCTGCAACCAGCCGTTCCGCCGCATGTTTGCCATGAAGAATGAGTGGCTCGCCGACCGGCCGGAGTTCGATCGCGTGCTCGAGCGGATGCGCGAGGCCAACCGGCTGCCCGACGTGCGCGACTTTCCCGCCTGGAAGGCCGAGCGGCGCGAATGGTTTACCGCGCCCGAAGCGGTCGAGGAGACGTGGAGCGTGGGGGGCACGCATCTGCGGGTCGTCGCCCAGCCCTTGCCCGAGGGTGGGCTCTTGCTGATCTTCGAGGATCGCACCCAGCAGTTCGAGCTGCAGCGCGAACATGGCGAGATGCAGCAGGTGCGTACCGCGACGCTGGAGAGCCTGGCCGAAGCGGTCGCGGTGTTCGGCAAGGGGCGGCTGCAATTGTGGAACCGCAAGTTTCGCTCGGTCTGGGGCTTCGAGGATGCTTTCCTCGACGGGCATCCGCAGATCGCCAATATCGTCAAGGAAGCGGGACCGAAGCTGACCAACCCGGCGCGGGCGGAGGTGATGGGCGACCTGATCCGGATGGCGACGAAGGACCGGCAGCAGCGCGGCTCCAGCATCGCCTTTGCCGATGGGCGCCATTTCGAGCTGACCGCGGTGCCCCTGCCCGACGGCAATGCGCTGGTGACGATGCTCGACACCACCGATCACCACCGCGCCGAGCGGGCGCTGCGCGATCGCAACGAAGCGCTGGAGGCGTCCGACCGGGTGAAGACCGCGTTCGTGGCGAATATGAGCTATGAGCTGCGCACGCCGCTTACCTCGATCAAGGGCTTTACCGAGATGCTGCACGGCGGCTTTGCGGGGGCGTTGAGCGAGGACGGGCTGGGCTATGCCGAGGCGGTCCTGTCGTCGGTCGATCGGCTGGGGGCGCTGATCGACGATGTGCTCGACCTGACCCAGAGCGAGGGCGCGCCGATCGACAAGGTGCCGGTGGACCTGGAGCTGGCGGCGAACAGCGCCGCCGAGGCGATCGCGCCTCTGGCGAAGGCGAAGGGGATCGAGCTGGTCGTCGAGGATCTGGGCAGCGTGGGCACGGTGACCGGCGATCCGCGGCGGCTGCGCCAGGTGATCGAGCATCTGCTGCGCCACGCGGTGGCGGGGACGCGCGAGAAGGGGCGGGTGCTGCTGCATCTGGATGGCACGGCGAAGGCGGCGCGGATCGTGGTTTCGAACGACGGGCCGGGGATGGCGCCGGATGCGGTGGCGCGGGCATTCGATCGCTTTGCGCAGGGCGGAATTTCGCGCAGCGGCGATCGCGCGCTGGGGCTGGGGCTGCCGATCGCGAAGCAGTTCGTGGAAGCGCATGGCGGGCGGATCGAATTGCTGTCCGAGCTGGGCGAGGGGACGCTGGTGACGGTGGAGTTGCCGCGGACGTGATGGGTGGCCCGCAATATCCTCCCCGGAACGGGGAGGGGGACCGCGAAGCGGTGGAGGGGGCTATCCGCGAGGGGCGTCGCCTGTTGAGAGCCCCCTCCACCATGCTGCGCATGGTCCCCCTCCCCGTGCCGGGGAGGAACTGATGCGGCTCGCTTTGCCCCAGGATTCGCATCTTCTTGGCGAGCGGCTGGCGGGGGTCGTCCGCCCGGGCGATGTTATTGCGCTCACGGGGCCGCTCGGGGCGGGGAAGACGAGCATCGCGCGGGGGTTGCTCGCGGCGCTGGGGCTGGAGGAAGAGGCGCCGAGCCCGAGCTTTGCGATCGTTCAGCCTTATGCGCCGCCCGAGGTGCGGATTCCGGTGCTGCATGTCGATTTGTACCGCATCGACGATCCGGACGAGGCGGAGGAACTGGGGCTCGACGAGGCGCGCGCGGACTCGCTGCTGATCGTCGAATGGCCCGAGCGGCTGGGCAACGCGGCGTGGCAGGATGCGCTGTGGCTCAGCCTGGAAGTGATGCCGGACGGCGCGCGCGCCTTGACAGCGAAGGTGCCTGCGGCATGGAAGGATCGATGGCCCCAAATTTCCTAGTCGACATGAATCCGCCCGCCGCGGCGCCCGCATTTCTGATTTCTGCCGGATGGGACGGGGCGGAGATACGGCCGCTCGCAGGCGATGCCTCGTTCCGCCGCTATTTCCGCATCGTCGAGCATGACCGCACCGCGATCCTGATGGATTCGCCGCCCGACAAGGGCGAGGACCCGCGCCCCTTCATCGCGATCGCGCGCTGGCTGACGCGGCGGGGCTTTGCTGCGCCCGAGATCTTGCACGAGGATCTGGAGCAGGGACTCGTGCTGATCCAGGATTTCGGCGATGCGCGGATGCGCGAGACGGTGGACGCCGCGCCCGAGAGCGAATTGCGGCTCTACGAGGAGGCGGTCGACCTGCTGATCCGGCTGCGCGACTATCCCGCGGCGGAAGAGATCGGGCCCTACAGCCCCTCGCAATATCACCGCGAGGCCAAGCTGTTGCCCGAATGGTATTGCCCGGCGGTGGGGATCGAGACCGACGACGACTGGTATAACGACGCGTGGAATGCGGCGCTCGAGCCGGTGCTGGCGGGTCATACGCCCGTCACGGTGCTGCGCGATTACCATGCCGAGAATATCATGCTGATCGAAGGTAGCGAGAGTTTGGGCCTGCTCGATTTCCAGGACGCGCTTTCGGGGCATCCCGCGTACGATCTCGTATCGCTGCTCCAGGATGCGCGACGCGACGTGCCCGCCGAGCTCGAGATCGCGATGCTCGATCGCTACAAGCGCGTGACCGGGGTGGGCGACGATTTCGACGTGGCCTATCATGTGCTGGGCGCGCAGCGGAACGCGAAGATCATCGGCATCTTCACGCGATTGTGGAAGCGCGACGGCAAGCCGCGCTATCCGGGGCTGTGCCCGCGGGTCTGGGGCTATCTGGAGCGCGATTTGAAGCATCCGGCGCTCAAGCCGGTGGCCGACTGGTTCGATGCGCATGTTCCGCTTGCGATGCGCGGCGATCCGATGACCCTCGCCGGCGAATGACCGTCTATTCGATCCGGCCGCAGCCCGCGGCCGCGGTGCCCGAGACGGCGATGGTGATGGCGGCCGGGCTCGGCAAAAGGATGCGTCCGCTGACCGCGACGCGGCCCAAGCCCCTGGTCGTGGTGGGCGGCAAGGCGCTGATCGACCATACGATCGATCATCTGCGCGAAGCGGGCGTCAAGCGCGCGGTGGTCAACGTCCATTATCTGGCGGACCAGATGGAGGCGCATCTGCGCGCGCGGGAGAATGGCGTCGCGATCGTCATTTCCGACGAGCGCCGGCAGCTGATGGAGACCGGCGGCGGGATCGTCCAGGCGCGCGACCTGATCGGCGATGCGCCCTTCCTGTGCGTCAACAGCGACAATCTGTGGATCGACGGACCGGTGGACGCGATCCGGGCGCTGGCGGCGCAGTGGGACGACGCCAGAATGGACGCGCTGCTGCTGCTGGTGCCGCTGGCGCGCGCGAACTGCCATCGCGGGCAGGGCGATTTCCGGATGGATGCGCAGGGTCGGATCACCGAGCGGCGCAAGCCGGGGCGGCTGGCGCCGTTCGTGTTCATCGGGGTCTCGATCCTGTCGCCGCGGCTGATCCGCGACTGGCCCGAGGGGCCCTTTTCGACGAACCTGTTCTTCAACCGGGCGCTGGCGGCGGGGCGGCTGTTCGGGGTGGTGCATCAGGGGCTCTGGTTCGACGTCGGCACGCCCGCGGCGGTGGGGGCTGCGGAGGCGGTGTTGGCGGAGATTTGAACTTTAGAGGACCCATGCCCGAACGCCCCCATCTCTACACCATCCCGCCGCATCGCGCCTTTGCCGATGCGCTGGCGATCGGGCTGATCCGGCGGTTCGGCGGGGATCCGTTGCGGCTGGCGCGGGGGACCGTGTTGCTGCCCAATAACCGTGCCAAGCGATCGATCCAGGATGCATTCGTGCGGGCGAGCGCGGGCGGATTGCTGTTGCCGCGGCTGGTGGCGGTGGGCGATCCGGAGCTGGACGAGGCGCTGTTCGATAGCGACGAAGGCGAGCCGATCCCGGCTGCGGTCGATCCGCTGCAGCGGCGGATGATCCTGGCGCGGCTGATCCAGGAATCGGGATCGCCGGTGGATGCGGCGGAGGCGGTGCGGCTTGCCGGCGATCTGGCGGCGACGCTGGACCAGTTGCTGATCGAGGAAGTCGCACCGACGAAACTGCGCGAGCTGGAGCTGACGCAGGAGCTTTCGGCGCATTGGGAGCGGTCGCTGGCGCTGTTCGAAGTGGTGCTGGAGCGCTGGCCGCGCGAGCTGGCGCGGCTGGGGCGGATCGATCTGGCCGAGCGGCGCACCTTGCTGCTCGATCGCGTCTCTAAACGCTGGCGGACGGCGCCGCCGCCGGGCTTCGTCTGTGCGGCGGGCATTACGGCCTCCGCGCCGGCCATCGCCAAGCTGCTGCAGACCGTCGCCGGGATGGCGCAGGGGATGGTCGTGCTGCCGGGGCTGGCGACGGGGATCAGCAAGGAAGAATGGGACTCGCTGGGTCCATTCGAGCCCGATCCGGTGACCGGACGGCGGCGGCGCAGGCTGGAGACGCATCCGCAATATCATCTGAAGCTGCTGCTCGAACGGATGGGCGTGCACCGCGACGAGTTCGAGCCATGGCGCGCGGCGAGCGAGCATGATGCGCCGCCGGCGCGGAGCAAGGCGATCGCCTCGGCGATGGCGCCGCCCGAGCTGACGCATGGCTGGACCGCGCTGCCGGCGGCGGAACGGCGGCTCGCAGGAGTGCGCGCGCTCGAAGTGGCGACCCCGGCGGAGGAGGCGCAGGCGATCGCGCTGGCGCTGCGCGGGGCGCTGGAAGTTCCGGGCAAGACCGCGGCGCTGGTGACCCCCGATCGCGTGCTGGCGCGGCGGGTGGCGGCGCATTGCGTGCGCTGGGGGCTGACGATCGACGATACGGCGGGGCAGCCGCTCTCGATCCTGCCGCCGGGAACGCTGCTGCTCGCGCTGATCGACGCGGCGGCGCAGGGTTTCGCGCCGTTGCCGCTGCTGACGCTGCTCAAACATCCGCTGGTGATGCCCGAGCAGCGGCTGGAATGGCTGGAGGGTGCGAGGCGGCTGGATCGCGCGCTGCGCGGGCCGCGGCCGGCGCCGGGGCTGGCGGGGATCGACCGGCATCTGGCGGAGCAGAGTGGGCGCGACGGGCATTTGCGGCGCGCGGCGGCGCGATGGTGGCCAACGGCGAAGGCGATATTGGCGCCGCTGGAGGCGGTGTTCGATGCGGGATCGCAGCCGGTGCCCGCTTTGCTGGCGGCGCTGCGCGAGACGGCGCAGGCGCTTGCCGGAGACGGGCTGTGGAGCCGGGCGGACGGGCGCGCGGCGGCGGACTTGCTCGATTCGCTCGAGCGCGAGGGCGCGCACGGGCCGCCGCGCACCGAGCCCGAGGCGATGGGGCCGTTGCTGCGGACCTTGATGGAGGAAAATGCGGTGCGGCCGCCGCAGGGCGGGCATCCGCGGGTGGCGATCCTGGGCGTGCTCGAGGCGCGGCTGCAGACCGCCGACCTGATGATCCTGGGGGGATTGAACGAGGGCGTGTGGCCGGGGCTGCCCGCGCCCGATCCCTGGCTCGCGCCGCGGATCCGATCCGAGCTGGGGTTGCCGGGGCTGGAGCGGCGGATCGGGCTTTCGGCGCATGATCTGGCCGGCGCGCTGGGTGCGCCCGAAGTGCTGCTGACGCGGGCTCGGCGCGATGCGAGCGCTCCGACGATCGCCTCGCGCTTCTGGCTGCGGCTCGAGGCGCTGTCGGGCGGGCTCGAGCGGGCGGGCGAGCTGGCGCAGTGGCTGCGCGGGCTCGACGATCCGGGGGATCACCAGCCGGCCAAGCGCCCCGAGCCCTCGCCCCCGATTGCGGCGCGGCCCAAGGAGATTTCGGTGACCGAAGTCGATCGGCTCAAGGCCGATCCCTTCGCTTTCTATGCGCGGCGGATGCTGCGGCTGATGCCGCTCGACCCGGTCGACGCCGATCCGAGCGCGGCGTGGCGCGGGACCGCGGTGCATGATGTGCTGCAGCGCTGGTTCGAGGCGGACGATTGCGCGCCCGACAAATTGCGCGCGCGGGCGGAGGCGATGCTGACGGACGAGCGGACGCATCCGATGATGCGGGCCTTGTGGCAGCCGCGGCTGATGGAGGCGATCGACTGGATCGCGAGCGAGATTGCGGCGAAGCTGAGCGAGGGGCGCGCGGTGCTCGCGGTGGAGCAGCGCGGGGTGATCCAGTTCGACGGGGTGGAGCTGAGCGGGACCTTCGACCGGGTGGACCGGCTGGCCGACGGCAGCCTGGCGATCGTCGACTATAAGACCGGCAAGCCGCCGTCGCTTGCCGCGGTGCGCGAGGGGTTCAGTCTGCAGCTGGGGCTGCTCGGGCTGATTGCCGAGCGGGGGGGATATGACGGGATTTCGGGGCGCGCGAGTGGATTCGAATATTGGTCCTTGTCGCGCAATCGGGCGGGGGGCTTCGGCTATGTGGAGAGTCCGTGCGATCCGCGGCGGCGGGAGTATCTGCCGGCGGACGAGTTCGTCGATCGTGCGGTGGCGCAGTTCGAGGGGGCGGCGCGGACCTGGCTGACGGGGGAGGCGCCGTTCACCGCCAAGCTGCACCCGGATTACGCGCCTTATGCGGAGTATGACCAGCTGATGCGGCGGGATGAATGGTATGGGCGTGAGTAGAGTCGGCATCATTCCATCTCTTCCCACCCCGGCGAAGGCCGGGGCCCAGTTGCCATCCTTGTGGGGCAGCGGCCGGGTGATCTCGATAGTGCGTTGCGACTGGGCTCCGGCCTTCGCCGGGGTGCGATAATATGGCGGAAGTTCGGGCGCTCCACCGGCTCAAGGGCAACCAGCGGATCGCGAGCGATCCGCATCGCCATGTCTGGCTCTCGGCCTCGGCGGGGACGGGAAAGACGCAGGTGCTGGCCGCGCGAGTGTGGCGGCTGCTGCTCGCGGGGGTCGATCCGAGTGCGATCCTGTGCCTGACCTTTACCAAGGCAGGCGCGGCGGAAATGTCCGAGCGGATCACCAGCCGGCTGGCGCGCTGGGTGCGGGCGGGCGACCGCGAACTGGTCGAGGATCTGGAGGCGCTGGGCGAGAGCATTTCGCCCGAGGGGCGCGCGCGGGCGCGGACGCTGTTCGCCAAGGTGCTCGACGCGCCGGGCGGGGGGATCCGCATCCAGACGATCCACAGCTTCTGCCAATCGCTGCTCGCGGCCTTTCCGCTGGAGGCGGGGCTGGTGCCGGGCTTCCGGCCGCTCGACCAGCGCGAGGAGGCGGTGCTGGCGCGCGAGGCGCTGGCGGAGATGCTGGTCGATGCCGAGCGCGAGGGGCGCGGCGGGCTGATCGATGCGGTGGGCGCGCTGAGCCTGCGGCTGGGCGAGGGGAAGGCCGAGGCGTTCCTGAAGGCCTGCGCGCATGCGGCGGGGGCGATGGACATGCTGCCGAGCGGGATCCAGCCATTCCTGCGCGAGGCGATGGGGCTGCCGCGCGGCGATATCGCGCTCGAGATCGAGCAATGCTGCGGCGACGAGGGGTTCGATTGCGCGGGGCTGCGCGAGATTGCGGCGATGAATGCGGCGTGGGGGACCAAGTCCGGGCTCCAGCGCGCCGAGGAAATCGCGATGTGGCTGACGTTGCCGCCGGCCAAGCGCGCGCTGCGGCTCGAGGATCTGCACCTGGTATGGGCGAAGAAGGATCGCGAGATCCGGTCGTTCGGCAAGGGGCAGGCGCCGCAGGATGCGGCCTATGCCGAGCTGGCGACGCGGCTGCACGGCCATTGCGGCGAGCTGCTGGCGATGAAGGTGCAGGCCGACTTTGCCGATCTGCTCGCGCGCGGGCTGGAGGCGGGGCGCGTCTACGCCGACACTTATGCGCGTGCGAAGCGGCGGGTGGGCGCGGTCGATTTCAACGATCTGATCCGCAAGACCGTCGAGCTGCTCGGCCAGCCGGGGATCAGCGAATGGGTGCGCTTCAAGCTCGATCAGGTGACCGAGCATGTTTTGATCGACGAGGCGCAGGACACCAATCTGAGCCAGTGGGAAATAATCCGAGCCGTAGCGGATGAGTTTTTCGCGGGAGAGACGACCCGTGCCGAAGGGGTCCGGACGATCTTTACTGTCGGAGATTATAAGCAGGCAATATTTGGGTTTCAGGGGACTGACCCTAAGAATTTCGCGCTAGCCCACCGGCACTTCGAGAGGCTCGCCGAAGCCGCCTTGGCACGCGATCGCTATGAGCCGAGCCACGATCGTAGGCGTGCCGAAGGACTGGACACGCTATCTCTCGTTGAGAGCTTCCGCTCGACCCGACCGGTGCTCGAATTCGTCGATGCGGCGATCGGGGTGCTGGCGGTGCCGGGGATGGGCGATCTCAGCGATGTCGAGCCGCATGCCAGCGAAGTGCCCGGGCCGGGGACGGTGACGCTGTGGCCGGTGACCGTCGAGGGCGGGAGCGAGGCCGAGGAGGAAGGGTGGGCAGGGGAGGCTACCCGCAAGCTCGCCGGGCAAATCGCCCGGGCGATCAAGGGCTGGCTCGATGGCGGGCTGATGCTGGAGAGCAAGGGGCGCGCGTTGCGGCCCGAGGATGTGATGATTTTGGTCAAGCGGCGCGGCGAGCTGGCGTCGCTGATCGTCGCGCGGCTCTATGCCGAGGGGGTGCCGGTGGCGGGGGTCGACCGGCTTCGGCTCAATGCGCCGCTGGCGGTTCAGGACCTGCTCGCGGCGGTGCGCTTCGTGCTGCAGCCGGAGGATGATTTGTCGCTCGCGTCGCTTCTGGTGTCGCCGCTGATCGGCTGGAGCCAGGACGCATTGATGGCGGCGGCGGTGCGGCCCAAGGGGGTCGGGCTGTGGCGCTATCTGCGCGAGACGCAGGCGAGGGAGCGGCTGGCGCCGCTGGAGGCGATGCTGGCGCGGGCCGACTTCACGACGCCCTATCGTTTCCTGGAAGAGATATTGTCGGGGCCGCTGCAGGGGCGGCGCAAGATGCTGTTGCGGCTGGGCGAGGAAGCGCGTGATCCGATCGAGGAACTGCTCAACGCCGCGCTTAATTTCGAGACCGTCGCGACGCCTTCGCTGCAGCGGTTCCTGGATTGGTTCGATCGCGGGGATGTCGAGATCGTGCGCGATTCGGCGCAGCCGCAGGGCGCCGTGCGGGTGATGACCGCGCATGGGGCGAAGGGGCTGCAGGCGCCTTTGGTGATCCTGGCGGACGCTACGGTCGATCCGACGCGGAGCCCGCGCGATTTCCTGTTGTGGGGGCCGGAGGGGCATGATGGACCCGCCTTCCCGATCTTCCGGCCGCGGGCGAGCGAGCGGGGCGGGCCGCTGGATGCAGTGGTCGAGCAGGTCGATGCGCGCGAATTGCAGGAGCATTGGCGGCTTTTCTACGTCGCGGCGACGCGGGCGGAGGAGCGGCTGGTGATTGCGGGGGCGCTGGGGCCGATGGCGAAGGGGGTGCCGCCGGAGGCGAGCTGGTATGCGGCGGCTTCGCGGGCGTTCGATGCGCTCGGCGTGGAAGGCGAGGGCGAGCGGCGTTTCGTGGGGCTGGAGCCGGCTGCTCCCGTGGCGGTGGCGCGCGGCGGTGCTTTGGCTCAGGATGCGGGGGCTGCGCTGCCCGATTGGGTTGCGCTGCCTGCGCCGGTCGAGGCACGGCCGCCGCGGCCGTTGGCGCCGTCTTCGCTGGGCGAGGACCTGGTGTCCGATCCGCCGCCGTCGCCGGCGATGCGGCTCGCGGCGGAGCGGGGACGGTTGCTGCATGGCTTGTTCGAGCGCTTGCCGAGCGTGGCGCCCGACGCGCGTCGGGCGGCGGCGGGGCGCTGGCTGGCGGGGCAGGTTGAGGAAGCGGACCGCGACGCTTTGATCGAGGCGGCGCTGGCGGTGACCGAGGATGCGCGCTTCGCCGAGCTGTTCGGAGCGGATGCGCTGGCCGAGGCGCCGATCGCGGCCGTGGTGGAAGGCGTGGTGGTATCGGGCACGGTCGATCGGCTGGTGGTCGGCGCGGATTTCGTGCGGGTGGTGGATTTCAAGACCGGGCGGCGGGCGCCGGCGCGGACCGAGGATATTCCGGCCTATCATCTGCGGCAGATGGCGGCCTATGCGGCGGCGCTGGGGGTGATCTTCCCGGGGCGGCGGGTGGAGGCGGCGTTGCTTTATACCGCCGGGCCCGTGCTGCACATGCTGCCCGAGGCGCTGCTCGCGGCGAACAAGCCGGGCTTTGGCGGCTCGGAGCAAAGCTTGGCTTCGCGCGCTTGAGCCGGGGGCGCGGCGTCCATAGATAGATGCTCGATACTTTCAGGAGAATATCAATGGCCACCCAGGCAACTACCGACGCCAGCTTCGACACCGATGTCCTCCAGGCGGACCTGCCGGTCGTCGTCGATTTCTGGGCCGAGTGGTGCGGACCGTGCCGGATGATCGCGCCTGCGTTGGAAGAGCTTGCCGACGAGCTGGGTGAAAAGGTGCGGATCGTGAAGATCGACATCGATGCCAATCCGGACGCTCCGACGAAGTATGGCGTGCGCGGCATCCCGACGATGATCCTGTTCAAGAACGGCCAGCAGGCGGCGACCCAGGTCGGGGCGCTGCCGAAGAGCGGGATCAAGCAGTGGATCGAGCGCGAGCTTTAAGTCCGCTGCCCCCCTTCACTACCGTCATCCCCGCGAAGGCGGGGATCCAGGGTCGCGAGCGATGTCCTGCTTGGCTCTGGATCCCCGCCTTCGCGGGGATGACGGTGTAAGGAGGATCTCAGCTGCGATAGTCGGCGTTGATCGAGATGTAGCCGTGGGTGAGGTCGCACGTCCACACGGTGGCGCGGCCGTCGTCCAGGCCCAGGTCGACGCCGATCTCGATCTCATGGCCCTTCAGATGCGCCGCGACCGGGGCTTCGTCATAGCCTTCGACCGCGAGCCCGTGCCGCGCCACCTGGGTTGCGCCGAAGCGGATCGAGAGATTGTCGCGCTCGGCGGGTTCGCCGGCCTTGCCGACCGCCATGACGACGCGGCCCCAATTGGCGTCCTCGCCGGCGATCGCGGTTTTCACCAGCGGCGAATTGGCGATCGACATGGCGATGCGGTGTGCGCTCCGGTCGGACTCGGCGCCTTCGACATGGATGGTGATGAACTTGCGCGCGCCTTCGCCGTCGCGGACGACGAGATGCGCGAGCTGGAAGCAGAGATCGGCGAGCGCGGCGGCGAAGGCGTCGGCGCCGGCATCGTCCTCGCTGGACAGCGGCGCGTTGCCGGCCTGGCCGGTGGCGAAAGCGAGGATCGTGTCGCTGGTCGAGGTGTCGCCGTCGACGGTGATGCAGGAGAAGCTCTTGGCGTTGGCGTCGCTGAGCGCCTTTTGCAGGAAGGCGGGCTCGACCGCGGCGTCGGTGAAGACGAAGCCGAGCATCGTCGCCATGTCGGGCGCGATCATCCCTGAGCCCTTGATGATCCCGACCAGGCTGATCGTGCGGCCATCGACCACGGCGCGGGTGACCGCGGCCTTGGCGAAGGTATCGGTGGTCATGATCGTCTCGGCGGCGGCTTCCCACGAGCAGGGCTCAGCGGTGAAGGCGGCGTCGAGCCCGGCTTCGGCCTTGTCGATCGGCAGCGGCACGCCGATCACCCCGGTGGAGGCCACGAAGACGTCCGAGGGCTTGCAGCCGAGATGCCCGGCGGTGCGCGCGGCGATCGCCTCGACCGCGCTGCGGCCGCGGCTGCCGGTGAAGGCGTTGCTGTTGCCGGCGTTGACGACGAGCGCGCGCGCCTGGCCCAGCACCATCGCATCGCGGCACCATTCGACTTCGGGGGAGGGGCAGCGGCTCTGGGTGAGCACGCCCGCGACGCTGGTGCCCGGATCGAGCGTGACGAAGGTCAGGTCGCAGCGATCCCAATTCTTGTACTGCGCGCGGGCGATGCGCGGGGTCACGCCGCGGACGGCGGGGAGATCGGGGAACCCGGCGGGGGCGAGGGGGGAGCGTTCCATGCGTGGCGCTTAGCGGGCATGGCCCGTCAGTGAAAGGGACGCGCTTGACCTAGGGCAGGACGAGGGACATCTTCGCTGGATGACGATCCAGGTGCCTCTCGAGGATTTTCAGCGCCGATTTGCGGAATTGGCGGACGCCGCGGAGCGTGGGGAAAGTGTGATCGTCTGGACGAGCGGGCGTCCGCCGCTTCGGGTCGTGCCGGTGGAATCGCGTACGGTGCCGGGCCCCGACACGCGAAGTCACGAGCAGCGTGTGGCCGATGCGAAGAAGCGCGCGTCTGCGATCGGCATGTTCCGCAAGGAGATGGAGGGCTGGGACGGCGTGGTGCCGCCTTCCATGACCGACGCGGAGGTAGAGGAGCGTTGGCGGAGGAAATTTGGACCTGCTGATTGATACGCAGGCGCTTGTCTGGACCATAAGCGAGGATCGTCGCTTTACCGCGAACATGCGATCCGCGATCGAGAGCGAGGCTAATCGAATTTTCGTCAGTGCGGTTACGGCTTTCGAATTTCATGACCTGGAGCGGCGGGGCAGATTGCCACCTGAGGCACTGCTGGAAAGGGTCGTGGAGCGATTGAGGGCAGTTGTCCTCGACTATCCGGGAGAAGCATGGCGCCTGGTTTCGCAGCTTCCGCTGCATCACCTAGACCCCGTCGATCGGATGCTGATCGCGCACGCAATCTACGCCGACCTAACCCTCGTCACCGCTGACGAGACGATCCGCCGCTATCCGGTGCGCACGCTCTGGTGACCCAATCCCCGATTCGATTGGACGAAGCGGGGGTGAAACCCTATGTGCAAGCCGCTGGGCGACAGTCCGTGCCAACCGAGAGATACGTTTGAACCTGCTGCTTCTCCTCACCGCGTTGTTCGCGAGCCTGACCGGGACCGGTTCGGGCGACCGCGTGGTGCGCCAGGTGCAGGGCGTGGCGGTGGTCCGGGCGGCGGGCGTGGCGCAAGCGGCGGTGCAGCCGTCGCAGCGCGTGGCGCAGGTGCACGCAGCCGCGATTTCGGCGCGGCCGGATCGTGCGGCGCAAGCGCTGCCCGAGGCGGCCTTGCTCCCCACGTGCTATTTGCCCTTCGAGCGTCGGCTCGAGTGAGGCTCTGCGCGGTTCGCTGAAGCGGGCCGCTTTTCTCTATTTCAGATGATGCGGGTGTCCCTTCGCGACGCCCGCCCCCACAGCCATTCAGATACAGACAGGAATTCCCATGCTCGGCGGCCTGGCCAAGACCCTTTTCGGCTCCTCGAACGAACGCTACGTGAAGTCGCTCGGAGCCATCGTCCAGAAGATCAACGCGTTCGAACCGACCATCTCGGCATTGTCCGACGAGGAACTGGCTGGGCAGACGGTGAAGTTTCGCGAGCGGCTGGCGGGCGGCGAGAAGCTCGACAACCTACTGCCCGAGGCGTTCGCGACGGTGCGCGAGGCGGCGGTGCGGGTGCTGGGCATGCGGCATTTCGACGTGCAGATGATCGGCGGCATCGTCCTCCATCGCGGCGAGATCGCCGAGATGCGGACAGGCGAGGGCAAAACGCTGGTGGCGACGCTGGCGACCTATCTCAACGCGCTGCCGGGCGACGGCGTGCATGTGGTGACGGTCAACGACTATCTGGCCGCGCGCGACGCCGAGTGGATGGGGCGGCTGTATCGTTTCCTAGGGATGAGCGTGGGCGTGATCGTGCCCAATCTGACCGACCAGATGCGGCGCGACGCCTATAATTCCGACATCACCTATGGCACGAACAACGAGTTCGGCTTCGATTATCTGCGCGATAACATGAAGTTCGACCGGGCGTCGATGACGCAGCGGGCGTTCAATTTCGCGATCGTCGACGAAGTCGATTCGATCCTGATCGACGAGGCGCGCACGCCGCTGATCATCTCGGGGCCGACCGACGATCGTTCGGACCTGTATCGCAGCGTCGATCTGGTCGTGAAGCAACTCGCGCCGGCAGATTATGAGAAGGACGAGAAGCAGCGCTCGATCATCCTGACCGAGGACGGCACCGAGAAGGTCGAGCGGATGCTCGAGGATGCCGGGCTGCTCGAGGGCGCCAATCTCTATGACTTCGAGAATACCCAGGTCGTGCACCACCTGAACCAGTCGCTGCGCGCGAACATGATGTTCAAGCGCGACATCGATTATATCGTGAAGGACGACAAGATCGTCATCATCGACGAGTTCACCGGCCGCATGATGGACGGACGGCGCTGGTCCGAGGGGCTCCACCAAGCAGTGGAAGCCAAGGAAGGCGTGCAGATCGAGCCCGAGAACCAGACGCTGGCGTCGATCACCTTCCAGAATTATTTCCGCATGTACCCCAAGCTTTCGGGGATGACCGGGACCGCGGCGACCGAGGCGCCCGAATTCTTCGACATCTACAAGATGAACGTCGTCACGATCCCGACCAACCTGCCGGTCAGCCGGGTCGACGAGGAAGACGAATTCTACAAGACGACCGAGGAGAAGTTCGGCGCGATCGCCAAGAAGATCCGCGAACATTCGGCCAAGGGGCAGCCGGTGCTGGTCGGCACCGTCTCGATCGAGAAGAGCGAATTGCTGTCCGAATTCCTCAACAAGGAAGGGGTGGCGCACGAGGTTCTCAATGCCCGGCATCACGAGATGGAGGCGCGGATCGTGGCGCAGGCGGGTCGTCTGGGCGTGGTGACGATCGCGACCAACATGGCGGGCCGCGGCACCGACATCCAGCTGGGCGGCAATGTCGAATATCGCGTCGAGGACGAGCTTGCCGGGCTGGAGGAAGGCGAGCAGCGCGAGCGCGCGATCCAGCAGATCAAGGCCGAAGTCGCCGCCGAGAAGGAGCAGGTGATCGCGGCGGGCGGTCTGTTCGTGCTCGGCACCGAGCGGCATGAGAGCCGTCGCATCGACAACCAGCTGCGCGGCCGATCGGGCCGCCAGGGCGATCCGGGGCTCAGCCGCTTCTATCTGAGCCTGGACGACGACCTGTTGCGCATCTTCGGGTCGAACACGCTCTTCAGCCGGATGATGCGATCGAACATCGAGGATGGCGAGGCGATCGGATCGAAGTGGCTGTCGAAGGCGATCGAGACTGCGCAGAAGAAGGTCGAAGCGCGCAACTACGATATCCGCAAGCAGGTCGTCGAATATGATGACGTGATGAACGACCAGCGCAAGGTCATCTACGAGCAGCGCAGCGACATCATGGATGCCGATACGGTGGGCGAAGTCGTGGTCGACATGCGTGCCGAGACGGTGAATGCGATCGTCGGCGCGGCGTGCCCGCCCAACAGCTACCCCGAGCAGTGGGACGTCGAAGGGCTCAAGCAGAAGGTCGCCGATACGCTCAATGTCGAAGCGCCGGTCGATGAGTGGATCGCGGCCGAGGACGGGCTTGAGCCTGAGCAGGTCGAGACGCGGATCCAGGAGGCGGCCGATGCGCTGATCCTCGCGAAATCGTCCGAGCTGGAAACCGAGACCTGGACGCAGATCGAGAAGTCGATCCTGCTGCAGAATCTCGACCATCACTGGAAGGAGCATCTCGCGATGCTCGATGCGCTGCGCCAGGTGATCCATCTGCGCGCTTATGCGCAGAAGACGCCGATCAACGAATATAAGCATGAGGCGTTCGCGCTGTTCGAGCGGATGCTGGCGAATATCCGCGAGGATGTGACCCGCACGATCGCCTTCGCCCAGTTCCGCA
This sequence comes from Sphingomonas sp. M1-B02, assembly GCF_026167525.1. NCBI lineage: Bacteria > Pseudomonadati > Pseudomonadota > Alphaproteobacteria > Sphingomonadales > Sphingomonadaceae > Sphingomonas > Sphingomonas sp. M1-B02. Next base: position 985,473 of record NZ_CP110679.1, on the reverse strand, counting down.
TGTCGGCGCCGACCGACCTGCCCGAGTTGCCGGACTTTCTGACGACGCATATCGACCCGCTGACCGGCGAGGACGACAGCTATGATTATGATGGGGGCGCGATGGGTCTGGTGACCACGCGGCTGCCGCAGCTGGGGATTCCGATGCCGTCGGGTGAGGATCTGGGCAGCGATCCGGCGACGTGGGACGGGCTGGTCAGCCGCAATGCGCCGTGCCCGTGCGGTTCGGGGCGCAAATACAAGCATTGCCACGGGGCGCTGACCGCCTGAGGCGAGAAATCCTCCCCCGCCGTGGCGGGGGAGGAGTTTGGCTTAGCGCTGCGAGGGCACCTGGATGGTCGGGCCGATCCGATCGATCACGTCGCGCGCATCGAAGGCGCGGACATTATCAGCCGGCTTGGGGCCGCGGCCGATGACGATTTCGGCCATCGCCTCGTAGCGATCGACGGTGCGATAATCCCAACTGCGATCGTTCCAGAAGGGATCGTCGTAGAAGGGGTTGAAGCTGCGCCAGCCAAAACCGCCGCGGCCAAAACCAGCGCCGCGACCGTAGAAGCGCCAGCGCGGGCTCCAATAGCCCCAGGGTCCGGGACCATAAGCGCCGGGGACGCGATAGGTGTCGGTGCGGCGCTCGGTATCGCGATCGGCGAGGATGAAATAATCCCCGCCATTCTGGACGGTAAGCTCGGCCGCACGGAACAGCAGATAACGCTCGACGGTCTCACGCGCGGTGAGGCTGTTGCCGGCGAAGCTGACGCGGAAGCGGTTGCTCTCGATCTGCTCGTCCATATAGCCGGTGCGATATTGGCCGCTGCCGGTCGCGGGCTGGTAGGGCGTGGCAGTCATGCAGGCGGCGAGCGTGAGACTGCTCGCGACCGCAAGGCCGAGCGCGAACAGGCGCCGGCGCTTTGATGTGCTTTTCAGCATGTTGGCGATCCTTTGATCATAGGGGTCGATGCATTGCCTATCGCGGGACGAACGCGTGCGAAGGGGGTTTATGTCCCTGTCGCGACACGATGAATCGTGCGCCTTTGTCGATTGACCGTGGGTGAACAGCGGTCAGGCCAATCGCTCGGGCACTTCGACCGCCTCCAGCGCGATCGTTTCGCGGGGCGCCATCGCTTCCCAGGGGAAGACGAACCAGTCCTTGGTGATGCTGCGGTCGATCCGGCGGAAATGATAATCGACGCGCTGGGCGGAGCGGCTGTTGTCGAGCAGCACGCAGAAGCGGATGTTCGAAGAGATTGCTCCTTCGGCGGCAAGCGCGGTGCGAAGCTCGCCGATGGTCTTGCCGCTGTCGTTGATATCCTCGACGAACAAGAGCCGCTCGCCCGTCCGGCTCCGCTCGGCGAGGACCGCGACCAATTCCTCGCCGAATTGCGCGATCCGGGTCGAATAGTCGATCGAGACGAGCTGGATCCCCATGCGGTGCGAGAGGAATACCGCGGGCGTGAGGCCGCCGCGTCCCACGCCTACCAACAGCGACGGGCGCCACCCTTCGGCTTCCATCGCCACAGCGATCGCCTCGACGCCTTCGACCATCGCGTCGTGCGGGAAGGGGGTGAAGACGATCTCGCTCATGCGTGGGCCTCCGCATAGGCGTCGAGCGCGGCGAGGTGCCGGGAAACCTCCTCGTCGGGGAGGAAGGAGCCGAGGAAGCTGTTGCGCGCGAGCGTGACGAGGTCTTTGCGATCGAGCCGGCGGCCGGCGGCGGCGGCGCGGTAATTGTCGGCGACATAGCCGCCGAAATAAGCGGGATCGTCGGAGTTGATCGTCGCGCGCAGGCCGAGCGCCAGCATGCGATCGATCGGATGCTCGTCGATCGATGCGACGTTGCAAAGCTTGACGTTCGACAAGGGGCAGACGGTGAGCGTCATCCCCGAGCGGGCCAGGCGGGTGACGAGGTCCGGATTTTCCAGCGCGCGATTGCCGTGATCGAGGCGATCTATCTTCAGCAGGTCCAGTGCCTCATAGATATATTCTGGGGGGCCCTCCTCGCCGGCATGGGCGACGCGCTTGAGCCCCATCGCGGCGGCCGCGGCGAAGACTCGCTCGAACTTGGAGGGGGGATGGCCGACCTCGGACGAATCGAGCCCCACCGCTTCGATGCGATCGATCCAGGGCTGGGCCTGTCCGAGCGTCTTGAAGGCCTCTTCCTCGTCGAGATGGCGCAGGAAGCAGAGGATGAGCTTCGAGGTGAGGCCATGCTTCGCCTCGGCCTCGGCCATGCCCGCGAGCAGGCCGTTGGCGGCGACTCCGAAGGGGATGCCGCGATCGGTGTGCGTCTGGGGATCGAAGAAGATTTCGGCATGGCGGACGCCGTCCGCCGCGGCGCGATCGAAATAGGCCAGCGCCAGGTCGCGGAAATCCTCCTCGGTGCGCAGCACGTCGGCGCCGGCATAATAGATGTCGAGGAAATCCTGGAGGTTGGAGAATTGATAGGCGGCGCGCACCTCCTCGACCGAGGCATAGGGGATCGCGACCTGGTTGCGGCGAGCGAATTCGAACATCTGCTCGGGCTCGAGGCTGCCCTCGATATGGAGATGCAGCTCGGCCTTGGGCAGGCCGGCGATGAAGCTGTCGGTGTCGATCATGGCGCGGAGCATCGCAGGGCAGGCGAGCGAGTGCAACGGCGGGACTCGGCATGCGTTGATGCGCCATGCCTTCGACTGTGATCCGGCGGTGGGACTATGACGAGGCCGATCGTAGGCTCGACGTCGAGTTCGTGACCGGGAAGCGCTATTCCTATCACGACGTGCCGGCGCAGATTGCGGAGGCGATGCAGGCGGCGTATTCGAAGGGGAGCTATTTCAACGGCGAGATACGGGACCGATTCCGCTTCACCCGGCGGCGATGAGCCGTTTTCATCCGGCCAATCCGGACCATCAAGGGGACCCTGGTCCCACGGTCTGACCGGCTGGCTCCCTGAGTTGGATTCGAACCAACGACCAAGTGATTAACAGTCACCTACTCTACCGCTGAGCTATCAGGGAACAGCCGTGGGGGGCGTCTATAGGCCCCGATTTGAGGATGCAACCCCCTCACGCAATGAATTGCTCCATCGTGATGCGGTCATCGAGCGCGTGCTCCGGATCGAAGAGCAGGGTGAGGTCGCGATTATGGTCGATCGCTATGTCTACCTGCGATACTTCGCGGACTTCGCGCTGGTCGGCGACGGCGCTGACGGGGCGCTTGTCTGCCTCGAGCACCCGGACGGCGATGCGGGTTTTCTCCGGCAGGATCGCGCCGCGCCAGCGACGGGGACGGAAGGGGCTGATCGGGGTCAGTGCCATCAGGGCCGAGCCCAAGGGCAGGATCGGGCCGTTGGCGGACAGATTATAGGCGGTGGAGCCCGCGGGGGTGGCCACCAGCATGCCGTCTGCGATCAGTTCGGGCAGGACGATTCGATCGTTGATCGTGACTTCGAGCTTCGCGGTCTGGCGGGTCTCGCGCAGCAGGGAGACTTCGTTGATCGCGGGGAGGATATGCTGCTCGCCGCCGACCGTGGTCGCTGTCATGCTGAGTGGCGAGACGCGGAACGGCTTGGTGCGGGCGAGGCGTTCGTCGAGATGCTCGAGGCGCCAGTCGTTCATCAGGAAGCCGATCGTGCCGAGATTCATCCCGAAGACCGGCAGGATCCGATGGCGCTCGAGCATCGTGTGGAGCGTCTGGAGCATGAAACCATCGCCGCCGAGCGCGACGACCTGTTCGGCCTCCTCGATCGGCACCCACTCATACGCGGCGCGCAGCTCAGCCGCCGCCGCCAGCGCGGGCGGGGTGGGGGAGGCGAGCAGCGCGCGTGCGGTCATCCGCCGGTGACGCTCATGTGGCGGGCAACCGCCGGGGCGCTGCCCGCGGCGATGCTGAAATCATGTGCAGCGGGCTTGCGGCCGAGCGCCTCGAGGATGCGGGCGTCTACCGCGGCGAGTCCGCCGGTGCGGATTGCCGCGCGCAGATCGACCGAATCCTCATGGCCGAGGCACATGTGAAGCTTGCCGTCGGTCGAGACGCGGACGCGGTTGCAGGTGGCGCAAAAGTTCGCGGTGAGCGGCGAGATAAGGCCGAGCCGGGTGCCGGTGCCCGCCACGCGCCAGTAAAGGGCCGGGCCGCCGGTCTTGTGATCGTCCGGCTGCAGGTCGAAGCGCTGGCGGAGGCTGTCCATCACCGCGGGGAGCGGGAGGAAGCGATCGGCGCGGTCTTCGTCGATCTGGCCCATCGGCATCGTCTCGATCAGGGTCAGGTCATGTCCTTCGGCCGCGCACCAGGCCAGCATCGGGCCTATCTCATGCTCGTTGAGGCCTTTGAGCGCGACCATGTTGATCTTGATCGCCATCCCCGCCGCCTTGGCGGTGGCGATTCCGCCGAGCACCTTCGCCACGTCGCCGTGGCGGGTGATGTGGCGGAACAGCGCGGGATCGCGGCTGTCCATGCTGACGTTGATCCGGCGGATGCCGGCGGCGAAGAGGTCATCGGCATGCAACGCGAGGCGGGTGCCGTTGGTGGTCAGGGTAAGCTCGTCGAGCGCACCGCCGACCTGGCGCCCGAGGCGGCGCACCAATTCGACCATGTCGCGCCGGACCAGGGGCTCGCCGCCGGTCAATCTGATCTTCCGGACGCCGCGGGCGATGAAACGCTCGGCGATCAGCGCGATCTCCTCCAGCGTCAACACTTCCTCACGCGGCAGGAAGGTCATCGCCTCCGACATGCAATAGCGGCAGCGCAGATCGCATCGATCGGTGACCGAGATGCGCAGATAGGTGATGGCGCGGCCGTGGCGGTCCACCAGTTTCTCGGCACTCAAGGCGGGGATGGTGGCCATGTTAGCTGGGTAAGCACTCGAACGGCTGCAAACAACCCTAGCGATGGCGGGGGCGGGCGGTTCCCGCTATCGAGACGTTGATGCAAGATGTTTTCAAGATCGTCGAGACCAACGCCGAGACGTCCGAGACGCCGGTGTTCGTGCTTTCCTTCCGCCAGCGCGACGAGGTTGCGGCGGCCACGGCCGGCGGCGGCTGGCGCGTCGTCGCGGCGCGCCGGGCGGACGGGCTGGAGCAGCGCTTCCTGGCGAGCGGCGCCAGCGTTGCGGTGATCGATGCGCGCGGGGCGCTGAGCGACGGGCTCGAGGCGACCAGGGCGCTGGGCAAGACGATCGATTCGCATGGCGGGGCGATGCTGATCCTCGTGTCGCAGAGCGACACCGTCCATATGCGCCATTTCTTCGATGCGGGGGCGACGCATTTCCTGGGCAGCCCGATGTCCTCCTCGGCGATGGCGCATGCGATTCGCTTTGCCGAGCGGCATGTCGAACGGCTGGCGCGGTGGAACGGCAAGGCGGCGGGGCCGCCCGAGCCGCTCGGCTGGCGTTATGACGCGGCGATGCGCTCGCTCCAGCTGACGCCTGGGCTGGGCAATCTGCTGGGGCTAAGCGAGGCGCCGGGGCTCGGCGCGGTGCTGCGTCGGATCGATCCCGCGGACCGCAGACTGGCGCGCGCGGCGCTCAAGCGGCTGAGTGCGGATCGGGTATCGACCGCGTTCGCGCATGATCTGCCCGGCGTCGGCCGCGTGGTGCAGCATCTGCAATATGACGCGCGCACCGGCGGGCTGCACGCGCTGGTCGAGGCGCTGGGGGTCGCACCCGATGCGAGCCTGGCGGTGCGCGACGCGCTGACCGGCGCGCGCGACGGGCCCAGCGCGCGACGTTGGATCGATCGGCAGCTGAGCGAAGGCGAGCCGGTGAGCGTGATCCTGATCGGGATGAAGCGCTTCGAGACGGTGAACACGGCCTATGGCCGGCTGGCGGGGGACGAATTGCTGCGCAGCGTATCGCGGCGGGTGGCCGAAGTGGCGCGCGAGACGCTGGGGCGCGATGCGATCGTGGCGCGGATCGGCGGTTCGGAATTTCTGGTCGCGAGCGGCGCCACCAGCGCGTCGACGCTGAAGGCGGCCGAGGCGCGGCTGGAGGAGGCGCTGAGCCGGCCGTTCGTGGCGGGGGGCGAGATCGCCCCGCTGGGCGCGCGGCTGGCGAGCGCGGTCACGGTGGCGGGCGATTCGGCGGCGAGCCTGTTGCGGCGCGCGAGCGAGGCGCTGATCGGCGATATTCCATCGGCGGCGCCCGATGCGCCGCCGATGGAGGAGCTGGTCAACGACCTCCACTTCGCGCTGGAGCGCGGCGAGATCGGCATTCTCTATCAGCCGCAGGTGGCGATCGCGACGGGCAAGATCATCGGCGTCGAGGCGCTGGCGCGCTGGCAGCATCCAACGCTGGGCGAGATCGGCGCCGAACTGCTGTTCGCGGCGGCCGAGCGGGCGGGGCTCGAGGCGCAGCTGAGCGACCATGTCCAAAGGCGGGCCTTGTCGGGCGCGGCGCAGTGGCCGCAGCGGCTCAACATGCTGCGGCTTTCGGTCAATGTTACCGCGGGCGACGTGGCGCGGGCGGGCTTTGCCGACACGCTGCTGGGGCGCGTCGACGCCAGCGGATTTCCGCGCGCGCGGCTGACGATCGAAGTCACCGAGAGCGGGATCATGGCCGATCTGGGCGAGAGCGCGCGGCTGCTCGGCGAATTGCGCAGCGCCGGCTGCCGCGTGGCGATCGACGATTTCGGGACGGGCTATTCAAGCCTGGCGTATCTGAAGGCGCTGCCGCTCGATTATCTGAAGATCGACAAGAAATTGAGCCAGGACATCACCGGATCGCACCGCGACCGGGTGGTGGTGCGCGGCGTGATCGACATGGCGCGCTCGCTGGGGATTTCTGTGGTGGCCGAGGGAGTGGAGACCGAGGCGCAGCTGGACCTGCTGGCGAAGGAGGGGTGCCAGTATTTCCAGGGATATCTGTGCGCCGAGCCGCTGGATGTGCCGGCTTTGGCGAAGCTGGTTACGGGGTGAGAGAAGCGCCGGGCCCTCCGGGGCTTTTGCGGACCGTGCTGCGCCGTTAGAAGGGTCCGATGCTCAAGACCCGTATCGCGTTTGCCCTCACCGCCAGCCTGTTCGCCAGCCCCGCTTATGCCCAGGAAGTCTATGAGCTTCCCAAAAGCGAGGAGAGCCGCTGGATCAGCCCCGAAAATCCGACCGGCGCCAAGGGCGCGGGAGCGAAGGAGAATCGCGGCGGCAAGGGGCATGCCTTCGATACGATCCCGGTGGGTGGGACGCTGGCGCTGGCCGACATCAAGGGCATGGGCGTCATCGACCGGATCTGGATGACGATCGAGGATCGCTCGCCCGAGGCGTTGCGCGGGCTGAAGCTCGAAATGTTTTGGGACGGCGCGGCGCGGCCCGCGGTGTCGGTGCCGTTCGGCGACTTCTTCCTGCACGGCGCGGGCGAGATGGTGCCGATGGAAACGGCCCTGTTCTCCAGCGCCGAGGGGCGCTCGTTCGTCTCCTACGTGAAGATGCCGTTCCGCAAGGGCGCGCGGCTGGCGGTGACCAACGAATCGGGCAAGCCGGTCAATCTGATCTTCTTCGACGTCAATTATCGCGCGGTCGACAGCCTGCCCAAGGACGCGCTCTATTTCCACGCCTGGTGGAGCCGCGAACCCGCGACCGCGCTGGGCCGCGACTTTCGCATCCTGCCCAGGATCGAGGGGCGGGGCCGCTTCCTCGGCACCAGCGTCACCGTGCTGACCAATCCGGTCTATGAAAAGACCTGGTGGGGCGAAGGCGAGGTCAAGATCGCGCTCGACGGCGACGGCGAACATCCGACGTTGGTGGGCACCGGCACCGAGGATTATATCGGCACCGCCTGGGGCCAGGGCGCCTATATCAACCGCTATCAAGGCGCGCCGATCGCGACCTGGGACGATGGGGGCCGCTGGACCTTCTATCGCTTCCATCTGCCGGACCCGGTCTATTTCCGCCGCGGCATCGAAGTCAGCCTCCAGCAGATGGGCGGTGCGCGCAAGCCGCTGGTCCTGGGGCTGTTGAAGAAGGGCGCGCCGATGATCCCGGTGACGATCGACCCGGGCTCGCGCGACAATTTCCAGCAGCTGCTGACCAACGGCAAGCGGCTCGACGATCCCTCGTTGCCGGATGGGCACACCAATTATTACCGCAGCGACGACGTGGCGGCGGTGGCCTATTTCTACCTCGACCGGCCCGAGGGCGTGCTGCCGCCGATCGCGGGGGCGGAGATGCGGATGTCGGGCATCCGCAAGCCGGCGAAGAAGCCTTGATCTGTCGCCGGGGGGAAGCGGCCGCTGCGATCTCGGTCAAAAAATCGCGTGACGATTCAGCCACCGCGGGCGGGCGGATGCGGGAGGGAGCCGATGAAATCGGCGGAAGGGTGAGGGGGAGTGAGACTCACATCCCCCTCATCCTTCTCCCTCGCTACGCGAGCGGGCCCCTTCCTTCTCCCACAAGGGGAGAAGGAGGTTTAGCTGGCATCCTCAGGCTGCAGCCCGGGCCAGCCCCCGCGAGATCTGGAGCGCGCCGTGGAGGCGGGCCTTGGGGTTCGCCCATGCCCGCGTGATCACCAGCTTCATGTCGGGGCGCAGGCGGGCGGTGCCTTCCAGCTTTTCGACATAGGCCATCAGGCCCTCGACATTGGGGAATTTGTCTTCGTGGAAGGTGACGAGCGCGCCCTTGGGGCCGACGTCGATCTTGGCGATGCTGGCGCGCTTGGCGTTGAGCTTGGTCTCGATCAGGCGGAGGAGATTCTCGGTGGCGTCGGGGAGCTTGCCGAAGCGATCGATCAGCTCGGCAGCGAAGCTTTCGATGCCGGCGCTGTCTTCGACGTCGTTGAGGCGGCGGTAGAGGCCCATGCGCAGATCGAGATCGGGGACATAGTCCTCGGGGATCATGATCGGGGCGTCGACGGTGATCGAGGGCGAGAGGTCCTTGGGGCGATCGTCGCGCAGGCCGCCGGCCTTGGCGTCCATGATCGCCTCCTCCAGCATCGACTGGTAGAGTTCGTAGCCGACTTCCTTGATGTGGCCCGATTGCTCGTCGCCGAGCAGATTGCCCGCGCCGCGGATGTCGAGATCGTGCGCGGCGAGCTGGAAGCCGCCGCCGAGCGTCTCGAGGTCGGAGAGAACCTTCAGCCTTTTGTCGGCGGCTTCGGTCATCTGGCGTTCGGGCGGGGTGGTGAGATAGGCGTAGGCGCGAGTCTTGGACCGGCCGACGCGGCCGCGGATCTGGTAGAGCTGCGCCAGGCCGAACTTGTCGGCGCGGTTGACGATCAGCGTGTTGGCCGACGGGATGTCGAGGCCCGATTCGATGATCGTGGTCGAGACGAGCAGATCGTAGCGACGATCGTAGAAGGCCGACATGCGCTCCTCGACCTCGGTCGGCGACATCTGGCCGTGGGCGACGACATGGCTGATCTCGGGCACGTCCTTGCGAAGGAAATCCTCGATCTCGGGCAGGTCCGAGATTCGCGGGGTGACGAAATAGGCCTGGCCGCCGCGATAATGTTCGCGCAGCAGCGCCTCGCGCAGGACGACGGGGTCCCAGGGCATGACATAGGTGCGCACCGCGAGGCGATCGACCGGCGGGGTCTGAATCACGGAGAGCTCGCGCAGGCCCGACATCGCCATCTGGAGCGTGCGCGGGATCGGCGTGGCGGTGAGGGTGAGGACGTGGACGTCCGCCTTGAGCGCTTTCAGCCGCTCCTTGTGGGTGACGCCGAAGCGCTGCTCCTCGTCGACGATGACGAGCCCCAGCCGCTTGAATTCGATGCCCTTGGAGAGGATCGCGTGGGTGCCGATGACGACGTCGATCGTGCCGTCGGCGAGGCCTTCCTTGGTCGCCTTGGCCTCGGCGGCGGGGACGAGGCGCGAGAGGCGGCCGATGTTGATCGGGAAGCCCTGGAACCGCTCGGTGAAGTTGCGGTGGTGCTGGCGGGCGAGGAGGGTGGTCGGGCAGACGATCGTGACCTGCATGCCCGCCATCGCCGCGACGAAGGCGGCGCGCAGTGCGACCTCGGTCTTGCCGAAGCCGACATCGCCGACGATCAGGCGGTCCATCGGGCGGCCCGAGGCGAGATCCTCGAGCACGTCGTTGATCGCACGATCCTGGTCGTCGGTTTCCTCATAAGGGAAGCGATCGACGAAGGCGGGGTAGCCGCCCTGATCGGGCTCGAGTATCTCGCCGGGGCGGACGGCGCGGCGCGCGGCGGTGGCGATGAGCTCGCCCGCAATCTCGCGGATCCGCTCCTTCATCTTCGACTTGCGCCGCTGCCAGGCTTCGCCGCCGAGCTTGTCGAGCGTCGCGCCTTCCTCGCCCGAGCCGTAGCGCGAGAGGACTTCGAGATTTTCGATGGGGACGAACAATTTGTCGCCGCCGGCATAGCTCAATGCAACGCAATCGTGCGGGGCCTGCTGGACGGGGATCTGGGTCAGGCCCTCGTAACGGCCGATGCCGTGATCGACATGGACCACGAGATCGCCGGGGGAGAGGGTGGCTAGCTCCGCGAGGAAGGCGTCGGTATTCTTGCGGCGCTTGGCGCGGCGGACGAGGCGATCGCCGAGCATGTCCTGCTCGGTGAGCACGGCGACGTCGCGCGCGGTGAAGCCGTGATCGAGCGGGAGGACGATGAGGGCAACCGCGCTGTCCGCGGTGCCCAGAGCCTCCTGCCAGGATTCAGCAGAGCGGGCGCCCTTGAGGCCGTGGTCGTTGAGCAGGCCGGTGAGGCGTTCGCGGGCGCCGTTGGAGTAGCTGGCGAGGATCGGCTTCTTGCCGGCCTTGCGGACCTTGGCGAGATGCTCGACCACGGCTTCGTAGACGTTGGCGGCACTGGCGCGTTCGGGGGCGAAGTCGCGCGGGCCGTCGACCGCGAAATCGAGGACGGTGGCCGATTCGGGTTCGTGGAAAGGGGTGGCGGTGTGGACCGGGCCGTGCTCCTGCGCGCGCTCCCATTCCTCCGGGGAGAGATAGAGCGAGGCGGTGTCGAGCGGGCGATAGCTGCCGGGGGCGGTCGATTCGGCGCGGACGCGGTTGGCCTGATAATCGGCGATCGCCTCGAAACGCTGCTCGCCTGCGCTGTGCGCGGCGACGTCGCGGACGAGGATTGCAGCGTCGGGGAGGTGATCGAACAGGGTTTCGAGGCGGTCCTCGAACAAGGGCAGCCAATGCTCCATGCCGGCGAGGCGGCGGCCGTCGCTGATTGCCTGATAGAGCGGATCGGCGGTGGCGTTGGCGCCGAATTTCTCGCGGTAGCGGCTGCGGAAGCGCTTGATCGATTCCTCGTCGAGGAGGGCTTCGGAGGCGGGGAGCAGGGTGAAGCCGTCGACCCGGCCGGTGGTGCGCTGGTCCTGATGATCGAAGGTGCGGACCGATTCGATCTCGTCGCCGAAGAAATCGAGGCGCAGCGCCTGGTCGGCGCCGCTCGGGAAGAGATCGACGAGGCCGCCGCGGACGGCGAATTCGCCGGCATCGTTGACCGTGTCGACACGGTGATAGCCGTTGGCCTGGAGCAGAGAGGAGAGCTTGGGCAGGCTGATCCGCTCGCCGGGGGCGAGCCGCGCGACGAGCTGGCGGATACGGAAGGGGGTGAGGGTGCGCTGGGTGGCGGCGTTGACGGTGGTGACGAGGAGGCGGGGGGCCTTCGAACCTGTCTGCAGCGCGTGGAGGGTGGCGAGCCGCTCGGACATGATGCGCAGCGTCGGGGACGCGCGATCGTAGGGGAGGCAGTCCCAGGCGGGATAATTGAGGATTTCGAGCTCTGGCGCGAAATAGGTGGCGGTGGAGGCGATGGCGCGCATTGCGGCTTCGTCGGGGGCGATGAACACGGTGGTGCCGGCGGCGCGCGCGAGATCGGCCAGCATCCAGGGGAGGAAGCCGGTGGGGGCGCCGGAGAGGGTCAGCGCGCGCTTGGCGGAGAGGATGGTTTTTAGGTCGGGCATTTATTCTCTTTTCCGTCATCCCGTCGAAAGGTGGGATCCAGGGTCACGAACGACGTCCTGCTGGGCTCTGGATCTCGGCTTTCGCCGGGATGACGATCATTGGGCGATCGGCACGTAGCTCAGCGTCTTGAGCGCAGTGATCAGCGTGCCCGCGTAGCGATCGGGCACGGGCGCCGTCCCCATGGCCCAGGCCATGATGTCGACGTCCTGTTCCTCCATCATTTCCTCGAACAAGCCGATTTCGGCCGCGTCCCACGATTCGCCATGCGCGTCGAAGAAGCCGCCGATCAGCAGGTCGGCTTCCTTGGTGCCGCGGTGCCAGGCACGGAAGCGGAGGCGCTTGAGACGATATTCGCGGTCCATGGGGCTTCCCAACGGGCTATAGCCGGCCGCGCTGGAAAGCGCAGTCGGCTTGGGTGTAGAGGCGAGATAGTCATGCGGCCCGAGATACTCAATCCACTGTTCGCCGAAGTCACCGCGCTGAAGGGCGTGGGGCCGGCGCTGTCCAAGCCGATGGAGCGGCTGGGGATGGCGCGGGTGGTGGATGTCGCCTTCCATCTGCCGACGGGATATATCGATCGGCTGGAGCGCGACGAACTGATGCAGGCAGATGTCGGGCAGGTGGTCGCGATTCCGCTGACCGCCGTGAACTATCGCTTCGGGGGCAGCGCGCGGGCGCCGGCGCGGGTGCAGGCGGTGGATGCGCTCGGCAACCATGTGACCTTGGTGTTCTTCGGCGGCAATTCTGGCTGGGCGAAGAAATTGCTGCCGCTGAACGAGAAGCGCTGGGTATCGGGGCGGCTCGATCAATATGGCCAGGAATTGCAGATCGTCCATCCCGAGGTTTCGGAAGAGGCCGAGGGGGGTGGGCGCGAGGCGGTCTATCCCTGTTCGGAAGGGATCACCTCGAAGCGGATCGCGGCGATGGCGGCGCAGGCGATCGAGCGGGCGCCGGAGCTTCCCGAGTGGATCGAGCCCAGTCTGCGCGATCGCAATCAATGGCCGGGGTGGCGCGATGCGCTGGTGCGGATTCATGCCGATCCCGCCGACGCCAAGGCGCGCGAGCGGCTGGCCTATGACGAGGTGTTCGCCAACCAATTGGCGCTGCTGCTGGTGCGCGGCGAGGCGCGATCGAAGCGCGGGCGGGCGCTGGCCGGGGACGGGCGGCTGCGCGATGCGCTGAAGCTGCCTTATGCGCCGACGGGGGCCCAGACGCGGACCGTGCGCGAGATCGAAGGCGACATGGCGCAATCGCGGCCGATGCTGCGGCTGCTGCAGGGCGATGTGGGGTCGGGCAAGACGCTCGTCGCGTTGATGGCGTTGCTGATCGCGGCGGAGGCGGGGGCGCAGGGGGCATTGCTGGCGCCGACCGAGATATTGGCGCGGCAGCATTTCGAGAATTTGAGCCGGATGTTCGCCGGGATCGACGTGCGGATCGCGATCCTGACCGGGCGCGACAAGGGGCGCGCGCGGGAGTCGACGCTGATGGGGGTGGCCTCGGGCGAGATCGATATCCTCATCGGCACGCATGCGATCTTCCAGGAGGGCGTGGCCTATCGCGACCTGGGGCTGGTGGTGGTGGACGAGCAGCATCGCTTCGGCGTGGCCGAGCGGATGATGTTGCAGGCCAAGGCGCAGGTGCCGCCGCATCTGCTGGTGATGACCGCGACGCCGATTCCGCGGACGCTCCAGCTGGCCTCGCACGGCGAGATGGACGTCAGCCGGCTCGACGAGATGCCGCCGGGGCGCGAGCCGATCCAGACGACGGTGATCGCCGAGGACAAGATCGATGCGGTGATCGAGGGGCTGGGGCGGCATCTGGCGGCGGGCAAGCAGGCTTATTGGGTGTGTCCGCTGGTCGAGGAGAGCGAGAAGAGCGACCTGCAGGCGGCCGAGGACCGCGCGGTGAAGCTGCGCGCCCGGTTCGGCGAGAAGGTCGGGCTGGTGCACGGTCGGATGAAGGGGCCCGAGAAGGATGCGGTGATGGCGCGCTTTGCCGCGGGCGAAACCGGTGTGCTGGTGGCGACGACGGTGATCGAGGTGGGCGTCGACGTGCCCAATGCGACGCTGATTGTGATCGAGCATGCCGATCGCTTCGGGCTGGCGCAGCTGCACCAGTTGCGCGGGCGCGTGGGGCGCGGGGGGGGGCAATCGCATTGCATCCTGCTGCGCGGCGAGCGGCTCAACGAGACGTCGCGGGCGCGGTTGGGGCTGATGCGCGATACGACCGACGGCTTCGTGATCGCCGAGCGGGATCTGGAGCTGCGCGGGGCGGGCGAATTGCTGGGGACGCGGCAGTCCGGAGACCAGACCTTCCGGCTGGCGACGCCGGAGAGCCTGGCGTCGCTGATCGTCGCGGCGAATGCCGATGCGCGGTTGCTGGAGGACCAGGATCGGGGGTTGAAGAGCGCACGGGGGGAGGCGGCGCGGGTGGCGCTCTATCTGTTCGAGCGCGATGCGGCGGTGGGGCTGCTACGGTCGGGCTGACTATTTTCCCCGCACCATCACCGTGATCAGCTCATAATAAGTGGCGAGATCGATCGCGGTTTCGAACTGGCAGCCGAGGCGCCCGCCCAGCGACCAGCGCACCGTGGCGATCATCGCGCCGGCGATCGGCAGGACGACGCGGATGCGATCGCCCGGATCGAAGCAATTGTCGCATCGGGCCATCAGGCCGTGCGGCGAAATATTGACCACCAGAAAGGAGAGCGACTTGGCATCGGGACCATAAGCTCGGGCGCGATAGTGGACGTCCTCGCGATATTCGCGGCGGACGTCGGCGTAAGCGAGATTGTCGGTTCCGAGCATCGCATTGCCCCACATACGCTGAAGGTCGGGCCGCAGTGATAGGGCACCCCGAATGAACTACCTTCAAACGAGGCTGCTTAACAGTAACTTAGCGGGGCATCGGGACTTCTACGCAGGGACCAGCAGGCCGTGGCGCTTCTTGCCGAAGCTGATCTTGACCTGGCTTGCCACCGAAACGATCGCCGCGGGATCGGCAACGGGCTGGTCGTCGACGCGGATCGCGCCTTCGGCGATCTTGCGGCGGGCCTCGCCCTTCGACGCGCAAAGCTCGAGCGCGATGAGGGCGTCGACGATCGCGATGCTGCCGCCGGGGACAAAAATGCTGGGGAGCGAGCCGCCGGCGCTGCCTTCCTCGAAGGTGCGGCGTGCGGTCTCGGCGGCCTCGTCGGCGGCAACGCGCCCGCGGCACATTGCTGTGGCTTCTGTGGCGAGGATCTTCTTGGCTTCGTTGATCCCCGCGCCTTCGAGCGATTCGAGGCGGGCGATCTCGTCGAGCGGAAGATCGGTGAACAGCCGCAGGAAGCGGCCGACGTCGCGATCGTCGGTGTTGCGCCAGAATTGCCAATAATCGAAATGGCTGAGCTGATCCTCGTTGAGCCAGACCGCGCCCGACATGGTCTTGCCCATCTTTCCGCCGTCGGCGGTGGTGATGAGGGGGGTAGTGACGCCGAACACTTCGGTGGCGTCGACGCGGCGCGAAAGCTCGATGCCGTTGACGATATTGCCCCATTGATCCGATCCGCCCATCTGTAGACGGCAGCCGGCGCGGCGCGAAAGCTCCAGGAAATCATAGGCCTGGAGGATCATGTAGTTGAACTCGAGGAAGCTGAGCGATTGCTCGCGATCGAGGCGCAGCTTCACCGAATCGAAGCTGAGCATGCGGTTGACCGAGAAATGCTGGCCGTAATCGCGCAGGAAAGGCAGATATTCGAGCGCATCGAGCCATTCGGCATTGTCGAGCAGGATGGCGTCGGTCGGGCCGTCCCCGAAGGTGAGGAAGCGTTCGAATACCGTCTTGATCGAGGCGATGTTGGCGGCGATCGTATCGACCGTCATCAGCTTGCGCGCTTCGTCCTTAAAGCTGGGATCGCCGACCTTGCCGGTGCCCCCGCCCATCAAGACGATCGGCTTGTGCCCGGCCTGCTGCAGGCGGCGGAGCAGCATGATCTGGACGAGGCTGCCGACGTGGAGCGAGGGCGCGGTGGGATCGAAGCCGATATAGCCGGGGACGACCTGCTTGCTCGCGAGCGCATCGAGCGCCGCGGCGTCGGTGACCTGGTGGATATAGCCGCGCGAAGAGAGCGAGCGGAGGAGTTCGGAGCTGTATTCGGTCATGGTGCTGGGCGCATAGCCCAGGCCGGTTGCTGCGTCATCCCCGCGGGCTGGCCCGTCTCGTCGAGCCAGTGCCGCGCGTCGTCGATCGAGAGGAAGACCTTGAGACGGGGGTGGGCGAGGGTGCGTTCGGCCTGGAGACGATTGAGCTGGCTGCCGACGACGACGGCGACGTTGCCTGAGGTGAGGGTGGTGCCGCCGCGCATCACGTTGGTGAGGAGATCGGCAACGTCGTTTGCCTGGACGGGGAAGTCGAGCGATTCGACCATCACGTCGAAATCGTCGCGGATGGCCCGGGCTTCGTGGGCCTTCGCGCCGATTGCGCGGGCGAAGTCGGCGACGTCTTCGGGCTTCCAGAAGCCGCTGACATGGATGTCGAGGACGTTTGCGCGGGGATCGTAATCGATACGGAACATCGAGGATGCTGCCTCCTGGATTCAGGGGCGCACTTCCGCCACCGGATAGGGATTGCGTCAAGCCGTCGCGACACGGGATTGGCTGTTTGGGGCTTTTCGACTTAGTCGGGACGGATGAAGTTGATCCCGCATCCGGACTTCCCCCCGAAGGGCGTTGCTGCAGTCGATGTGGCAGGGGCGGTGGAGCGGGGGAGGACCTTGCTTACCTATCGGGTGAGCGGCGGCGCGGTGGCATTCCCGCCGCGAGCGGCTCCGGTAAGGACCGATGACCTGTGGAAGCGGACCTGCTTCGAGTTGTTCGTCCAGCCCGAGGGGAAGGCGGGCTATTGCGAGTTCAACTTCTCGCCGTCCGGAGAATGGGGGGCGTATCGCTTCGAGGGGTATCGCACGGGCATGGCGGATTTGCCGTTGGCCGCGCCGACGATCGAGATGCTGGACGACGGGGTGCGGGTGACGGTGGATCTGAGTGGGCTGTCGCCGGGCGCTTTGCGGGTGGGGATCACCGCGGTGATCGAAGAGCAGGACGGGACACGGTCCTTCTGGGCGCTGGCGCATCCGGCGGAGAAGCCGGATTTTCACGATCCGGCGGGGTTCGTGCTCCGCATTTGATCTTCGCGCTACATCAAGAGAGCGGGCGGGGCTGGCGCTTGCCCTTGGTGCGGCTGGTGAGGTGAAATTGGCGGCAGCGATCGCAGCGATACGGGCAAAGCGAGAGGTTCGCCTGCAACGTGAAGGCGCGTGCGTCGGCTTCGGTGGGGAAGCGCTTCTTTCTCAGGCACACACTCAGTTTGGTGCGCACTGCGCGATCCTTTCGCCCTTATTCTCCCTCAACTCGAACCGGAACGCCATCATGTCGCTTCACGACGTCGGGCAGAGGGGCATGGGCGGCGGCGAGGGCGGCGGAGACGCTGATCGCGTCCTCCACCAGCCCGATGGCGAACTGGCTGTGAGTGCGCATCGATCGCATTCGGGCGGCGTAGGTGAGATAGGAGGCGAGCACCGCGGTGGCGCCGGCGAGCGCGGCGGCGGGGAAGCGTTGACTGCGGGGGGCCAGCGCGACGCCGGCGAAGGCCGCGTTGAGGCTGCGGATGATCACTGCCGCCGGGATGATCCGATCGGGTGCGCTCTTCTGCTTGTCGCCGACCAATTCGTAGGCGGCAAGCGCAGTGGCGCCGAGCGACACCAGCGGGTGCGCGAGGAAGCGGGGCGCGCCGCTGTCGGGCGGGAGCGTGCCGGTGCGGGCGGCGTTGGCGACGACGGCGAGCGGGGTCATCGAACGGGCGCCTGCAGTCAGGCCTATCAGGATGGATCGGATCATCTGGGGGTAACAAGCGGGCGCGCGGTAAGTGCCGCGACAATCGCGCTTGCGTGTTCGGCGAAGTCGCGGCACCTCGCTGCCCCATGAAATTCGGTATCGACCGGCTGCTTGCCGACCCCGCGCTCCGTGCTCCGCTCGAGGGAAAGCGCGTCGCCTTGCTCGCGCATCCCGCCTCGGTGACGGCGGACCTGACCCATTCGCTGGACGCGCTGGTGGCGTGTGGGCTCAACGTCTCGGCGGTGTTCGGGCCGCAGCATGGCGTGCGTGGCGACCTCCAGGACAATATGATGGAGTCGCCCGACTATACCGACCCGACCTACGGGATGCCGGTGTTCAGCCTCTATGGCGAAGTGCGGCGGCCGACCGGGCAGTCGATGGGCACGTTCGACGTGATCCTGATCGACCTGCAGGATGTGGGGTGCCGGATCTACACCTTCGTGACGACGCTGCTCTATGTACTCGAGGCCGCGGCGGCGCATGGCAAGGAAGTATGGGTGCTTGATCGCCCTAATCCCGCCGGGCGCCCGGTGGAGGGGCTGACGCTGCTGCCGGGCTGGGAGAGTTTCGTCGGGGCGGGGCCGATGCCGATGCGGCACGGGATGACGCTGGGCGAAATGGGGCGGTGGTTCATCGATCGCGGCGGACTCGATGTCGCCTACCGGGTGATCGAGATGGAGGGCTGGGCGCCTGCGGCGGGGCCGGGCTTCGGCTGGCCGCCCGAGAAGGTGTGGATCAATCCGAGTCCCAATGCCGCCAACGTCAACATGGCGCGGGCCTATGCCGGCACGGTGATGCTGGAGGGGACCACCCTGTCCGAGGGGCGGGGGACGACGCGGCCGCTGGAGCTGTTCGGGGCGCCAGACGTGGATGCCAAGGCGGTGATCGCCGAGATGCGCGCGCTGGCGCCGGAATGGCTGGCGGGCGTGACGCTGCGCGACATGTGGTTTCAACCGACCTTCCACAAGCATGTCGGGCAGCTTTGCTCGGGCGTGTTCCTGCATGCCGAGGGGGCGGGCTATGATCATGCGGCGTTCCGGCCGTGGCGGGTGCAGGCTCTGGGGTTCAAGGCGATCCGGCGGCTGTATCCCGATTATGACCTGTGGCGCGATTTCCCGTATGAGTATGAGTTCGGGAAGTTGGCGATCGACGTGATCAATGGCGGGCCGGGATTGCGTGAGTGGGTGGACGATGCAGCGGCGGGGCCGGGGGACCTGGATGCGCTGACCTTGCCCGACGAGGCGGCTTGGGACGAGGTCCGCGCGCCTTATCTGCTCTACTGATCCTCCTGGGCGGGGAGGAATTGCAGTGCGCCGCCAATCCGCCTAACCCCCTGCCCATGTTGGCAGGCCTGATTTTTGCGGTGGAAGAAGCAAGCGACCGGCCGGGGGCGCTGGTCGCCACCTTGCCGTTCGGGGGGATGACCCTGCTCGAATATCAGGTGCGGCTGCTGGCCGGGGCCGGGGCCGAGCATGTGCTGATCGCGGTGGGGCGGATGACGCCTGCCTTGCTCGCGGCGGTGAACCGCGCGGCGAAGCGCGAGCTTACCGTAGAGGTCGTCCGATCGGCCGAGGAAGCCTCCGAGAAGATCGACGATGGCGCGCGGGTGCTGGTGATGGCCGACGGGCTGGTCACCACCGATCCGGTGATGGACCGGATGGCGAGCGAAGGACCCGAGGCACTGCTGGTGACTGACGATGCCGGCTCGCCCGCGGCGATCGAGCGGCTCGACATGCGCGACAGCTGGGCGGGGGTGGCGCGGATCACGATCGACCAGCTCAAGCAGATCGCGCAGATGCCCGAGGATTATGATTTCCAGTCGGCGCTGCTGCGCGTGGCGGCGCAATCGGGCGCCGAGCATGTGCCGTTGACGCCGGGCTGGGTGCGCGGCGGCCATGCGGTGGAGCGCAGCGTCGCCGGCCTGGCGTCGCGCAACACCGGCATACTCGCGGCGCTGACCGAGCGGCGAATCGACTGGGCCGACCGCTGGGTGTTCACCCGGATCGCCCGGCTGGTATTGCCCGAGCTGGTGACGCGCAATTTCCCGGCCTGGGGGTTGGTCGCGATCTCCGCGGTGCTGGCGCTCGGTTCGCTGGCGGCGATCTGGATGCAGTGGGTGGGAAGCGGAGTCACGCTCTCGCTGCTGTCCGCGGCGACGCTGGCGACCGGCGCGGCGATGGCGGCTTTGCGCGGCGAGGAGCCGCGCGCGCGGGCGCTGGAATGGGCGATCCTGCTGCTGTTCGGCGCGGTCTGCCTTGCTTGCGGCTGGATCGAGCAGGCGGCGCTGCAGACCGCGACTCCGATCGTGCTGGCCCTGGTCGGCGTGGGCGCGCAATTGCTGGTCGAGCGCGCGCCGTCGCGGCACCGGCGCTGGTGGGCGAGTCCGTCGGCGCAGCTGCTGCTGCTCACCCCGTTCGCGCTGGCCGGGCTGACCGAGTTCGGCCTGGCCGCGATTGCAGGCTATGCATTCGTCACGCTCGCCGCCGCGGTTGAGGGCACGCGCGAAAAAGCTTAGTCTCGTCTTAAGGACAGTTCGGCTAGTTAGAGTTCGATGTCGGATAATCCCATCGACCTGCGCAGTGGCGCGACCATAAGCGCACAGGAGCTGCTCGCCCGCGCGGCGGCTTCGGAAAACCGCGCCTGGCGCGGATTGCACGTCGCGATCGCCGATTTCTTCCTGCCCGATTCGGCCCGGCTGGACGAGCGGACGCGATCGTCGCTCGACATTCTGGTGCGCGAAATGGTGCACAGCGTCGAGGCGGAAATCCGCGAGCATGGCGCGCGATTGCTCAGCGGCAAGGGCGAAAGCGGCCTCGCGCGAGCCTTGAACGGGCCCGGCAATCTGCAGATACTCTCCCGGCTTTCGCAATCGGACCTGCTGCACGATCCCGAACTGATGGCCGAATTGCTCGGCAGGGTTCGGCAAGAGGCGGTGGCGGCGGCATTGCCGATGCAGGCGCCCGACGATCCGGAGCGCCCCAGCCTGATCAACCGATTCGTCCAGCATCCCGATCGGGTGCTCGCGGCAGGCGCGATGGCGGTGCTGATCGCCGAAAGCCGGCGTCGCCCGAGTCCCGAAGCGGGACAACCTTTGCGCACCGACTTGCCTGCCGAGCTGCATCACCGGCTGGTCTGGTGGGTGGCGGCGGCATTGCGCGAGCGTCTCGAACCCTCGGCCGGCCGCCAGCTCGCCTTGCTCGACCAATGCCTGACCGACGCCGCGCGGCGCAGCCTGGCGACCTATGACGAGCATGATCGGCTCGAGGCGGCGGTGATGCGCTTTGCCGCGGCGATCGACGCGCAGCCGCAGGAATTGCCGCAGATGCTGGTCGAGGCGCTGGGTGACCGGCGCGTGACGCTGTTCATCGCCTTGCTCGCGCATGCCCTGGGCGTGGACTATGTGCTGGGCCGCGAACTCACGCTCGATCCGGGCGGCGAGCGGCTGTGGCTGGCGCTGCGTGCGCTGGGGCTGGGCCGCGGACCGATCGCCCGGATCGGCTATGCGCTGTGCGAAGCCGATCCGCGGCGCGACGTCGAAATCTTCGCCGACCTGCTCGATGCGGTCGTCGCGACCGACGCCCGGGAGGCGCGCGACGGGTTGGGACTTTTGCGGCTCGACCCGGACTATCGCGCCGCGGTGCTGGCGCTGAAACGTGCGAAGGGTTCCGAATGAACGCCATCGATCCCGCGATGCCGCTCGCGATCGGCCGGCTCGACCCCGAGGGGCGGCTGACCGATGCCGAATCGCGGCTGATCGAGCTGAACGAGCGCGCGGGCGGGGCGGTGGGCGCGCCGCTGGCGGTGCCGCAGATCGCGACGCTCGCGCGGCTGGCGCGGCGGCTGGGGATTGCGATTTCGCGCAACGTCATCGCCGCTGACGGCGACGAGGATCTGGAACTGTGGGTCCGCGCCGAACCGACCGACGAGGGCGTGCGGCTCGAAGTCAGCGGGTGGAAGCCGCGCGCGGGATGGCGCGCGCCGGCAAGCGAGCCCGAGCGCGAGGGCGATTTCTTCCGATCGGCGGCCGACTGGCTTTGGGAAACCGACGCGGCGTTGCGGATCACCTTCCTCTCGATCGAGGCGGGTGCGCGCTACGGATTCGATTCGAGCGCGATGCTGGGGCAGCCGCTGACCCGGCTGTTCAGCCTGGAGCAGGACGAGAGCGGCAATCTGCCGATCCTGACCGCAGTGGCAGCGCAGGCGCGCTTCGACGGGCAGAAGGCCGAGCTGCGCGGGACCGGGCGGATGGTGCGGCTGGGGGCTTCGCCGCGGACCGATCCGGGTGGGCGATTCGCGGGCTTTGTCGGCGCGACGACGATGATCGACGGCACCGCGCCGGCACCGACGCCCGATGCGCCGCTGCCGCCGCTCGCGGCGCCCTTTGGCGGCTTTCCCGATTCGTTCAGCCAGCGGCTCGATCGGGCGCTGCGTGGGCCGCTGAGCAAGATCATCGCCAATGCCAACAGCATCAGCGCGCAGACCGAGGGGCCGGTGAAGCCCGATTATGCCGATTATGCGAACGACATCGCCAATGCGGGGCGGCATCTGCTCGGCCTGGTCGACGATCTGGTCGACCTGCAGGCGATCGAGCGCGACGATTTCACGACGCTGCAGGAGCCGATCGATCTGGCCGACGTCGCCCGGCGCGCGGGCGGGCTGCTGGCGGTGCGCGCGGCCCAATCCGACGTTCGAATCGACAAGCCGCCGATCGAGGAGACCTTCCCGGTGACCGGCGAATTCCGCCGCGCGCTGCAGGTATTGGTCAATCTGATCGGCAATGCGGTGCGCTATTCGCCGCGGGGCGGGATGGTGTGGATCCGGCTCGAGCGCGACGGCAGCATGGCGCACGTCATCGTCGCGGATCAGGGCAAGGGCATCGCCAAGGAAGATCAGGTGAAGATCTTCGAGAAGTTCGGGCGAGTCGATCCCAGCGAGCCGGGCGGCAGTGGTTTGGGGCTCTATATCGCGCGCAGGCTGGCGCGGGCGATGGGGGGCGACCTGACGGTGGACAGCGCACCGGGGATGGGCGCGCGCTTCGTGTTCACCCTGCCGTGGCGCCGGACGGACGACTCGTAGCTTCGCTCAGCGTCGGCGCGACGGCAGGAGCCGCGTGCCGGCCACCAGGACTGCGCCCAGCAGGGCCAGCACGCCGCCACGAACTACCCAGACCTGATTGTCGATCATCATGCTCGACAGCGGCCAGCGAATCACGCCGAGCCCCTGGAGCAGGAACAGTATGCCGAACAGGAAAGCGAGGATGCCGGCGAGGAGGAGCAGGGTTCTGATCATGCTCTTCTCCTCGCCCGGCGGATCGGGGTTCAGCGCTTGTCGACGCTCACATAATCGCGCTGCGTCGGGCCGGTGTAAAGCTGGCGCGGGCGGCCGATCTTCTGCTCGGGATCCGAAATCATCTCGTTCCACTGCGCAACCCAGCCGACGGTGCGGGCGAGCGCGAAGAGCGCGGTGAACATCGTCGTCGGGAAGCCGATCGCCGAGAGGATCACGCCCGAATAGAAATCGACGTTCGGGAACAGCTTCTTCTCGACGAAGTAAGGATCCTTGAGCGCCATTTCCTCGAGCTGCAGCGCGACTTCGAAGACGGGATCGGAGACGTTCAATTCCTTGAACACTTCGCGGACGGTCTTCTGCATCACCGTCGCGCGGGGATCGTAATTCTTGTAGACGCGGTGGCCGAAGCCCATCAGGCGGAACGGATCATTCTTGTCCTTGGCGCGGGCGATGAATTCCGGGATGCGATCGGGGGTGCCGATCTCGTGCAGCATGTTGAGCGCGGCTTCGTTGGCGCCGCCATGCGCCGGACCCCACAGGCAGGCGATGCCCGCCGCGATGCAGGCGAAGGGGTTCGCGCCCGACGAGCCGGCGAGCCGCACGGTCGAGGTCGACGCGTTCTGCTCATGATCGGCGTGGAGGATGAAGATACGGTCGAGCGCGCGCTCGATCACCGGGTTCACGACATATTCCTCAGCGGGGACGCCGAAGGTCATGCGCAGGAAGTTGCCGGTGTAGGACAGGTCGTTCTGCGGATAGAGGAACGGCTGGCCGATGCTGTATTTGTACGCCATCGCCGCGATCGTCGGCATCTTGGCGATCAGCCGGTGGCTGGCGATCATCCGCTGAGTCGGATCGGTAATGTCGGTCGAATCGTGATAGAAAGCCGAAAGCGCGCCGGCGACGCCGCACATAACAGCCATCGGATGCGCATCGCGGCGGAACCCGCGATAGAAGGTCGCGAGCTGCTCGTGGAGCATCGTGTGGCGGGTGATCGTGTAGCTGAACTTGTCGAGCTCGTCCGCGGTTGGCAACTCGCCGTTGAGGAGCAGATAGGAGACTTCCATGAAGCTCGAATGTTCGGCGAGCTGGCCGATCGGATAGCCGCGATGGAGCAATACGCCCTCGTCGCCGTCGATATAGGTCAGCCCGGATTCACACGAGGCGGTGGAGGTGAAGCCCGGATCATAGGTGAACATGCCGGTCTGCGCGTAGAGCTTGCGGATATCGACCACATCGGGGCCGACGCTGCCGTTCAGGACCGCAAAATCGACGTCCTTGCCCGGAACCTGCAGCTTCGCAGTATCGCTCATAAAAATCGTCCTTGTCTGGCCCGACTCAGGCGGGCTGGGTCATCTGATCGGCGATGCGAGCCAGGCTCTCTTCCCGTCCCAGCAGCGCCAGAACGTCGAAGATGCCCGGAGAGGTCCGCTTGCCCGTCAACGCTGCGCGCAAAGGCTGCGCAGCGGCTCCGAGCTTGACTCCCGCATCGTCCGCCACGGCGCGAACCGCCGCTTCGAGCGTCTCCGTATCCCAGGTCGCAGCCCCGTCAAGCGCCGCATGCACCCGGGCAAGGAGTGCCCGCGCGTCGCCCTCTAGCAGAGCCGCGCCGCCTTCGTCCAATATCAGTGGGCGCGTGCGAAAGAGAAACATCGACGCTTCGGCCAACTCGATGAGATTCGCGGCGCGCGGCTTCAGCGCGGCCATGCTGCGGCGCAGAAGATCGCGCTGGTCCGGGGTGGGTTCGAAGGCGAGCAAAGGCGCGACCAGAGCGGCCAGGCGATCGTCGTCTGTGGCGCGGATATAATGGCCGTTGAGGTTCTCGAGCTTCTTCAAATCGAAGCGCGACGGCGATTTGCCGACCCCCGCGAGCGTGAACCACTCGATTGCCTGTTCGCGGCTGATGAACTCGTCGTCGCCATGGCCCCAGCCCAAGCGGAGGAGATAGTTGGAGAGCGCTTCGGGGAGGATGCCCATCTCGTCGCGATAGGCATCGACGCCGAGCGCGCCGTGGCGCTTCGAGAGCTTCGCGCCGTCGCTGCCGTGGATCAGCGGGATATGCGCATATTCGGGCGCGTCCCAGCCGCCCTCGATCGCGTCCATCGCGTGGTAGATCGGCAGCTGGCGGAAGGCGTTGTTGAGATGATCGTCGCCGCGGATGACATGGGTGACGCCCATGTCATGATCGTCCACCACCACCGCGAGCATATAGGTCGGGGTGCCGTCCGAGCGGAGCAGGACCATGTCGTCAAGCTCGGCATTGGCGACGGTGACCGAACCCTGGACCTTATCGTCGATCGTGACGCTGCCTTCCTTCGGCGCGCGCAGGCGAACGACGAAGGGCGCATCGGCGGGGGCTTCGCTCGCGTCGCGATCGCGCCAGCGGCCGTCATAGCGCAGCGGCTGCTTGTTGGCGCGCTGTCCGGCGCGCATTGCCTCGAGCTCCTCGGCGGTGGCGAAGCATTTATAGGCGTGGCCGCCCGCTAGCATCTGGTGCGCGACCTCGGCATGGCGCGCGGCGCGCGAGAATTGATAGACGACGTCGCCGTCCCAATCGAGGCCGAGCCAGGTCATGCCGTCGAGGATCGCGGCGATCGCCGGCTCGGTGGAGCGGGCGCGATCGGTGTCCTCGATCCGCAGCAGGAACTTGCCGCCATGGTGGCGGGCGAACAGCAGGTTGAACAAAGCGGTGCGCGCGCCGCCGATGTGGAGGAAGCCCGTGGGGGACGGCGCGAAACGGGTTACGACCGGCTTGGCGCCGGCATCAGATGTTGCGCCCAACCGCGCTTGCTCCCAGACTATGTGATCGATGGCCAGCTCAGCCGCCGAGGCCCCTAGCACGGGGTTTTCCTCCCTACAAATGGGGGCGGGGGGCGCTTTTCGCCAGTTTCGGGACAAGGTCGAGCGCTGGCTGGAGGCCGAGCGCGAACAATTGGTGCTGTGGCTGCCGGTGATGCTCGGGGCGGGAATCGTCGCCTGGTTCCTGCTGCCCGATGCGGGGCGCTGGATCGGGTTCATCGCAGGCGGGGGCGCGATCGGGCTGGTCGGGGTGGCGGCATCGGGGGCGGGGCGGGCGGCGCGCGTGGTGGCGATCGCCGGGCTGGCGATGGCGGCGGGGTGCCTGCTGGTCTGGTGGCGCGCGGAGCGGGTGGCGGCGCCGGTGCTGGCGCGGCCGGCGGTGGTGAGCCTAACGGGGCGAGTCGAACGGGTCGAGGCGTTGCCGGCGCGGGACATGGTGCGGGTCACGCTGGTGCCTTTGGGCCGGGCGGACCTGCCTTCGCTCGTTCGAGTCAATCTGGCCGAGGCCGACGCGCCGAAGGGGCTGGCGCGCGGGGCGGTGGTGCGGCTGCGCGCGCGGCTGATGCCGCCGCCTCCGCCTTCGGTGCCGGGTGCCTATGATTTCGCGCGGGTGGCGTGGTTCATGGGGCTGGGGGCCACGGGGAAGGGGTTTGCGCCGATCGAGGTGGTGCGCGCCGGCGATCCGCCGGGATCGGACCTGCGGGCGCGGCTTTCGGGGCATATCCACGGGCAAATCCCCGGTAGCGGGGGCGGCATTGCGAGCGCGCTGGCGACGGGGGACCGCGGCGCGATCGACGATGCCGATGCCGAGGCGATGCAGCGATCGGGGCTGGCGCATCTGCTCTCGGTGAGCGGGCTGCATGTGACCGCAGTGACCGCGGCGGCGATGCTGGTGGTGCTGCGGCTGCTGGCGCTGAGCCCGACGCTGGCGCTGCGCTGGCGGCTGCCGCTGGTGGCTGCTGGGGCGGGAGCGCTGGCGGCGGTGGGCTATACGCTGCTGACCGGCGCCGAGGTGCCGACGATCCGATCCTGCGTGGCGGCGCTGCTGGTGCTGCTGGCGCTCAGCCTGGGACGCGAGGCGATCACCTTGCGGCTGGTGGCGGCGGGGGCGCTTCTGGTGTTGCTGCTATGGCCCGAGGCGCTGGCGGGACCGAGCTTCCAGCTTAGCTTCGCCGCGGTGACGGCTATCGTCGCGCTGCATGAGAGCCCGCGGGTCCGGGGCTGGTTCGCGCGGCAGGAGGGGGACGGATTCGGGCGGCGGCTGTTGCGCGGACTCGGGTCGCTGCTGCTGACGGGGGTGGCGGTCGAGCTCGCGCTGATGCCGATCGCCTTGTTCCACTTTCACCAGGCCGGGCTGTATGGGGCGCTGGCCAATATCGTTGCGATCCCGCTGACGACGTTCGTGATCATGCCGCTCGAGGCGCTCGCCTTGACGCTCGACCTAGTGGGGTTCGGTGCGCCGGTCTGGTGGCTTACGGCGCGGGCGCTCGATCTGTTGCTGTGGTTGGCGCACACCACCGCTTCGGCGCCGGGGGCCGTCGCGGCGCTGCCGGCGATGCCGGGCGGCGCCTATGCGCTGCTGGTCGGCGGCGGGCTTTGGGTGGCGCTTTGGCGGACGCGGGTTCGCTGGGCGGGCGTCGCGCCGGCGACCATCGGCCTGGTCTGGGCGATGCTGACGCCACCGCCGGACCTGCTGGTGACGGGGGACGGGCGGCATCTGGCGATCCGGGTGGCCGGGGGCGGGATGGCGCTGCTGCGCGAGCGGGCGGGGGACTATACGCGCTCGATGCTGAGCGAGAATAGCGGCGCCGAGGACCAATTGGCCGAGCTTGCCGAGCAGCCCGATGCGCGGTGCAGCCGTGATCTGTGCCTGGTCGAGGTGCGATCGGGCGCGCGACGCTGGCGGGTGGCGGCGACGCGGAGCGCGTATCTGGTGCCCTGGGCCGAGATGATCGCCTTGTGCCGATTGGTCGACGTGGTGGTGAGCGAGCGGCGGTTGCCGCCGGGCTGCACGCCGCGCTGGCTCAAGCTCGATCGGGAGACGCTGGCCAGGACAGGGGGCGTGGCGATCGCCTTTGCGAGCGGGGAGGTGCGCACCGTGCGCAGCGGCGGATCGCATCCCTGGGTTGACCCGCTTACCGTGCAGCCGCCATTTCAGCCCCGAACGGGAGAGCGACGATGATGCGATCGATGGCATTGCTGCTGGGGGCGGCGCTGGCGGGGCCGGCGGCGGCGCAGGACGACTGGGCGAAGATCAAGGCCGAGTGGAACCAGCCGATGGCGCCGTTCCGGATCGTCGGCGACGTCTATTATGTCGGGACGGCGGGGCTGTCGGCGTTCCTGATCACTTCGCCGCGCGGGCATATCCTGATCGACGGGGCGATGGCGGAGAGCGTGCCGCAGATCGCGGCGAATATCGAGACGCTCGGATTCAAGCTGCGCGACGTGAAGATATTGCTGATCAACCATGCCCATTGGGACCATAGCGGCGGGCTTGCCGCACTGAAGCGGCGGACCGGCGCCAAACTCTATGCCAGCGCCGCGGACCGGCCGGCGCTGGAGGCGGGGTGGATGGACTATCGGCCCGAGCAGGAGCGAGTCGCGCCGGTGAAGGTCGACAAGGTGATCGCCGATGGCGAGGTGATCGCTTTGGGCGGGAACAGGCTGACCACGCGGCTGACCCCGGGGCACACCAAGGGTTGCACGAGCTGGACGACATCGGTCCCGGCAGGCGCAGACACGCTGAACCTGCTGTTTGCCTGCAGCATCACGGTCGCGGGCCAGCCGCTGACGCCCGGCAAGGGCTATGACGCGGCGGCCAGCGATTTCAGCGCGACCTTTGCCAAACTGCGGACCCTGCAGGCCGACATCTTCCTGGCATTTCACCCCGCCGCATTCGACATGGCTACGAAGCGGGCCAGGCAGGAAGCGGGCAATGCAAATGCCTTTGTCGACCCGACCGAACTGCCCCGGCGCATCGCCGCGGCGGAGACGGCGTTCGAGGCCGAGCTCGCCGCGGCTCAGTAGCGGCGGAGCAGCCCGGCGAGCTTGCCCTGGACGCGGATCTGATCGGGGCGATAGCGCTGGGCGTCGTAGCTGCGGTTGGCCGGATCGAGCCGGACCATCGCGCCTT
The DNA here is from genome assembly GCF_026167525.1 of Sphingomonas sp. M1-B02. Lineage (NCBI taxonomy): Bacteria > Pseudomonadati > Pseudomonadota > Alphaproteobacteria > Sphingomonadales > Sphingomonadaceae > Sphingomonas > Sphingomonas sp. M1-B02. Next base: position 956,545 of record NZ_CP110679.1, on the reverse strand, counting down.
CCTTGCGGAAATATTTGAGCGTCGCTTCCGAATCGTCGATCAACGCCACGACGATCTCGCCGTCGCGGGCGACGTCGGTGCGGCGGATGAGCGCGAAATCGCCATCGAAGATGCCGGCCTCGACCATCGAATCGCCGGCGACTTCGAGCGCATAATGTTCGCCCGAACCGAGCAGAGCGGCGGGGACGGGGAGCATCGTCGAGCCTTCGAGCGCCTCGATCGGGGTGCCCGCGGCGATCCGGCCGTGCAGCGGAATCTCGACCACATCGTTGGCGGGCGACGGCAAGGACGACGGACGTGGCGTGGATTTGTCAGCCTTGGCCGGAGTGGCGACCTTGGCGTCGCCGCGCTCGGGCATGCGCAGCACTTCGAGTGCGCGGGCGCGATTGGGCAGGCGACGGATGAACTCACGTTCCTCGAGTGCGCTGATCAGGCGGTGCACGCCCGACTTGGACTTGAGATCGAGCGCCTCCTTCATCTCCTCGAACGAGGGCGACACGCCGGTCTCGTTCAGACGATCGTTGATGAAGCAGATCAGCTCGTGCTGCTTGCGCGTAAGCATGCGGTTCCTCCGTCCAGAACAGACTGGGAACGTTTATGCAATGTTCCGCGCCCATGTCAAGCGATGTCGAGGATTTGCACCGAGTCGCCGGGATTCGCGGCCGGAGCATGCGGCGGACGCAGAATGAGGCACCGGGCGCGCGCGAGGGTGCGGAGCATCGAACTGTCCTGGATCGTCGAGGCGAAGGCGCGGCCGTCGCGCAGTTCGGCGCGGAGGTAATCGGTGCGGTGATCGTTGGCCGGGAGGGGCTCGCCGAGCGGCGTCGCGCGGGTGCGCGGCAGCGGATCGGCGGCGCCGGAGAGAAGGGCGACCAAAGGGCGCACGAACAAAAGGGTGGTGACGAAGGCCGAGACGGGGTTGCCGGGGAGGCCGACGACGAGCGTCTTTCCGAGCCTGCCCGCCATCATCGGCTTGCCCGGGCGGAGTGCGACGCGCCAGAAGTGGACCGCGCCGCCGGCGGCTTCGAGGGCGGGGCGGACGAGATCGTGATCGCCGACCGAGGCGCCGCCGCTGGTGACGAGCAGATCGGCACGGACGGCCCGGAAAGCGGCCTCCAGCGCGTCGGCTTTGTCCGGAAGAATGCCGAGATCGAGAATTTCGACCGGCAGGTCGGCGAGCTGGGCTGCGAGCATCAGCCGATTGGTCTCGGGCAATTGGGCGTCGGCAACGGGTGCGCCGGGGGGTACGAGTTCGTCGCCGGTGGCGGCGATCGCGACACGGACCCTGCGGCGAACCAGCACCCTGCCGTGGCCGGCGGAACCGGCGACGGCGAGACGCGCGGGGGTGAGACGCTCACCGGCGCGGATCAGCGGGTCGCCCTCGGCGAAGTCGAGCCCGCGGCGGCGAACGTTGCGGCCAAGCCGTGCCGGGCCTTCGCCGGCGAGCGCGAGCGCCTCGCCCTCGCGCGATGCCTCTTCCTGGATCAGGACGGTGTCCGACCCCGCGGGCAGCGGCGCGCCGGTAAAGATACGGGTGGCCTGGCCCGACGCCACGATACCAGCAAAGGCGCGCCCCGCGGCACTCTCGCCGATCACGGTCCAGGGGCCGGGCATGTCGGCGAATCGGATCGCATAGCCGTCCATCGCCGAAAGGTCGGCGCTGGGCTGGGTGCGCAGGGCGATGACGTCCTCAGCCGCCCAGCGGCCGGCTGCCTGGGAAAGCGCGACGCGTTCAGCCTCGAGCGGGGCGCCCAGCGCCAGGAGCCTGGATTGCGCTTCTTCGACGGGGAGCAAAGCCATGGGTGCAGCCTTGGGGCCACAGGGTGCCCCGGCGCAAGGCCCTCAAGGGGTCAGGCGGCCGCCGGTGAGCAGGCCCAGCTCGCGCGGGCGCAGCGGCAGGCGGAATTCGCAGAGGATGCGACCGTGCCCGGCTTCGACCACGCTGGCCGGTCCGCCGCCGATTTCGGGCAGCGAAATCCACAGCTGGGCGCCGGGGAGCACCGAGGCCTGGGTCTCCAGCTCTATGAGATGGGTGGTGAGCGCGCGGACGCGGGCGTTCCACCAGCGTGCGCCTTCGCGGATGCTGGCAGGAGAATTGACCGGGATGGCATGCTTGTCGGGGATCATGCTGGCCGGCTCGCTGCCGATCGGTGGCGGTGCGGGGGCGGGGCGGATGCGCTGGACGTTGCGCAGCCAGGGCATAAGCGTCTGCCAGCCTAGACCTTCCTCGAATTCCACGCCGGCCTGACCGTCCTGGATCCAGCGGATCACTCCCTCGAGTGGACGCAGACCATCGAAGGTGACCTCGATCTTGTCGTCGCGCGAGAGCGCGAGGCGGGTATCGATGCCCACGCCGCCCTGGGAGATGTTGCGGGTGCGCGCGAGCTCGACCTGGGCGCCCGCGCGGACGAAGATAGTCTGGTGGATTTCGACACGCGGCATCGTCCGTCGTTCGTCGGGCAGGTTGACGAGGTTGCGCGCGAGCGTACCGATCACGTCGATCGGCGCGTCGAACAGGAAGCCCGCCTCGCCATCGGCGCACCAATCGACCTTGCCGGCGAGGCTCTGGCCGTTGGCGAGCTCGAGATGCATCTCCTCATGCTGTTGCAGTTCCGCCTCGATCGCGAGCGTGGCGCCGGCGGCGCTGAGCTTCTGCAGCGCGCAGGGCAGCCTCATTTCCGCGCCGACCAGGCACGCCGAATCGAGTTCGGCATGCGGTTCGGCGCGATCGAGCAGCGCGCGAGGAGGATCGGCCGCCAGCGAGAATATCGTTGCCGACCTGAGTGGTTGCGTCATCAAAGCCTGTTCCGCCCCCAAGGGCCCCGCTGCGACGCTAGCGGCCGCCGTTGAAGGTGGGGTTAAGCGACGAGGTTGCGGAAACCCTAATCGCGGTCGGGCGCGCCGAGCGGGAAGAAGTGGCGATAGGGCCGCCCCTCGTCGACGGCGCGGGCCACGCTGGGGCGGGACAGCAGCCGCGCGCGATAGGCTATGAGGTTCGTCCATTGCTCGGCGATCGGATGGACCCAGTCGGCGTAGAAAAGCGACGGCGCGGCGGCGCAATCGGCGAGGCTGAACGCGCCCGCGGCCCATTCGCGCCCTGCCATGCGGGCGTCGAGCCAGGCATAGACGGTGTCAAGCGCGGCGACGGCATCGGCCATGGCGCGGGGATAGCGATCCGCCTCCGGGCGCAGGCTATCGAACACAGGCCCCTGCATCGCATGCATCACATAATTGTCGAAGATGCGGTCCATCATCCGCACGTCGATCGCGGCATCGGGATCGGCCGGGATCATCGGCCTGGCACCCGGATGGTGGAGCTGGAGATGCTCGATGATCGTGCTGGTCTCGAGGATCGTGCGATCGCCGTCGACCAGGATCGGGAATTTGCGCAGGGGCCAGCGCGCCGCGAGTTCGGCGCAATTCGCCTCGTGCGCGCCATCGAGCATGCGGAGTTCGAAGACCGTATGATTCTCGTAGAGCGCGATCAGCACCTTCTGGCAGTAAGAGGAGAAGGGATGGGCGAAGAGCTGGAGCATGGTTTCGCCATGCTATTGCGCGAAGCTGCAGGTGTCGAGACGGGAGGCGCGGAATGACGGAGCTGGTGCGGTGCGGCTGGGCGCAGGGCGATCCGGTGATGGAGGCCTATCACGATGCCGAATGGGGCGTGCCGGTGCGCGATTCGCGGATGCTGTGGGAGATGCTGATGCTCGAGGGCTTCCAGGCGGGGCTTTCGTGGCGGACGATCCTGCACCGGCGCGAGGGGTTTCGCCGCGCCTTTGCCAAGTTCGATCCGGCGCAGGTGGCTGCGTTCGGCGCAGAGGATGTCGAGCGGCTGATGGGCGATGCCGGGATCATCCGGGCGCGGGCGAAGATCGAGGCGACAATCGGCGCGGCGCGGATCTATTGCGCGATGGAGGCGGCGGGGGAGAATTTCTCGGACTGGGTCTGGGGGCTGGCGGGGGGCGTGCCGCAGGTCAATGACGGGGTCCATGTGCCGGCCAGCACGCCGGTTTCCGAAGCGATGTCGAAGGCGTTGAAGGCGCGGGGGTTCAAGTTCGTCGGGCCGGTGATCGTTTATGCCTGGATGCAGGCGGTGGGGATGGTGAACGACCATGCGCCGGACTGTTTTCGGCGGGGGGAGGTTTAAGGCTTTCCCTCTCCCCTTGTGGGCGCATCGGGTCGGTCATGCCCCCAGCATGATCTAAACAGCGCGGGGCGCTGTTTACCCGATGCGGGAGGGAGCCGACGAAGTCGGCGGAAGGGTGAGGGGGAGTGAGACTCAGTCCCCCTCATCCTTCCCACTCGCTTCGCGAGCGGGCCCATCATCAGGTCGGCCATGCTCCCAGCATGGCCTGAACAGCGCGGGGCGCTGTTCACCTGATGATCTTCTCCCACAAGGGGAGAAGGAGTTTAAGCCTTAATCCCCTGATTTGCCGCCGGTCTTGGAAAGCAGCCGGACGCCGTCGATCACCATGGCTTTGTCGATCGCCTTGGCCATGTCGTAGACCGCCAGCAACGCGACGCTGGCGGCAGTTAGGGCTTCCATTTCGACGCCGGTCTTGCCTTCGGTGGCGGCGGTGGCGGTGACGGTGACGCCGGTCTCGTCGGGGGCGAGGTCGATCGCGACCCGAGTGAGGGGGAGCGGGTGGCAGAGCGGGATCAGCTCGGCGGTCTTCTTGGCGGCCATGATGCCGGCGATGCGCGCGGTGGCGAGGACGTCGCCTTTCTTTGCCGCGCCTTGCCGGATCGCGGCGGCGGCTTCCGCGGACATGGTGATGCGGCCGGTGGCCACGGCTTCGCGGGCGGTGACGGGCTTGCCGGCGATGTCCACCATGTGCGCGGCGCCGGTTGCGTCGATATGGGTGAGGGTCATGACTCCCTCTCCCGTTGGGAGAGGGAAGCGGTGGGAAGGGTGAGGGCAGCAGCAGGAAGCGCGAGATTGTCCTCACCCTCCCCCGCCTTCGGACCTCCTTCCCTCTCCCAAAGGGAGAGGGACAGTGAAGGCAATACCCCCCTCAAGCCACCAACTCCCGCGTCGCGGCTTCGATATCGTCCTGGCGCATCAGCGCCTCGCCGATCAGGAAGCAGCGGATGCCGTGCCCGGCCATCGCGTCGAGGTCGGCGCGGGTGGTGAGGCCGGATTCGGCGACGAAGGTCACGCTCGGCGGGGCCAGCCGCACAAGTTCATAGGTCTTCTGAAGATCGACTTCGAAGGTCTTGAGATTACGATTGTTTACCCCGATCAGCCGCGAATGGAGACGGAGCGCGCGTTCGAGTTCGTGCGCGTCGTGCACCTCGACCAGTACGTCCATCCCGAGTTCGAGCGCCGCGGATTCGATTTCGGCCATCTGCGCATCGTCGAGCGCCGCCACGATGATCAGGATCGCGTCGGCGCCGATGCCGCGCGATTCCCGGACCTGCCAGGGGTCGACCATGAAATCCTTGCGGAGCACCGGCAGCGTGCAGGCGGCGCGGGCGGCGATTAGATAATCTTCATGGCCCTGGAAATATTCCCGGTCGGTGAGCACCGAGAGGCATGCGGCGCCGCCGGCCTGATAAGCGCGGGCATGGGCGGGGGGATCGAAATCAGGGCGGATCAGGCCCTTGGAGGGACTAGCCTTCTTGATCTCGGCGATCAGGCCGTAGCCGCCCGCCGCCGCCTTGGCTTCGAGCGCGGCCTTGAAGCCGCGGGGCGGCTCGCATTCGGGGATGGCGAAGCCTTCGGCAATATATTCGTGGGCATAGCCCGGCATTGCCAGGCCGCGGCGCTTCCGCTCGGCGACTTCGGCGCGCTTGGTCTCGAGGATGCGATCGAGGATGGTCATGCGAAGGCGATCCAGCAGTCGAGCAGCGTGTTGGCAAGCCCCGCGTCGATCGCTTCGGCTGCATTCTCGGCGCCTTCGGGCAGGCTGTCGGCCTGGCCGGCGACCATCAGCGCAGCGGCGGCATTGAGGAGGACGGCGTCGCGATAGGCGCCCTGCTCGCCCTTGAGCAGGCGACGGAGCGCCACGGCGTTATGCTGGGGGTCGCCGCCGCGGATCGCGCTTAGCGGGTGGCGGGGGAGGCCGGCATCCTCAGGGACGATGCGCGTCGGGAGGCAGGCGCTGCCGACATTGACCGCGATGCTGGCGCCGGCGGTGGAGAGTTCGTCGAGGCCTTCCTCGCCGGCGATCACCGCGGCAGCGTCGCTACCGAGCTGCTCGAGCGCTTCGGCATAAATGTTGGCATAATCGGGGCGGGCGATGCCGATCAGCTGGCGGGTGACGTGCGCCGGGTTTGCGAGCGGGCCCATCAGGTTGAAGATCGTCCGACGGCCGATGCGGCGGCGGATGGGGGCGAGGCGCGCCAATGCCGGGTGGTGGTGCTGCGCGAAGAGGAAGGCGATGCCGAGTTCGTGCAGCGATTCCTCGGCGCGCGCGCCGGCGCGATCGAGATTGAGGCCCAGCGCCTCGAGCGTGTCGGCGGCACCCGCTCGTGACGAGGCGGCGCGGTTGCCATGCTTGGCGACGGGGACGCCGCAGGCTGCGACGACGAGGCTGACCGCGGTGGAGACGTTGAGCGTGTGGTGGCCGTCGCCGCCGGTGCCGCAGACGTCGATCGCGCCGGGGGGCGCGCTGACCGGGATCAGGCGGTTGCGCATCGCGCGCGCGGCCTCGGCGATCTCGATGCTGGTCTCGCCGCGTTCCGACAGGCCGATGAGGAAGGCTTCGATCGCTTCTTCGGGCACGCTGCCGTCGAGAAGATCGGCGAAGGCCCGCGCCGCGGATTCGCGGCTGAGCGGAGAGGAAGGGTCCGGGAGGAGCGTGTGGGTGGTCACGCCGTCTCTATTCCGGGGTGGGCGGTGCGAGTCGAGCAAATCCTGCTGGTGTGTGTCGATGGCTGAGCTATCTCGGCACCGAGGAGAAGGGCATGCGCACTATCGATATCAGCTCGTGGCAAAGCATCGTCGCGACGCTGGTCGGGCTGGCGCTGGTGACGCTCATCGGCGTCGGCATCCGGCTGGTGGTGATGATGACGATCCAGCAGCGCCGCGAACGGATGAACCGGCAGATCAACGAACGGCTGCGCACGCTCATCGCGGCATACCGGACGCTTGGCGGCTCGTTCACTGGCAATCTTTCGGTCGATCCGCGGCATCTCCGCGACCTGCGCGGCGAGGGCGGCGATAGCGGATCGGACCGACCACGGCGGATACGCGACGCGGTGGAAGCATCGCTGTCCGACATCATCCTGCTCGGAACCGAGGAGCAGGTGCGGCTGGCCGAGCAAGCGGCGCGCGAGCTCGTGGCCGGCAAGCCGGTGCACACGCACGCGCTGGTGGTCTCGCTGCGCGACTTCATCCGCGAGGCGCTTGATCTCGATCCGGTGCCGCGCGACCTCGCGATCCCGCTGCAGGGGCCAACACGCCCCGGCGGCGCAGGCGGAGGGCGCGGCGGCAAGGGCGAAGGCGGCGGTGGACGAGGCGGTGGCAGTAGCGGCGGCGGCGGGATGGGCGGCGGCGGAACCGGCGCGGGCGGGGGAATGGGCTGCGGCGCGGGGGTCGAAACAGATCCGAAGCCTTAAGCGATAGGAGCGGGAGCGGTGCGAGCCGACTCATTTCTGCGGACCATTGCACAATAAGAGTATGTCTGCTATTTCTGAAATTACAGAAAGGATCAGCATGTCGTTGATGGATCTTCCCGCTGCCAAGGCCTTCATCTTCCATTGGGGAGAGATGGGGACGCAGTGGGGAGTCAACCGCTCGGTATCGCAGGTCCACGCGCTGCTATATCTCAGCGATAGTGCCTTGCCCGCAGACGACATCGTCGATCAACTCGGTCTTGCACGCTCCAACGTCTCAACCGCGCTGAAGGAACTGCAAGGCTATGGCATCGTCCGCCGTGTCCATGTCGAGAATGACCGGCGCGACCATTTCACCGCAGAAGCCGACCTGTGGGAGATGCTGATGCGGATTTCGGCCGAGCGGAAGCGGCGCGAAATCGACCCTACCATCGCCTTGCTGGCGGAACTGGCCGAGCAGCTCGCGGAAGACAAGGCCGCGCCGGCGCATGTACGCGAGCGCATCACGCGGATGCATGAGTTTATCTCGACGCTTAGCGACTGGTACGATCAAGTCCGCCGATTGCCAAAACCCACCCTCGTCACGCTGATGAAGCTAGGCGGGAAGGTGGCCCGCTTCGTGGGGCCGGGCAAGAGCGCCAGCAAGGATTGAGAGGAACAGGCCACAAAGATTTGAAACGTCGCGTCATAAACATTCTGAAATTACAGAAACATCGGAAAAGAAAGGACGGATCATGGTTGAGACTGCATATGCTTTGTACCTGCTGATCGCGCTGGCGATCACCATCTGGGTAGCGCGTACCTTGTCCAAGAATGGCGAGGTATTCCTGATCGAGTGCTTCGGCCACGATGGGCCGCTGGCGCATTCCACCAACCATTTGCTGGTGGTAGGCTTTTACCTCGTCAATATCGGCTTCATCACGCTGACGCTGAGCATCGGTGCCGAGCCGCATACTGTACCCGAGGCAATCCGCTTTCTGAGCGGAAAGGTCGGGCTTGCGGTCGTCGTGCTGGGCGGCATGCACTTCTTCAACATGGGAGCGATCGCGCATTTCGGTCGCAAAGTGAACGGCTGGATGGGCGAGCAGCAGGATCGAGCCGTGACCGTGGCGTGAGCCGACGCTCGCAGTGCGACACGAGGAGGTTGCGATGTACGAACGTGGCAGAATGTCATCCGGGATCGGGTATGCCGGAGTCGCCGCGGGCCCGATGTTCCTGATTACCACCGGCGCGGCGATGTTGTACCTGTCCCTGCCTGCGCCGATCCTGATCGAGCCCTATGAGATCGTGATGGCCGCCGTTCTTCTGCTGCCCGCTTCGATCTTCGGGGCATTCATCGGCCTGCCGGTCAGCGCACTCGGCTGTCTTGCAATGGCGAGGCTGGGATATTCGTTTGCCGCTGCGCGCTCGCCGCTTGCGTGGGGGCTGGCGGGCGCGCTTGCCGGCGGGACCGCTGCCTATTTGCTGCAGGCCGAGGGCGCCTGGCTGTTCGGGCTCGTGGCGACCTCGGCGGCTTGCGGGCTGTTGAGCCGCCGCGGCGTGAGCTGGGACGAGCGGTGACGTCGTCCCCGAACGACTATGCCAGCGCCTTCGCCCCGATCCCGGCCTCTCGCAGGAAGTTCGCCAGCATCGCATGGCCATGCTCCGTCGCGATGCTTTCCGGGTGGAACTGGACGCCATGGATGGGCAAATCGCGGTGGCGGACGCCCATGACCGAGCCGTCGGCGGCGGTGGCGTTGACGACCAGTTCGTCTGGAATGTCGGTGACGATCAGCGAGTGATAGCGGGTGGCGGTGAAGGGCGAGGGCAGGTCGGCGAACAGGCCGGTGCCGTCATGTTCGACGGGGCTGGTCTTGCCGTGCATCAGCCCGCCGCGGACGACCTGGCCGCCGAAATGCTGGCCGATTGCCTGGTGGCCGAGGCAGACGCCGAGCAGCGGCTTCTTCAGATCGGCGCAGGCGGCGACGAGATCGAGGCTGATGCCGGCTTCGTTGGGGGTGCAGGGGCCGGGCGAGATCAGGAAGGCCTGGGCGTTGCTGGCGATGGCGTCGCGTGCGCTGAGCGAATCGTTGCGGACGACCTGCACCTCGGCGCCGAGCTCCATCAGATAATGGACCAGGTTCCAGGTGAAGCTGTCGTAATTGTCGATGACGAGGATCATGCCAGCGCAGGTAGGGGCTTTCACGCTTTCCCACAATTGCCTTGGCGCGGCCACAGTAGGGCGCAACGGTGCCGGGACAGGGGCGTTGTATCCGCCAAAGGAGTTTGCATGCTTACCACGATGCTGTTCACGGCTTTGTTCGCCGGCCCGATAGCGGCGCAGGACCGGGGGCCGCTCCAGGACCCGCCCAGGCGGGTGCGCTCGATCCTGGTCTATGGCGACGAAAAATGCCCCACCAGCGAGGATCCCGATGAAATCGTGGTGTGCGCGAATGCGGGCGAGTCACCGTATCGGATCCCCAAGCAGTTCCGCGATCAGCCTAAAGAGGGAGCGACGTCGCAGGCCTGGACGAACCGTGTGGAGACGATCGAGGAAGTGAACCGCGCGGGGCTGCCCAACAGCTGCTCGCCGATCGGAACCGGCGGGCAGACCGGCTGCACGCGCGCGGCGATCCGGCAATGGTATCAGGAGAAGTTGGACCAGAAGGCGAAGGCCGGGCGGGTTCCCTAAATCCCTCTCCCCTTGTGGGAGAGGGGGGGAGCCGATGAAATCGGCGGAAGGGTGAGGGGGAGTGTGTCTTGAGACGTCCCCCTCATCCTTCCCACTTGGCTTCGCCTCGCGGGCCCTTCCTTCTCCCACAGGGGGAGAAGGAGCTTACTGGCCGAAGCCTGCTTCGCCGGCCCTGGCCACTGCCTCGCGGGCGGCGGCGAAGAGGGCGCCGGCTTTGGCTTCGCATTCGCGCTGTTCGTAGGCCGGGTCGGAGTCGGCGACGATGCCGGCGCCGGCCTGGACGTGCATGACGCCGTCCTTCACCAGCGCAGTGCGCAGGACGATGCAGCTGTCCATAGAACCGTCGGGGGAGAAATAGCCGACGCCGCCGGCATAGGGTCCGCGCGTCTCGGGCTCCAATTCCGCGATGATCTGGCAGGCGCGGACTTTCGGCGCGCCGCTGACGGTGCCGGCGGGAAAGCCGGCGAAGAGGGCGTCGAGCGCGTCGCTGTCTGGCGTGAGGGTGCCGACGACGTTCGAAACGATATGCATGACGTGGCTGTAGAATTCGACGGAATAGCTGTCGGTCACGCGGACGCTACCGGCCTGGGCGGCGCGGCCGACATCGTTGCGGCCGAGATCGAGCAGCATGAGATGCTCGGCGCGTTCCTTGGGGTCGGCAAGCAGGCTGGTGCGGTTGGCCTCGTCTTCGGCGGCGGTGGCGCCGCGCGGACGGGTGCCGGCGATCGGGCGGATCGTGATCTCGCCGTCGCGCGCCCGGACCAGGATTTCAGGGCTCGATCCGGTGAGCGCGAAGCCGGGCAGATCAAGATGGTAGAGGAAGGGGGAGGGGTTCACCCGGCGCAGCGCGCGATAGAGTTCGAACGGCGGGAGCGCAAAGGGGGTGGTGAAGCGTTGCGCGAGGACGACCTGAAAGATGTCGCCGGCGGCGATATAGTCCTTCGCGCGGGCGACCATATCACCATAGCGGCCGGGGGCGAGGACGGGGGTGAGCTGGACCTCGGCGGGCTCGGCGCGGACCGGCGTGGGGAGCGCGGCGGTGGCCAGGCGGGCGGCGGCTGCCTCGATCCGCTCGGCGGCGGCACCGACCAGCGCTTCGGGGGAACTCGCCGCGTCGGGCCAGACCGGGGCGACGAGAAACAGCGTGTCGGCGAGGCGATCGAAGATCAGGATGACCGTCGGGCGCATGAACATCATGTCGGGCACGCCGACCGGGTTCTCGGGAGGGCGCGGCAGTTTCTCGACCAGGCCCACGGTCTCGTAGCTGAAATAGCCGACGAGGCAGGCGAGCGCGCGGGGGAGCTCGGCGGGGACTTCCATGCGGCAGGCGGCGACGAGGGTGCGCAGCGACTCGAGTGCGGGCGCATTGCAGCGGACGAATGCCTCGCGATCCGTCAGCCATTCGGGGTTGATCGCCGCCTCGCCCGCGGTGGCGCGGAAGACCAGATCGGGGGCGAGGCCGATCAGGCTGTGGCGCCCGCGCGTCGCGCCGCCCTCGACCGATTCGAGCAGGAAATCGCCCCGGCCCGGCTCGATCAACTTGAGGGCGGCGGCCACCGGAGTCTCGGTGTCCGCGACCTGGCGGCGCCAGAGCAGAGCGGGCCGGCCGGCGGCGAGCGCCGCCTTGGCGGCTTCGACGCCTTGGGTCACGTCAGCGCGCCGCGCCCTGGCGGGCGAGATCGGCGCGAAGCTGCGCGATCGCCGCATCGTTGCGCTTCACTTCGACATGGTTGCGGATCGACGCGATGAACTGGCGTGCCATTTCGGGGCCGATCTGCGGCGCGATGTCGGCGCGGACGCGCTCGATCGCGGGGCGATTGCCGGCGGCGCTATGCTCCTCGACCGCGTCGAGATAGACGACATAATAGCCTTCGCGATTGGCGCCTTCGACGAGCTTGGCCTTCTTGGGCGCCATGCTGAACGCCATCTGGAGATAGGGCGCCATCTGGGTGCCGAGAACTTCGGAGCGCTTGAAGTCGAACGGCTTGGGCGGCGGGCCGCGCTTGACGCCGGCTTCGGCCAGGGCCTGCTGCATCGGCACACCCTTTTCGAGCTTGGCGATCATGCCGACCGCGGCGGCGCGCGCCTTTTTGAGCGCCTCCTCGACCAGATAATCCTTGCTGACACTCTCGCGAATTTGCGCGAGCGGGCGTGGCGCGGCGGGGACGATGCGTTCGAGCGTCACCAGTGCGAAGCTGCCATCGGCGCCGAGCGGGACGAGCTGCGGCTCGTCGCCGGTCTGCTCGATCGCGAAGCCGGCGCGCATGATCGGGGCGAGCGCAGGGTTGGGCTGGAAAGCGGGATCGTCGGGATTGGTGCCGTTCGCGGCGAGTGCCGGGGTGCGCTCGGCGGCGAGCTTTGCCTCGGCGACCAATTCGTCGAAGGTCTTGTTGTCGGCAATCCCGTCGTCGAGCAGCTGGCGGCGGCTCGCCAGCGCCTGGGCGAGCTTGGCGGCGGCGAGCTCGGTCGAGAGTTCGGCGCGCGCCTGGTCGAGCGTCTTGGCGGCGACGGCCTCGATCTTTTCGACCTGGAGGAGATGCCAGCCGAGCGGCGAACGGACCGGGCCGACGAGCGCGCCCTGCGTGGCGGCGAATGCGGCATCGGCGACGGCGGGGGCGGTCTGGCGCGCCAGTGCGGCCTTCTCCACCCCGGGGAAATTGGTAGCTTCGAGCCCTGCCGCGGTCGCGGCGGCGGCGAGCCCCTGGCCACCCTTCACTGCCGTCCCGATACGATTGGCAGTGGCCTGATCGAGCACGACGAGCTGGCGCACGTCGCGCTTCTCGGTCGCGGCAAAGCGTGCGCCCGCCTTGCGATAGGCATCGGCGATCTCGGCGTCGCTGGGAGCAGTCGAGGCGCGCAGCGCGTCGGGGCTGACCCGCGCGAAGCGGACGATGCGACGCTCGGGGATCATGTAGCGCGCGCGGCGGCTGTTGTAGAAAGCGGTGAGCGTCTTGTCATCGGGATCGGGGCCCGGATCCATCGCGATCGTCGAGACCAGCCCAACGATGCCGGTGCGGCGTTCCAGCAGCAAGGAAGCGTAAGGCAGCACGACGCCCTCGGGGATCTGGCTGCCGATCGTCGCGCGGTTGACGAGCCAGTTGGCATAGCGCTCGTTGGTGATGCTGTCGCGGAAAGCGGCGGGCGCGATGCGATTCTGCGCGAGCAGGTCCTCGAACGCCTTCTGGCTGAACTTGCCGTCGAGCCCTGCGAATGCGGGGTTGCTGGCGATATCGCCATCGATCAGCCGCTTGCTGACCTGCATGCCGCTATCCTGGGCGAAGGCGACCATCGCGGTGCTGTTGATGATCTCGTCGATCGCCAGTTCGAGGCCGCCCTGCGAGAGAAACTGCTCCATCGTGACATTCTGGCCGTCGCGCTGGAGGTTGCGCAGGAACAGGTCGATCCGCTCACGCACCTCGGTGTCGGTGATCTTCTTGTCGCCGACTTCGGCGATGACCTTGCCGCCCTGCGTTCCGCCGGTCGCGCGAATGCCGGTTATGTCACCGGCGGCGAAGGCGATCGCGATGAGTGCCAGGAATGCGAACACCACGATCAGGCCGTAACGCGACTTGGTGAAGTTCCGGAAGAAGCTGAGCATGAAGGGCCGTTCGCAAGAGGGTTTGGCGGTGCTTTAGGGCGGGAGCGCGCGGCCTTCAAGCTTGTGCGCGGCGATGGGCTTGCTATCGCGGCGGCCAACCTAGGGAGGATCGCAGATGCGCCGCAAGCTGGTGGCCGGGAATTGGAAGATGCACGGGCTGAAGGCGCAGCTGGGCGACGTGGTGGAGATCGCCGCGGCGGCGGCCGCGGCGCCGCGGGTCGACGTGAATTTGTGCCTGCCCTTCACCTTGATCGAAGCAGCGGTGGCCGTTGCGGGTGCGATGCCGATTGGCGCGCAGGACGTTCACGAGGCCGACAAGGGCGCGCATACCGGCTGCATCTCGGGCGCGATGCTGCGCGATTGCGGTGCTTCGCTGACGATCGTCGGTCATTCGGAGCGGCGCGCCGACCAACATGAAACCAGCCACGACGCCTGGGCCAAGGCCACAGCGGCGCGGCGGCACGGGCTGCAGGTTATCCTGTGCTGCGGCGAGACCGAGGCCGAGCGCGATGCCGGCCGCGCCGAGCGGATCGTGCAATCGCAGATCGAGAAGTCGCTGCCCGAGGGGGCTTCGGGCGACTGGCTGACGCTGGCTTATGAGCCGCGCTGGGCGATCGGCACAGGCAAGACCCCGACGCTCGACGATATCGCCGCGATCCACGCGATCGCCCGCGCCAAGCTGCGGCATATGGTGGGCGATGCCGCGGACGGGATCCGGATCCTGTATGGCGGATCGGTGACGGGGGCGAATGCCGAGACCATATTGGCGACCGAGAATGTCGATGGCGCGCTGGTCGGCGGGGCGAGCCTGACCGTGGAGAAGTTCGGGCCGATCATCGCGGCGGCGGCGGAGATTGCGCGCCGAGGGTGAACCAGGCGGCGGCGCCCGAAAGCGCCGCCATCGCGCCGCCGACCAGAGCGGCCGCGTGGAAGGCGGCGATCAGCGCGCTGCCGGCGGAGGCAATCACTGCGCCGGCGACGGCGGTGGCGATCAGCCCGCCGGTGCGGGCGATCGCGCTGTTGAAGCCCGAGGCGGTGCCGCTGTGGCGATCGTCCACCGAGGCGAGCACGGCGGTGGTCAGCGGGGCGGCGACGCACGACATGCCCAGCGCGATGATCGTGACGCCCGGAAAGACGCTGGTCCAGTAATCGGCGCTGGTCTCCACCAGCAACAGCGCAGCGAAGCCCGCGGCGACGATGAGCGGGCCGATCGACAAGGGCAGATGCGGGCCGAGCCGGGTGGTGAGGCTGCCCATCAGCCGCGAGGCGAGGCCGATCCCTATCGGCAGCGGCAAGAGCGCCAGTCCCGCCTGCAGCGCCGTGTAGCCGCCCGCCTCGATCAGAACATAAGGCAGCAGGAGCAACACCCCACCGAGCGCGCCATAAAGCAGGAAGGTGAGCAGCGTCAGCCCGGCAAAGGCTCGCGAGGCGAACAGCGAGAGCGGCATCATCGCGCGCGGGCCGCGGCGGCGCTCGATCCAAACGAAGGCGGCAATCAGGGCCAGGCCGGCCGCGAGCGCGGCAGCGGTCTGCAAGTCGAGCATGCCCTGGCTCGACCAGAGCGTCAGGCCCCAGGTGAGCGCGCCCAGCGCAAGCGTCGCGGTGGCGGCGCCGGGCCAGTCGAGCGGGAGCGTGCCTTCGACCTTCTCGTCGACATACCGCCAGACGATCCCGATCGCGACGGCGGCGACGGGCAGGTTCACGAAGAAGATCGCGCGCCAGCCGACGGCGTCGACCAGCCAGCCGCCAAGCGGCGGGCCGACTGCCCCGGCAATGGCGCCCGCCGCCGCCCAGGTGCCGATCGCCTTGCCGCGCTCGGGGCCGGTGAAGGCGTTGCTGAGCACCGCGAGGCTGTTGGGCAGCAGGATGGCCGCGCCGATCCCCTGGAGCGCGCGGGCGGCGAGCAGCAGGCCAAGATCGGACGCTACCGCGCAGGCAGCCGAGGCGAGCGCGAACAAGGCGATGCCGGCGATCAGCAGCTTGCGCCGGCCGAAATGATCGCCCGCGCCGCCGCCGAGCAAGAGCAGCGCCGAAAGCGGCAGGAGATAGGCGTTGATCGTCCATTGCAGCTCGGCCGGGGTTGCCCGCAGATCTGCGCCGATCGCGGGCAAGGCGACATTGGTCACCGAACCGTCGATGAAGGCGAGGCTCGAGGCCAGGATACAGGCGGTCAGGGTGAGCCGGGGATGCGCGGTCGTCATCGCGTGGCCCTAGCAAGTTGCGAGGGATAGCGAGAGGGGGCTGGCGCATGATAGGCTCGCTTTTCCTGACGAGGAGGTGGCCGATGCTCCGCTGGTTGGTGACATTGCTTGCGTTGTCGTTCGTGCCAGCCGCTGCGGCGAGCAGCCTCGAACACGGGCGGATCGAATCGGCTGCCCTGGCGGGGAACGCGGCGGGGATCTCGGCGACGCGGGGCGTCACCGTCTATCTGCCCGACGGCTACGCCGCACAGGGCGCGAAGCGTTTTCCGGTCGTCTATTATCTGTCAGGCTTCTTCGAGGACGATCGCGCGCCTTATGCGCAGAATGGCGCGCAGGCCCTGTTCGACCGGGCGATCGCGCGGGGGGTGATCGGTGACGTCATCGTCGTCACCGCGGATTTCGGGACGCCGGCCGGGGGCTCCTGGTACGTCAATTCGCCGGCGACCGGCAATTGGGACGACTTCATGGTCCGCGAGCTCGTGCCGTGGGTCGATCGGCGTTATCGCACGATCGCGCGGAGCGATGCGCGCGGCGTTGCAGGGGACCGGATGGGCGGACATGGCGCGATCCGCTTCGGGATGCGGCATCCGGACATTTTCGGCGCGGTCTATGCGCTGCATCCGATCGGCACCGGGCCGGGGCTGCAGACGATGTTTTCGCGGCCCAACTGGCAGTTGCTGCAATCGGCCAAGGGGATGGCCGACCTGCAGGGCGACGGCTTCTCGCTGATCTTCACCTCGATTTTCCAGGCGCATCTGGGCAATCCGGCGCGACCCTTATTGTTCGACCCGCCCGCGCTCTGGGAGAATGGCAGGCTCAGCGTGGATCCGGCGGTGGCCGAGCGGCTCAATGCGAGCTTCTTTCTGGAGCGGCAGGTGGCGGCGCATGCGGCCAACCTGAAGCGGCTGCGCGGCCTGATGTTCGATTGGGCGCGCGGCGACGCGAACCCCGATCATATCGTCTCGAATCAGGCGTTCACGCGCGTGCTCGACAGTTTCGGGGTGCCGTATGAGGCCGAGGAATATCGCTGCGGCTGGGGCGAGCGCCATTGGGGCGAAGGCGGGCGCATCTACACCGAGATGCTGCCTTTCTTCGCCCGGACGCTGGCGTTTCAGCCCGCGTAGCGGTCCTTCAGCAGCTTCCAGGTGGCGCGCAGGCTGACCGCTTCGGCGCCCTTGGGGCGGCCGGGTTTGGGGCTGCCGTTCCAGCAGAAGATGTCGAGATGCGCCCATTGCGCCTTTTCGGGCGCGAACTCCTTGAGAAAGAGCGCCGCGGTGATCGCGCCGCCGAACGGACCCTCGGCGGCGTTGACCATGTCCGCCACGTCGGACTTGAGCAGATCCTTGTAGGGATCCCACAGCGGCATGCGCCACATCGGATCGGCCTCGGTCTCGGCGGCGGCGAGCAGTTCGGCGGCGAGCGTGTCGTCGTTGGTGAACAACGCCTGGAGATCGGCGCCCAGCGCGACGCGGGCGGCGCCGGTGAGCGTGGCGAAATCGAGGACCAGCTCGGGATCGCTCTCGCCTGCCTTGGTGAGCGCGTCGCCGAGGATCAGTCGGCCCTCGGCGTCGGTGTTGCTGTTTTCGACCGTGGTGCCCTTGCGCGAGACCAAGACGTCGCCGGGGCGGAAGGCTTCGCCCGAGATCGAATTCTCGACCGCGGGGACGAGCATGTGGAGGCGTACGGGCAGGCGATTCTGCATCACCAGTTCGGCAAGCGCGAGCGCGTGCGCGGCGCCGCCCATATCCTTCTTCATCAGCCGCATGCCGGCGGCGGGCTTGATGTCGAGGCCGCCGCTGTCGAAGGTCACGCCCTTGCCGACGATGGCGATGCGGGGATGTTCGGGATTGCCCCATTCGAGCTCGATCAGCCGCGGCTCGCGGCCGATGCCAGCCGCGCGGCCGACCGCCCAGAGCATGCCATAGCCCTTTTCGAGCTCGCGGCCCTTGGTGACGGTGAGCGTCGCGCCATACTCGCTGGCGAGATCGGCGGCGCCGGCTTCGAGCTCCGCAGGGCCCATGTCGCCCGCGCCGAGATTGATCCGGTCGCGCAGCTTGAAGGTGACCGCAGCCATGCGGATCGCGTCTTCCATCTTCGCGGGATCGCCGGTGAGGAGGATGCGCGGGCCCTGCGCATTGTCGTCCTTCTTCTTGTAGGCGGTGAACTTATATTGCGCAGCGAGCCAGCCATAGAGCGCGGTGCCGGGCTCGCGGCCTTCGACGCGGTATGTGCCTTCAGGAAGCGTCTCGGCGAGCTTGGCGAGGCACCAGGGCGAGAGCTTGTCGACATTGGCGACGACGGTGACGACCGACCAGTCGTCCGGCGCGTCGCCGGGGAGGATGGCGCTGGCATTGCCGGTCGGCGCGAGCTTCTGGGCGAGCGCGGCGGCGCGATGGCGCGGCGGCTGCGCGGCGAGCCAGGCGTCGTAGCCCTTGGCATCGATGAGGTGGATCGTGCGGGCGCTCTGGCCGCGGTCGGGCTGGATCAGCGTGGTGAGTTCGGGCATCGCTCCGATTTAGGGACGGCGGGCGCGCAGGGCTAGGGCGAAGCGCCGAATTTCGTCGACCGAACCGCGTCTCGCACGCGACCTGATCGCCCTGAATGAAAAAAATGCCCGCCGCGCGGGGGAGCGGCGGCGGGCAAGTTTAGCTGTTCGGGGACAAGGGGGATTAGTCGAACAGCTCCTCGAAGAAGGATTTCTTCTTCTTCGGATAGTGGCCGCCATGGCTGCGATGGTCGCCATGGCTGCGATGGTCGCCCCGATAGGGCTCCGCATAGCGCTGGCGTTCTTCGCGATAGGGTGCCGACGGCGGAACCGAGGTCGGCGGAGGGGCCGGAGCCGCGGCGGCGGCGACCGGGGCAGTGCGCTCGATGATCTTGTCGAGCTCGCCGCGATCGAGCCATACGCCGCGGCAGGTGGGGCAATGGTCGATCTCGATGCCCTGGCGCTCCATGGCGACAAGCTTGGTGCCGTCTACGGGGCAGGAAAAGGTGCCGGTCATCGATTAATCCTCCTGTTGGCCCATCAGTCCCAGCAGCAGCTGGAACATGTTGATGAGGTTCAGATAGAGCGACAGCGCGCCCATGATCGCGAGCTTGTCCGCCGCCTGGGTGCCGGCATAGGCAAGATATTCGCTCTTCAGGCGCTGCGTGTCCCAGGCGGTGAGGCCCGCGAAGACGATGACGCCGACGACCGAGACGACCATCTGCAACAGGCTGGAGCCGAGGAACAGATTGAGCAGGCTCGCGCCGATCACCGCGATCAGGCCGACGAAAAGGAAGCTGCCCATCGAGGTGAGATCGCGATTGGTGGTGTAGCCCCACAGGCTGAGGCCTGCGAACATTGCCGCGGCGGTGAAGAAGGCGGTGGCGATGCTGGTGCCGGTGAAGACCAGGAAGATACTGGCCATCGACACACCCATCACCGCGGCGAAGGCGAAGAAGGCCGTGCGCGCACCGCTCGTGGTCATCCGCTCCACCCGGAAGGTGAAGAAGAAGATGAAGGCGAGCGGGGCGAACATCGCCACCCACTTCAGCGGGGTGCCGAAGATGAGCGCGACCAGCGCCGGCGTGTTGGCCACCGCGAGCGCGACCAGGCCGGTGATGGCGAGGCCGATGCCCATATTGCGATAGATGCCGAGCATGTGGCGGCGCAGGCCTTCGTCGAAACGGGCCTGGACGCCTGCCGCTGCACTGCGGTTGAAACTCGAAAGATTGTCCACTTTGGTACGTCTCCTCAGGCGTGGCGCATCTGGCCGAGCGCCAGGCGGGCGACACGGCGCATCTCGGCCGCATCGGGGAAGTGACGGAAAAGCCGATCCTTGATCGCGAGCCGCTCCTTCTTCAGCTGGGTGAGGCGAAGACGATCGGGGGCGCGTCGCGTACGTTCGCGGCGAATCTCGCGGTTCAGGATGCGGTGTGCGGCAATCAGCCGCTGGATCATAGGGTTCACAAGCCACTCCAATCGATGATGTATCGATCGAGCTCGTTCGGTGGGGGGTGGAGGCATGGCCGCCGAAACCTGCACCGAGCTAGCTCGATGCGGTCCGACATCACGAGGGCTTTGGAAGCTCTCGCCAGAGGGGCCCGGTCCGCTTCTGGAATTTAGGCAAGGGGGCGGTGGAGTTCAAGGGGCTCGATAGATCCTCCCCCGCCCGGGGAGGCTCTCGATCCGCTAGTGCTGCGGCGTACGCCCGTTACTGGTCGCACCCGTGCCCTTGATATTGACCGCAGGGTCGTGGGGCGTGGGCGAAGATGTTGGCGACGCCACGCGGCCGTTAACGCCGCCGGTGCCCTTGGTGTTGATCGCGTGATCCTGCGAGATCGGCGTGGAAGTCGGCGTAGGCGTCGTCATTGCCATGCGTCCGTTGGTCGCGCCCGTTCCCTTCGTGTTGATCGCATGGTCGTGCGGCTGCGGGGCGGGCGACGCAGTGGGCCTCGGCTGCGTGTCCTGCGGGGCGTGGAGCGCGAACGCCGAGAGCGGCACGGCCAGCGTCAGCGCGAGGAAGGGGATTTGCTTGAGCATGGCTCTTCTCCCGTGCCGCGTCTCCAGCGGCGCGGTGATCCCGGATACCATAATCCCGCAGCGGGGTATATTCGCCCTTAGGCGTCGCGGAGGCCGAGGCCGATCGATACGCGCGCCTGCTCGGACTCGGAGGACACCACGGGATAGGCGCAATAATCGGCAGCATAGTATGCGCTAGGGCGGTGGTTGCCCGACCAGCCGACTCCGCCGAATGGGGCGGAGGAGGAAGCGCCGTTGGTGGGCCGGTTCCAATTGACGATGCCGGCACGGATATTGGCCCAGAATTGATCGTAAAGGCGCGGATTCTGGCTCACCAGGCTGGCGGACAGCCCGTAGCGCGTGTCGTTGGCCTCGGCGATCGCTTCCTCGAAGGTCGCCTTGCGATAGATTTGCAGGATCGGGCCGAACAGCTCGACATCGGGCTTGTCGTTGGCCTGGGTCATGTCGATCAGGCCGGGGGTGAGGAAGGGGCGGCCCTCGATCGGGCGCGCCATGTGGCGCAGCGGGCGACCGCCCATCGTCGAGAGCGCGACGAAGCTCTCGGTCAGCATGTCGGCGGTATCGTTGTCGATCACCGGGCCCATGAAGGGGGCGGGATCGGCGTGCGGCTCGCCGATGATCAGGCGCCCGATCAGCTTCTCGACCTCGACCATCAACGGATCGAAGATCGTCTGATCGACGATCAGCCGGCGCGCGGCGGTGCAGCGCTGGCCGGCCGTGGTGAAGGCCGACTGAATGACGAGGACCGCGGCCGAATAGAGATCGGGCGTGTCCCACACGACGATCGGATTGTTGCCGCCCATCTCCAGTGCGAGGATCTTTTCGGGGCGAGTGGCGAACTGGCGGTTGAGCGCGATGCCGGTATTGGCCGAACCGGTGAACAGCAGTCCGTCGATATCGGGGTGGCCGGCAAGCGCCTTGCCCTCCTCCGCGCCGCCGACGAGCAGGCGGATGCAACCCTCCGGAATGCCCGCAGCGTGGAAACAGTCGACCAGGAACGCGCCCGAGGCAGGAGCCTTTTCCGAGGGCTTGAAGACTACTGCGTTGCCCGCAAGCAATGCCGGGACGATGTGGCCGTTGGGCAAATGCGCCGGGAAATTATAGGGGCCGAGCACCGCTAGCACGCCGTGCGGCTTGTGGCGGAGCGCCAGCCGCGTGTTCATCGGCGCTTCGATGCGGCGCTGGCCGGTGCGCTCGGAATAAGCCGTGACCGAAACGTCAACCTTCGCGATCACGGTCTCGATCTCGCTGCGGGCCTCCCACAAGGGCTTGCCCGTCTCGCGCGCGAGCAGATCGGTGAAGGTGTCGGCCTTTTGCCGCACCACATTGGCGAAGCGGCGCAGCGCCTCGATCCGATAGGCGAGCGGGCGGGCAGCCCATTCCGCCCAGCTGCGGCGGGCGTGGGCGACCTCTGCGTCGACATCGCCGACAGGCTGCCGCCAGAGGACGGCACCCGTGGCGGGCTCGGTGGAGATGATTTCCTGACCCGGCATTACGGCTTGGTTCTAGTCCCCGGAAAGTTTCGATGCTCTTGCACGAAATCCCTGATGGTTGCCAACCCCTAGGCGAGCGCGTCGCCCATCGTGCGGATCTGATCGACCTTTGCAGTGAGCGCGGACCAATCGTCGTCGGCTGGGATGGGCGCCCAGATCGCTTCGACTTCATCGATCGGCATCGAGCAGGGGGCATTGCCCGACCAATAGGGATGATCGCGGGATTTGCGGGGTGCGTGGGCGGCGAGCAAGGCGCGGAGCTCGGCGAAGGGTCCGCCATAGGCTTCGGGCAGCTGGCCGGCGAAGGCGTCGAAGTAGAAGCGATCGAGGGGGATTTCGGAGGTGCGCAGCGTGCGCTCGAGCGCCTGGATAAGGGAGCGGTCCTGCTCGGGGCTGTGCGGTTCGAGGCCAAGCCGCCACAGGATCGCGGCCTCCAGCTCGCGCTGGAAGCGTTCGGGGAAAAGGTCCATCGCCTCCACCAGCGGCGCCTCGTCGGCGATCAGGCGAAGGGAGCCGGCGAGCTGCATGACGTCCCAATAGATCGCCTCGGGCTGGCGGCCGAAGGCGTAGAGGCCGGCATGGTCGAAATAGGCCGCGGTAAAGGCGGGGTCCCAGGTCGGCGTGAAGCGCCACGGACCATAGTCGAAGCTTTCCCCGGTCACGTTGATATTGTCGCTATTGAGCACGCCGTGGACGAAGCCGGCCGCCATGAACTGTCCGGCGAGGCGCGCGGTTCGAGCGGCAACGTGGGCGAGCAGGCGCTGGGGGGCATCGGGGCCGGCTTCCTCACCGTAATAATGGTTGAGGACATAGGCGGTCAGGCGCTCGATATTTTCGGTCTCCTGGAAATAAGCGAGCCGCTGGAAGGCGCCGATGCGGATATGACCATGGTTGAGCCGGACCATCACCGCGGAGCGGGTGGGGGAGGGCTCGTCGCCGCGGTGGAGTTCCTCGCCTGTCTCGATCAACGAAAAGGTGCGCGAGGTATCGACTCCCAGCGCCTCTAGCATTTCGGTGGCGAGAATCTCGCGGACGCCGCCCTTGAGCGTGAGGCGACCGTCGCCGAAGCGGCTATAGGGGGTCTGACCGGAGCCCTTGGTGCCGAGGTCCATCAGCCGGCCCTGCTCGTCGCGCATCTGGGCGAAGAGGAAGCCGCGGCCATCGCCGATCTCGGGATTGTACACGCGGAACTGGTGGCCGTGATAGCGCAGCGCCAGCGGCTGCCGGAGCGTGCCGTCGAGCGGCTGGAAGCGACCGAAATGCGCGATCCATTCGGCGTCGCTCAGACCGTCGAGCCCGACCGAGGCCGCGGCGCGATCGTTGCGGAAGCGCAGGATGGTCTGAGGGAAGTCGGCGGGCGCGACCGGATCGTAGAAGGCGTCGCCGAGTTCGAGGATCGGCTGTTGCGGAGTGAAGGTCATCCGGCGATATGGGGAGCGATGGGCGAGCGGCGCAACTATAGTGACGGCTTTTGGTGGTCCAATGACGGGCTGCGGCTGCATTACCGCGATTATGCGGGGGGCGAGGGCAAGCCGCCCTTGATCTGTTTTCCTGGGCTGACGCGTAACGCGCGCGACTATGAGGCGCTGGCGGATCGCTTCGCGGGCGACTGGCGGGTGATCCTGGTGGAGTTTCGCGGGCGCGGCGAAAGTGCCTTCGCCAAGGATCCGATGACCTATGTGCCGCTGACCTATCTGCAGGACGTCGAGGCGCTCATGAGCGAACTGGGGATCGCGCGATTCGTGGCGGTGGGCACGTCGCTTGGCGGGCTGGTGACGATGCTGCTTGCGGCGACCGACGGGACCAAGCTTGCGGGCGTGGTGCTCAACGATGTGGGGCCGGAGCTCAATCCGGTGGGGCTCGCGCGGATCCGCACCTATGTCGGCAAGGCGGTCTATCACCCGACCTGGATGCACGCGGCGCGCGCGGTGGCCGAGGCCAATGCCGACGTCTATCCCGGCCGCACGATCGAAGAATGGCTGCGGATGGCCAAGCGGCTCTACCGGGTGAACAATTCGGGGCGGATCGTGCTTGATTACGACATGCGGATCGCCGAGCCGTTCCGGGTGCCGGGCAACGAGACCGGGCCCGACATGTGGCCGACGATCGACGCGCTTTCCGGGCGGCCGCTGCTGGTGGTGCGCGGCGAGCGGTCGGATATTTTGAGCGCGGATATCGCCGATAAGATGGTGGCGCGCGTGCCGGAAGCCGAGCTCGTGACGGTGCCGGGGGTGGGGCATGCGCCCACGCTCGAGGAGCCCGAGGCGCTTGCGGGGATCGAGCGGCTTCTGGCGCGGGTAGCAGCATAATATTCGTCATCCTCGCGCAGGCGAGGACCCAGAGTTACTCGGCCCGATCCTCCGCCACCCGGGATGCCCGCCTGCGCGGGGATGACGTTCCGTTGTGAGGGCAGGGCCGGTGGGCCGGGATGACGGCGCGGGAATAGCCCGCTAAGGCCGCGCGCATGTCGATCCACATCCTCCACCTCCACTCCACCTTCAACCTGGGCGGCAAGGAAGCGCGCGCGGTCGCGCTGATGAATGCGTTCGGGGATCGGGCACGCCATACGATCGTGTCGGCGATGCCCGATCAGCTTGCGGCGCGCGAGTCGATCGCGCCGGGGATCAAATATGAGATCGCCCAGAACCCGCCACCGCTCTCCGGGCGTCCGTCGGCGCGGCGCTACGAGGAAATCGCGCGATTCATGCGGCGTTTCGACCTGGTGCTTACCTATAATTGGGGCGCGATCGACGGGGTGATGGCGGCGCGGGTCTTCGGCAAGGGATTGCCGCCGATCATCCACCACGAGGATGGCTTCAACGCCGACGAAGGCGAGCGGCTGAACCCGGTGCGCAACATGTATCGCCGGATCGCGCTGCCCGCCGCAAATGCGCTGGTGGTGCCTAGCAGGCTATTGGAGCAGGTCGCGCTCAAGCACTGGCGCCAGCCAGCGGATCGGATCGTCCGGATCGCCAATGGCGTGC
This sequence comes from Sphingomonas sp. M1-B02, assembly GCF_026167525.1. Taxonomy (NCBI): domain Bacteria; kingdom Pseudomonadati; phylum Pseudomonadota; class Alphaproteobacteria; order Sphingomonadales; family Sphingomonadaceae; genus Sphingomonas; species Sphingomonas sp. M1-B02. The sequence goes on along the minus strand of NZ_CP110679.1, from coordinate 931,513 downwards.
CAACCAAGCTCTATGCCGGAGCGCCGGACCCGACGCGCATCCCCCAGCTGCAGACGCGGCGCGAGGGCGAGGTGTTCATCGGCTGCGTGGCGGGGCTGCGGCCGGTCAAGGACCTGCCGATGCTGGTGCGCGCCTGCGCGGGGATGAATGCGCGGTTCAAGCTGGTGATCGTGGGGGAAGGCCCCGAGCGGCAGAACATCCTCGACGCGGCCGAGAGCATGGCGATCGAGGACCAGGTGATCCTGCCCGGATTCCTGCCCGATCCGCACCAATATATGGGGCTGTTCGATATCTTCGCGCTCTCGTCGGTGAGCGAGCAGGCGCCGATTTCGGTGATCGAGGCGATGGCGGCGGGACTGCCGGTGGTGGCGCCGCGGGTCGGCGATATCCCGCTGATGGTCTCCGAGCAGAACGCGCCCTATCTTGCGCCGCGTCGGCACGAGGTGGATATCCGAGATCGGCTGGATACGATCGCCAAGCATCCCGAGGGGCGCCGCTACATCGGCGAAACGAACCGGCAGCGCGCGCGTTCACTATTCGACGAGTCCGCAATGATCGCCGCTTATGCGCGGCTCTATGGCGACGCGATGGGACGACCGGACATATTGGGGTAACGAAGTTGCTCGCATGTTGGAGTCGATGCCGCTAGCTACGCGGTGTTTTTTCTTGCCGGAGGTCATGTGTTCAAGGGTTTGGCGCCTATCCAATATAATGGCCGCGAAGTTTGGCCGCTGGTCGAGGGTGGAAAAGGCGTAGCGGCGACGAATCACGCCAGCGCAGGCGCCTGGGCGGCGGCGGGCGGCATCGGCACGGTCAGCGCCGTGAATGCCGACAGCTATGACGCCGAAGGGAAGATCATCCCACAAGTCTATAAGGCGCTGACGCGGCGCGAGCGCCACGAAGAGCTGATCGAATATGCGATCGAAGGCGCCGTCACCCAGGTCAAGAAGGCCTGGGACATTGCCGGCGGCAAGGGCGCGATCAACATCAACGTGCTGTGGGAAATGGGCGGCGCCCAGCGCATCCTGCACGGCGTGCTCGATCGGACGCGCGGGCTGGTGTCGGGCGTCACCTGCGGCGCGGGCATGCCCTACAAGCTCAGCGAGATCAGCGCTTCCTACGGCGTGACCTATCTGCCGATCGTGAGTTCGGGCCGGGCATTCCGCGCGCTGTGGAAGCGGGCATATTCGAAGGCTTCGGAATGGCTTTCGGCGGTGGTATATGAGGATCCCTGGCTGGCGGGCGGGCATAACGGCCTGTCGAACGCCGAGGATCCGCTCAAGCCGCAGGACCCCTATCCGCGCGTCAAGGAATTGCGCGACGTGATGCGCGAGGGCGGCATATCGGACAGCGTGCCGATCGTGATGGCCGGCGGCGTGTGGTATCTGCGCGACTGGAACGACTGGATCGACAATCCCGAGCTCGGCCAGATCGTCTTCCAGTTCGGCACGCGGCCGCTGCTGACGCAGGAAAGCCCGATCCCGCAGGAGTGGAAAACCAAGCTGATGGAGATCGAGCCCGGCGACGTGCTGCTCCACCGCTTTTCGCCCACCGGTTTCTATTCGTCGGCGGTCCGCAATCCCTTCCTGCGCAGCCTCGAGGCGCGTTCGGAGCGACAGATCGCTTACTCGACCGAGTCTGCTGGCGATCATGTCTTCCAGCTCGACGCGGGCGTAAAGGGCCGCAACTTCTGGGTGACGCGGGGCGACCTGTTGCGCGCGCGCGAATGGGTCGGGCTCGGCTATACGTCGGCGCTGAAGACCCCGGACAACACGCTCATCTATGTCGGCGAGGAAGAGAAGGCGCTGATCCGCAAGGATCAGGCCGATTGCATGGGCTGCCTCAGCCAATGCGCCTTTTCGAGCTGGGCGGACAGCGAGACCAACTCGACCGGCCGGCTGGCCGATCCGCGCAGCTTCTGCATCCAGAAGACACTGCAGGACATTGCCCACGGCGGGCCGACCGACGAGAACCTGATGTTCGCGGGCCACGGCGCCTATAATTTCCGGAAGGATCCCTTTTATTCCAACGGGTTCGTGCCGACGGTGAAGGAACTCGTCGATCGGATCCGCACGGGGGATTGATCCTTTCCCTCTCCCTCCGGGGAGAGGGAGTAGCTACAACCACCCCTCCAGCACCTGATCGGGCGGACGATCGCCCCCCGTCCAGATTCGGATGTTGCGGATAACCCGCTCGCCCGCCGCGGCGCGGCCCTCATAGGTGGCCGAGCCCATATGCGGGGTCATCACGACGTTGGGCAGCGCCAGCAGGCGCGGGTCGATGCTCGGCTCGTGCGCCCAGACGTCGAGCCCGGCGCCGGCCAGTCGGCCGCCTTCCAGCGCCTCGACCAGCGCGTCTTCGTCGACGATGCCGCCGCGCGAGGCGTTGATGAGGTGCGCATGCGGCCGCATCAGCGCGATGCGGCGGGCGTCGATCAGATTTTCGCTCTCGGGATTGCGCGGGGTGTGGATCGTCAGGATGTCGATCGTAGCAAGCATCGCGTCGAGATCGGGGTGCCAGGTGGCGGCGAGTTGCGCCTCGAGCACCGCGGGCAGACGGTGACGATTATGATAATGGATCGATAGGCCGAAGGCGCGGGCGCGCGCGGCGACGGCCTGGCCGATCCTTCCCATGCCGACGATGCCCAGCGCCTTCCCGCCGATCCGGTAACCGAGCATCCCGCCGGGGCTCCAGCCCTTCCATTCGCCCGAGCGGACCAGTTTCTCGCCCTCGGCCAGCCGGCGCGGCACCGACAGGACCAGCGCCATCGTCATGTCGGCGGTGTCTTCGGTGAGCACGCCGGGGGTGTTGGTGACGGGGATGCCGCGCGCCCGGGCGGCCGCGAGGTCGATATGGTTCACGCCGGCGCCGTAATTGGCGATGAGCCGCAGCCGATCGGGCACGGCGGCGATGAGCTCGGCGTCGATGCGATCGGTGACGGTGGGGACGAACACGTCGCAATCGGCCATTGCCGCGGCCAGCGCGTCGCGGCTCAGCGGCGCATCGCCGGGATTGAGTATGACGTCGAACAGTTCGGCCATGCGCGCCTCGACCCCGTCGGGCAGCGAACGCGTGACGGCGACGCGAGGTCGGGCGGGGCGCGGCTGTGCCATAAAGGGCGGATTGAACGGCTCCAGCGCGCCAGTCAACGGTTGAAGGGCGCGGCTCGCTCGCGGTATGCGGGGCGGAAGCTAAGGGGATGACATGCGATTTTGGAGTTGGTTGTTGCTGGGCGTGTTCGCGCTGGGACTCGCCTTGCCCGCGCTGGCGCAGCGCAAGCCGCCTTATTATGCCTCGATTTCGGCGGACAAGGCGCGGATGCGGACCGGGCCGGGGCGCAACTATCCGGCGAGCTGGCTCTATCAGCGCGCCGACCTGCCGATCAAGGTGGTCGACATCTATGGCGAGTGGCGCAAGGTCGAGGATCCCGACGGCACGCAGGGCTGGATGCAGGTAAACCTGCTGAGCGACACGCGTAGCGCGATCGTGCGCGGCGCGATCGCCGAGATGCGCGCGGCGCCGCGCTTCGACGCGCCGATCAACTTCCGTGCGGCGCCGGGCGTGGTCGGGCGGATCAGCAAATGCGCGAGCGGCTGGTGCTGGCTCGATGTGCGCGGGCGCGGGGGCTATGTCGAGCTGTCGCACATCTGGGGCGTGGATGCGGGCGAGGCGGTGGACTGAGCTTTATCCTCCCCGGCACGGGGAGGGGGACCAGCCGCAGGCTGGTGGAGGGGGCGTGCCACGAGATTGTCGCTCGCGGAGAGCCCCCTCCACCACCGCCTTCGGCGGCGGTCCCCCTCCCCGTGCCGGGGAGGAGTTTAGTTCAGCATCTCCACCGCCACCGCCGTCGCCTCGCCGCCACCGATGCAGAGCGAGGCCATGCCGCGCCTCTGGCCGCTGGTTTCCAGCGCGGAAAGCAGAGTCGCCATCACGCGCGCGCCGCTGGCGCCGATCGGATGGCCGAGCGCGCAGGCGCCGCCGTGGATGTTGAGCACCTCGTGCGAAATGCCGAGATCGCGCATCGCGATCATCGCAACGACTGCGAAGGCTTCGTTGACTTCGAACAGGTCGACGTCGCCGATCTGCCAGCCGGCTTTCTCCAGCGCCTTGCGCATCGCGAAGACCGGGGCGGTGGTGAAGCGGGCAGGGGCGTGGGCGTGGGCGGCATGCGCGACGATGCGCGCGACGGGGGTGAGGCCGAGCTTGTCGGCGACGCTGCGCCGGGTGAGGACGAGCGCGGCGGCGCCGTCGGAGATGGACGAGGCGTTGGCGGCGGTGATCGTGCCTTCCTTTGCGAACGCAGGCTTGAGCGTCGGGATCTTGGCGATGTCGCCGCGCGCGGGCTGTTCGTCGAGCATGACGGTGGTGATGCCCTTGCGGCCCTTCACTTCGACCGCGACGATCTCGCGCTCGAACGCGCCCGAGGCTTGCGCAGCCTGCGCGCGTTGGAGCGACTGGATCGCGAAATCATCCTGCGCCGCACGCGTGAACTGATATTCCTGCGCGGTATCCTCGGCGAAATTGCCCATCAACTTGCCGGGTTCATAGGCGTCCTCGAGCCCGTCGAGATACATATGATCCTTGAGCACGTCATGGCCGATCCGCGCGCCGGCGCGGTGGCGCAGCGACAGATAGGGGGCGTTGGTCATGCTCTCCATGCCGCCGGCGACGAGCAGGTCGACCGAGCCCGCCGCGAGCGCCTCGGCGCCCATGATCGCGGCCTGCATGCCCGATCCGCACATCTTGTTGATCGTCGTCGCCTCGATATGCTCGGGAAGCCCGGCGTTGAGCGCAGCCTGGCGCGCGGGGGCTTGGCCGAGCCCGGCGGGGAGGACGCAGCCCATATAGATGCGCTCGATCGCCTCACCGCTCACGCCGGCGCGCTGCACCGCGGCGGCCACGGCGGCGGCGCCCAGATCGGTAGCCGAGGCGCCGGTCAGGGAGCCCTGGAAGCTGCCCATCGGGGTGCGGGCATAGGAAGCGATGACGATGTCGTCGGCGGACATAAAGTTCCTTTCGGGGGTTGGGGGCGATCTAGTGATCCCGAGCCCGGTTTGCAAAAGCCGCGCGGCGCTTCCAAGGAGCCAGCATGCCGCTTGTCGAAATCCTGAAATGGGCCGCGTCGATCAGCGGGGTGATCGCCTGCCTGATGGTCTCGCTCGATTCGGGGCGGCGGGTGACCGGCTGGGGGTTCGCGCTGTTTGTGGCGTCGAGCATCTGCTGGATCACCGGCGCCTTCCTGACCGACGACAATCCGTTGCTGTCGCAGAATCTCGTGCTCTTCTTCATCAACGTGTTTGGCGTGTATCGCTATCTGATCCGCAAGCGTCCGCCGCGTGACGACGACTGAGGCCTGGCTCTGGCCCGTGTTGCTGGGGGTGCTGGGGCTGGTCTTCGGCAGCTTCATCGCAACGGTGGCGCTGCGCTGGCCCGAGGGGCGTTCGCCGTTGAAAGGTCGTTCCGCATGCGATTCGTGCGGCAAGGGGCTCAAGGCGCACGAGTTGGTGCCGGTGGCGAGCTTCGTGCTGCAGCGTGGGCGCTGCCGGGGCTGCGGGGGCGCGATTCATCCGAGCCATTTGCTGACCGAGCTGGCGGGGCTAGCGATCGGCGCGACCTCGGGCTGGGTTGCGCCGGGTGCGGAAGGCATGGCGGGGGCGGTGTTCGGCTGGCTGCTGCTGGCACTGGCAGCGCTCGATCTGGCGGCCTTCTGGCTGCCGAACGCGCTTACGGGTGCGCTGGCGGGGGCGGGGCTCGCGGCCGGCGCAGTCGGGGTCGGCGTGCCGCTGGAGGCGCGGGCGATCGGCGGGGTTGCCGGCTATGGCGTGCTCTGGGCGGTTTCCGCCGGCTATCGCGCGCTGCGCAGGCGGCAGGGGCTGGGCGGGGGGGATCCCAAATTGTTCGGGGCGATCGGCTTCTGGCTGGGCTGGCAGGCGTTGCCGATGGTGCTGCTCGCCGCCTGCCTGATCGGGCTCGCGGCAGTGCTCGGGCTGCGTAGCGCCGGACGAAAGCTGGTGGCGACCGATCGTCTGCCCTTCGGGGTGATGCTGGGGGCAGCGGGCTTCGCGGTGTGGGTAGGGATGTACGTCTAGCTTGTCCAAGCGGGCTTCTTTGGTCATCTTCACGGCAAAGGCCCGGCGATCCGCTGAGGCGACCGGAGAGGGATGGGATGCAGCAGATATTGGAGCGCCAGCGCGCCGCCTATATGGCCGAGCTTCCCGTCCCCATCGCGGTGCGCAAGGATCGGCTCAAGCGCGCGATCGCGATGCTGTCCGACAATGCCGAGAAATTCTGCGACGCCCTGAGCGAGGATTTCGGGCATCGCAGCCGCGAGCAATCGATGATCACCGATATCGCCGCCTCGGTGGCGCCGCTTCGCCACGCGATCAAGCATGTCGAGCGCTGGGCAAAGCCGGACAAGAAGCCGGTGATGTTTCCGCTGGGCCTGCTCGGCGGGCGCGGCTGGATCGAATATCAACCGCTGGGTGTGGTCGGGGTGATTGCGCCGTGGAATTTCCCGGTCAACCTGGTGATGAGCCCGCTGGCGGGGATTTTCGCAGCGGGCAACCGGGCGATGGTGAAGACCAGCGAGTTCACGCCCTGCGTCGCCGCCTTGTTCGAGCAACTCGCGCCGGGGTATTTCGACGTGGAGGAACTGGCCTTCGTCAGCGGCGGGCCAGAGGTGGGGAAGGCCTTTGCCGCGCTGCCCTTCGATCACCTGCTGTTCACCGGCGCGACGGGCATCGCCAAGCATATCCTCCATGCCGCCGCCGACAATCTGACGCCGGTTACGCTCGAGCTGGGCGGCAAATCTCCCGTGGTGGTGGGACGATCGGCGGACGTTGCGCGAACGACCGAGCGGGTGGCGCTAGGCAAGATGCTCAACGCCGGCCAAATCTGTCTTGCGCCCGATTATATGCTGGTGCCGGCGGAGAAGGAGGCGGAGGTCGTCGCGGGGCTCGTCGACGCCGCGACGCGGATGTATCCGACGCTGCTCTCCAACCCCGATTACACCGCGCTGATCAACGATCGCCATTATCAGCGGCTGACCGAGTGGCTCGACGACGCCCGCGCCAAGGGCGCCGAGGTGATCGCGGTAAACCCGGCGAACGAGGATTTCGCGACCTCCAATTCGCGGAAGATGCCGCTGCACATCGTTCGCGGCGCGACCGACGACATGATCGTGATGCAGGAGGAGATATTCGGGCCGATCCTGCCGGTGCGCAGCTACGAGCATATCGACGGCGCGATCGACGAAGTGAATCGCCGCGATCGTCCGCTCGCGCTTTATTATTTCGGTTCGGACGGCGCCGAGCGGCGGCAGGTAATGGACCGCACCGTCTCCGGCGGGGTGACGCTGGACGACGTGATATTCCATGTCAGCCAGGAGGAATTGCCGTTCGGCGGAGTCGGACCGTCGGGAATGGGAGCTTATCATGGCGAGGCCGGGTTCCGGACCTTCAGTCATGCTCGGAGTGTCTACAAGCAGCCTCGGATCGATGTGGCCAAGCTCGCCGGGATGAAGCCGCCTTACGGAAAGGCAACACGGGCGACGATCAAGCGACAGATGGGCTGAAAAAAGACAAAAAAAGGGGCCGCCCCGGAGGGCGACCCTTTGAAAGGTTTAGGAGAGGATGCCTGAAAGGCCTCCGCTAATTGGGTGCCGGGGGCTTATGTTGCAAGTGCGAAATGATACCGGTAGCATTGCATAAATTGCAATCGTACAACGTTGTCACTTGCAACGGACGCTATGGACCGGAACGGAGCTGCGATGCCTACGACGCTCAAGCTTGAAGCATTTCTGCCCTACCGGCTTTCGATCGCTTCCAATGCGGTCTCGGATGCGGTCGCATCGGCCTATCGCAACCTTTTCGGGCTGCGCATTCCGGAGTGGCGGCTGGTGGCGGTGCTGGCGGAGGGCGGGGCGATGAGCCAGCAGGCGCTATGCGGCCGCACCCGGATGGACAAGGTGACGGTGAGCCGCGCGGCGATCGCCCTTGCCGAACGCGGGCTCATCCAGCGCGGGGCCAATCCGGGCGACCAGCGCTCGCGCCTGCTGACGCTGACCCCCGACGGCTGGGGGCTGTACGAACAGATCGCGCCCAAGGCGCTGGAATTCGAGCGGCGGATCTTCGACGTGCTCCCGCGCGCGGAGCAGGAGCAGTTGCGCGCCATGCTCGAGCGGATCGAGGCGGCGGCGGGGGCATTGCAGAGCGGGGTTGATTAGCCGGGCGTTGCTGGACTAATCGCGTGCCGTCCTCCCCAGGCCGTTTCCTTGTGTCAGGAGGGTATTCCATGTCCGCTTATGTTGATCGCGCCGGTTCGCAGGTGGCGGAGGTGCTCGCGCATTTCGTCGAAGACCGGGTGTTGCCGGGGCTCGGTTTCGAGCCAGCGCGCTTCTGGACTGGTGCGGCGGAACTCTTCGCCCGGTTCGCGCCGGAGAATCGGGACTTGCTGGCCAAGCGCGAGCTGCTGCAGGCGCAGATCGATCACTGGTGCGAAGAGGATCCCCGGCGTGCGACCGATCCTTCGGCGCAGGAGGCGTTCCTGCGTGGGATCGGCTATCTGGTGCCCGAGCCCGCGCCCTTCACGGTGATGACAAGCGGCGTGGACGACGAAGTCGCCCGGATGGCCGGGCCGCAGCTGGTGGTGCCGGCGCTCAACGCGCGCTTCGTGCTCAATGCCGCCAACGCGCGATGGGGGAGCCTGTACGACGCGCTGTACGGGACCGATGCCTTGCCGGGTGCCGCCGAGCCCGGCGGCTATGATCGCGCGCGCGGGGCGCAGGTGATCGCCTTTGCCAAGGCCTTTCTCGACGAAGCGGTGCCGCTCACGGGCATGCGCTGGGCGGAGTTTGCGAAGGGCGATTTGCCGCTCGCCGATCCCGGCCAGTTCGTCGGGCATCGCGGCGATTCGCTGCTGTTCCGGCACAATGGCCTGCACATCGAAGTCACGATCGACCGGACGCATCCGATCGGGCGCGACGATCCGGCCGGGATCGCAGACGTGGTGCTGGAAGCGGCGCTCTCGACGATCGTCGACCTCGAGGATTCGATCGCGGCGGTGGACGCCGAGGACAAGGTCGCGGCCTATGCCAACTGGCTGGGGCTGATGCAGGGCGATCTGGAGGAGAGCTTCGACAAAAGCGGCGTGCGCATGACGCGGCGGCTTGCCGAGGACCGCGTCTATCAGGTGCCGGGGGCGGCGGAGATCAGCCTGCCGGGGCGCGCTTTGCTGTTCGTGCGCAATGTCGGGCATCTGATGACGACGCCGGCGCTGTTGCTGCAAGACGGTCAGGAGGCGCCCGAGGGCATTCTCGACGCGATCCTGACGAGCCTGATCGCGCGCTACGACCTCCGCGCGCGGCGCAACAGCCGGGCGGGATCTATCTATATCGTCAAGCCGAAGATGCACGGGCCCGAGGAATGCGGTTTCGCCGATCGGCTGTTCGACGCGGTCGAGGATCTGTTGGGGCTGGCGCGGCACACGATCAAGCTGGGGGTAATGGACGAGGAGCGGCGGACGTCGGCCAATCTTGCGGCCTGCATCCATGCGGTGCGGCACCGGATCGCCTTCATCAACACCGGTTTCCTCGATCGCACCGGCGACGAGATCCACAGCAGCATGCGCGCCGGGGCGATGGTGCCCAAGGCCGAGATGAAGGCGTCGAGCTGGATCCAGGCCTATGAAGCGCGCAATGTCGGCATCGGGCTGGCGTGCGGGCTTTCGGGCAAGGCACAGATCGGCAAGGGGATGTGGGCGGCGCCGGATCGGATGGCGGACATGCTCGCGCAGAAGTCCGCGCATCCGCGATCGGGCACGAACACCGCCTGGGTCCCGTCGCCGACCGCGGCGACGCTGCACGCGATGCACTATCATCAGGTCGACGTGTTCGCCCGGCAGCGCGCGATTGCCGCCGAGGCGGTGCCGGGGCTGGCACCGCTGCTGACGATCCCGGTGGCGGCGGGGCGCAACTGGAGCGCGCAGGAGATTGCCGACGAGCTCGACAACAATGCCCAGGGCATCCTCGGCTATGTCGTGCGCTGGATAGACCAGGGCGTGGGCTGTTCGAAGGTGCCCGACATCCACGATGTCGGGCTGATGGAGGATCGCGCGACGCTGCGCATCTCTTCGCAGCATATGTCCAACTGGCTGCTGCACGGTGTGGCGACCGCCGAGGACGTGGACGCGTCGCTGCTGCGGATGGCGGCGAAGGTGGATGCGCAGAATGCGGGCGATCCCCTCTATCGCCCGATGGCGGGCAAT